>SXXK01000479.1 GCA_005791255.1 Planctomyces sp.
AATTCGCGCCAAATGCCGCCAATTCCCCTTGAATGAACGCCATTTTCATTGCATACAGCCGGTCCCTGCGACGGACCTGGACAGCCAGGCAGTCGAGGGCGACAAGCCTGTCAGTGCTGGTGGGAGTACCCTACAGGGGATAGCTCCGTCGACCTCGCTGCAGGTTTTTTTTCCAAAAGCAGGCCCCGCGTGTATCCGCCACGATCCCCCCGGAATCAGCAGAAACTCACCAACAGCGACATCCGCAACCGTCGCCTCCCGCCAGTCTGCTCTGCTGGATTGGCGTAACGTGCCCGAATCTGCCATGCTACTGGCAGGGCGCCCCGGCGCATCATCGCGACTTCCGCCTGGCAGGCTGGGGCGGTCGATCACCAAAACGACATCCAGCAGATTGGCCCGCCGGGGCGGCATCGGACAACCATGAGTTCGGCATCAACTGAAGCAGACCAGCTTCCCTCAGGCACACTCCGCGAACTTGTCCGAGTGGCACTGCCGCTGATGCTCAGCTCCGGGACGCAGTCACTGATGAATGCCACAGACCGTGCGATGCTGGCGGGCTGTTCTGAAGACGCACTGGCTGCCGTAACGCCCGCTTCAATGCTGTACTGGACCGTTGTCTGTGTGCCCATGGGAGTGGTCCTGTACGCCAATACATTCATCTCGCAGTATGAGGGTGCCGGGAAACCTGAACGAATGCTGGCCGCCTTCTGGCAGTCCTGCTGGCTGGCACTGGCCGCAGGCCTGCTGCTGGTGGCCCTGCTGCCCCTGACACGACCGTTTTTGGCACTGACAGGGCATGCCCCGGCGGTTGCGGAATTCGAAGCACAGTACTTCAATACTCTGTGTGCCGGCAGTCCGATCACGCTGATTGCCGTAGCCTGCAGCTGCTGGTTCAGCGGACAGCGACGAACCGGTGTTGTGATGCTGGTCAGTATGCAGGCTGTGGTCTGGAACTTTGCCGTCGACTACCTGCTGGTCTATGGCATCGGGCCGTTTCCCGAGCTGGGAATTCGCGGGGCCGCGATCGCCACAGTGAGTGCTCGCTGCACCGAACTGGCGTGTTACCTCGTGCTGCTGCGTCAGGATGCCAGGTCACAAAAACTGCCTTTTCGGGCCGAGTGTCGACTGGACCGCGAACTGCTGTTTCGCTACCTGCGATTCGGGCTGCCCAACGGCCTCCATTTTTTTGTCGATAACTCAGGCTTTGCCGCATTCCTGCTGCTGGTGGGCCGAATCAGCAGTACTGCACTGGCCGCCACCAACATCGCATTCAGCATCAACGGCCTGATCTTCATCCCTTTGCTCGGGTTTGGCACGGCGATCCAGACACTCGTCGGACATCATATGGGAGCCGGCCAGATCGCACTGGCTCGCCGCACCACATGGCAGGCCGCGGGTCTGGGAATCCTCTGGACCGGCGGAACCGGCCTGCTGCTGGTGCTCTTTCCACAAGCTGCGATGCAGCCGTTCTTCTTCTTTTCCTCGGATGCCGGTGCCAGCATTGCACCGCTGGCGGCACAGGCGGAAGTCCTGCTGCAATTCGTCGCTGTGTACTCCGTCTTTGACGCACTCGCCGTTGTTTTCTCGTCAGCCCTGCGCGGCGCCGGAGACACCGTGTTCCCGATGCTGCTCACCTTCGCCTGCAGCTGGCTGGTCATGGTGCTTCCGGCCTGGCTCGTCACTGAACACTTCGACCGACAGCTCCGCTGGCTCTGGCTGGCGGCCTCCGCCAATATTATCGTGGCCGGACTGCTGATGGTGCTGCGGTACCGAGCCGGCGCGTGGCAGACGATCCGAGTCATCGAGTCCGGAAAAAAATCCGTCCCCTGAATTCTCTGGAAATTCCCATGCCGAAACCACTAAACTGCCACCTGCGCTTTCAGCCAACCGACTGTTGAGTGACTGGATTTCCGGAATGTCCCAGAACAAACAACTGTTTGAATTTGAAGTCTCCGCCGACACGCTGCTGCTGACAGTCAACGGTCCGTTTATGGAATTCCGGGATTCCGACGTTCGAAACGCGTACAACGAAGCCTACCGACTGCTCAGCCAGCCCGGAGCCCGTCATTTGCTGGTTGACTTCTCGCGACTGGAGTATTTCGGGTCCACTTTCGTTGGCATTCTGATCCGACTGGCGCGCAAGGTCCGACAGTGCGGTGGCGAAACAGTGCTGTGCTCGCTCGCAGCCAACATGCAGGAAATGCTGCGAACGCTGATGCTGCTGGAAAACACCAAAACGGACTTTGTCATGAAACCTTTTGCCGATCTCCCGCAGGCGCTGGCGTATTTACAGTCACTGCCACCAGTTTCCTGAATCAACACAAGTGACCGGCAGACACTGAAAGCCCACCGTTCATGCCAGCAGCCAACAAAATCAGAGCCCGACTAACGCTGCTCGCGGCTGTCGCTCTGCTTTGGCTGGCCGCGTGGTGGCTGCTGCCGCAGTTCCTCAGCCTGCAGATGCTGGCCGCTCATGACGATACGGTTCGCACATGGTGTCGCCAGCACACCGCAGTCGCACTCGGTATCCTGTTCGCAGGATATACGACAGTCACTGCAGCCAGCATCCCGGCCGCTGCACTGATGACGATGGCTGCAGGCTGGCTGTTCGGATTCTGGTCCGCATTCGTGGTGATCAGCTTCGCATCCACACTTGGTGCCACATGTGCGTTCCTCATCAGCCGCAGCCTGCTGCGAGACGCGATGCTGGCCCGCTACGGACACCAGCAGCAAAAACTGCTGCTCTCCGTCGAACGCAACGGAGCTGCCGTGGTCCTTTTGCTCAGACTGGTTCCAACCATTCCCTTTTTTCTGGTCAATATCCTGCTCGCACTGTCACCAATCCGACTCCGCACCTTCTGGTGGGCCAGCCAGCTTGGAATGCTGCCCGGCACGGCTGTCTTCGTGGCCGCCGGAGCCAGTCTGCCCTCACTCAAAACCCTCGAATCACAGGGAACAGCCGGTGTCCTGAACTGGCAAACTCTTACCGCCTTCCTCGCACTTGGCTGCCTCCCAATCTCCTTCCGACTGCTGTTCAACAGAAAAATCGGGGAAACAACCGCACATGATCAGTGAACATCAGATCGAAATCCGAGTCCGCTACAGCGAAACGGATGCCATGGGATTCCTGCACCATGCCAACTACGTCAAATACTTCGAGATCGGTCGTATGGAACTTTTCAGGACCCAGGGTGGCAGCTATCGACGCATGGAAGAGCTGGGGCTGTTCTTCGTCGTCGCCAAAGTGCAGGTACGCTACCGACGCCCCGCCAGATACGATGACCTGCTGACGCTCCACACACGCATCTCACGCACCACCACTGTCCGACTTGAACACTCCTACCAGCTGTTCCGCGGTGAAGAACTGCTGGCCGAAGCCGACTCCACACTCGCCTGCGTCGACAGACAGGGCACACTCCAGATGATTCCGCAGGACCTCGTCGCTTTCACGCAGGAACCCCCACATGAAACGCCTTGACATGACCAGTCCCGGTGCCCGACTGGATGATGCTCTCTGTCGCCTTGAACACACATGGCTGGAAACCCGCCAGCAATGGAATGACCCCGTGGCGGAACGCGTCGAAGAAGAGTTCATCAGCACCATCCGAGCCCGCGTCAGAACCCTCCTTGACGCCATCGCAAAGTCTCAGACGCTGCTCCGCAAGGCGGAATACGAATGCCAGCACCCTCGCGAACGCACGCAGCAACTCTGACACCCGCCAAAGCAGTATACAAAATTTCAGCACTCGCGCCCCGCAGGCCGGCAATCCCCTTTTCAGAGGAGAAAACCCGTGAAAAAAACGAAGTTCCGCCAGATTCCCCCGAACATAATCCGTCAGCCGGAGCGTGAAGGTGGTCACAGAAATGCTGAATTCCCGCGGATTCCCGTACCGGAGCCTGTCCAAAAGATTGCTCCGGACAGCCGCGGCATGTAGCATTCCCTCAGGAAAAGTCGAAGATATCATGCCAGCGGACTCCACGATGGATCCCGCAGACGTCTTCCGGTCCCCTGCTTTGCAGATCGGAGCCGAATTGTGAGCACAATCCCCGCCAAAATCTCAGGATCCGCCAACTCGGCGAACATCGCCGGTGCGAACGGTGCCACGTCCGAGGATACTGCCGACCAGTCGCTGGTCTGGGCACTGTACGATGCCGTGCCCGCATGGGGTATCAGCCTGCTGCTGCACGCCTGCATATTCCTGCTGCTGCTGACTGTCACTCTGCCGGAAATTCTCCTCCCGGAACTCAACCTCACCTCCAGCATCGAACAGGAAGAAGTGCAGGCGGAAGAGTACGTCATCGACAGCGAGCCCACCGAACAACTGGGCAGCATGAGCAATCTCAACATCCAGGGTGCTTCTGCCGCAATCGCTCAAAGCAAGGGACTCGACAACCACCGCGAAGAGATCCGTCGCATTGAAAGTGCCATCGTCAATCCAAAGATTGAAACCTTCGAGGCTCTGACGATGCCCAGCGAAGCGGAAACGATTGAGAACATTGATCTGACCGGCACGACCGAACATCCCGGCGGCACGGAAGGCGCCGTAGATCGGATGACGCTGGAAATTGCCGCTTCACTGCGTCAGCGCCGAACCCTGCCCGTCTGGCTCTTTGACGAATCAATTTCCCTCGAACATCGTCGCGAAGAGATCCTGGCACGTTTCGAAAACGTGTATCGCCAACTGGGCCTGATGGATGACATTGACACCAAAGAAGCACTCCGCACAGGAATCGTCGGCTACGGTAAAGACGTGCATGTCCTGATGGAAGAACCTTCCAGTGACATTGACGAACTGATCAAGGCCGTGAAAACCATCAAAAGTGATGTCTCCGGGGTTGAAAACGTGTTTACTGCTCTGAATGTGGCGCTCAAGCAGTACGCTCCGGTACGCCGTCGCATGCGTGCCAACATGATGTTCATCATTGTCACGGACGAACGTGGCGACGACTTCGGCGGAGACAGTTACGCCATCCTTGAAGACACCGTCCGCAAACTCAGCCGGGAAGGCGTGCGGGTTTACTGTATCGGAAATTCCTCCCCGTTCGGTCGTCAGAAGGGCTTTGTGCACGTGAAGTGGACAGCTCCGGATGGCACGGAATTCGAAGATGACCTGCCGGACGCTGATCAGGGCCCGGAAACGCCCCTGGCCGAAGGTTTGCAGCTGCCGTTCTGGACTGCCAATGCTCAGCAGCTTGAGCGGATGTCTTCGGGATACGGACCTTACACCCTGTCTCGCCTCTGCGCCGAAACCGGTGGCATCTTCTTCGTTGCAGATGACACAACAGTGCGCAAATGGGATCCGCAGATCATGCGGCAGTATGCTCCGGACTATCGCCCCGGGCTTGAGTACCGCAAGCAGCTGCAAAGCAATTTGGCCAAGCAGGCCCTGATTGCCGCGGCCCAATTGGCTGTCAACGAGCCGGTACCCATACCGCAGCGTGCCTTCCAGGCAAACAATGATAACATTCTCCGCGAACAGATCACTGAAGCACAGAAGCCTCTGGCAGTGCTCGATTACTTTCTGCAGCGTGTCCACGAGGCTCTGGAAGTGGGTGAGAAGCACCGCGACAAACTGGACACCGACCGCTGGCGTGCACAGTACGATCTGGCCATGGGGCGAGTGCTGGCAATGCGTGTGCGTGCCTATGGCTACAACTCATTGCTGGCCGAAATGAAGTCCAGTCCAAGGCGGTTCGAGAAGGAAGGCAGCAATCAATGGCTGCTGCAGCCCTCTGAAAAGATCGAGGGTGGTGCCAATGTCCGCAAAATGCATGACAAGGCCCTGATGTATCTCAACCGCATTATCGAAGAGCATCCCGATACCCCGTGGGCCTTCCTCGCCAAAATCGAACTCAGCGAACCCCTCGGCTGGGAGTGGCGCGAAGGACAACTGGCGATTCCCCAGATGGGTGGTGCAAACGGAGACAACCCGCGACGCCCCGTATTCGCGCCTGAGGAAGAAGAACGTCGCAGACAGGCTCAGGAAATGCAGCGGAAGAAAGACCAGTTCAAGCCCAAAGTCTGACGCCTGCGTCACCAGCGTCATTCGCCAGCCCATCGATCCCGAGCTCTGACGGTATTTTCATGCCCGCTGATCCGCTGATCGAGGAAACCCCGTCAGGACTGTTCTGCCGCAGGGGCGGGTTCTACATTGACCCCTGGGCGAAAGTCGAAAAAGCGGTTATCACGCACGCTCACGCCGACCACGCACGACCAGGCTCGGCTGCATACCTCGGCACCCACGAAGGTCGAAGGATCCTCAGATCCAGACTCGGACCAACCGCCGTCATTGAAACGATCCGATATGGCGAAACAAAGCAGATGAATGGAGTGCAACTGTCGCTGCACCCCGCCGGTCATGTGCTCGGGTCTGCTCAGGTCAGAGTTGAGTATCGGGGTGAGGTCTGGGTGGTCAGTGGCGACTACAAGACCGAACCGGATCCAACCTGCACGCCATTCGAACCAGTACGCTGTCACACGTTCATCACAGAATCAACATTTGGCCTGCCAATCTACCGCTGGCCCGCCCAGCAGTCCGTATTCGCCGATATCAATCAATGGTGGATTCACTGCCGCGATGCCGACATTCCCGCCGTCATCTTCGCCTACTCACTCGGGAAAGCTCAGCGACTGATCGCCGGCGTCAATCCGGCCATCGGTCCCATCTTCTGTCACTCCAGCGTGGAAGAACTGAACGGCGAGTACCGAGCCAGCGGTGTGCCGCTGCCACCAACATTTCTGGTAAGTCAGGCACCAGCCCGCAAAAAGTGGGGCGGAGTCCTGTTGATCTGCCCGCCGGGTGCCGCTGAATCCTCATGGATGAATCGTTTCTCGGCAGCCTCCACAGCGATGGCCTCCGGCTGGATGCTGACTCGCGCCACGCGACGCTGGCAGTCCGTCGACCGTGGATTTCCACTGTCAGATCACGCCGACTGGCCCGGTCTGCTGAACGCCATCCAGCAAACTGAAGCCGAACAGATTCTGGTGACCCACGGTCATACCGAGCCCATGGTCCGCTACCTGCAGGAGCAGGGCAAACAGGCCCGCACCGTCGTGACCCGCTTCTCTCCGGAAACTCAGTCCGAACCAACTGCCGCTGAACCCGCAGCGGTGAATGCCGGCTCGCATCAGTAGTGGCCCTGCAGCTTCCCGATTCGAAAGCTCTGCAAATGCAAAAACAGACTCCGGCGTACCGTCTGCCCTGGCTCCTGCTGACTGCGATTCTGGTCCTGGCTGCCGGCCGACTCTCGGCCAGTGACGACCTGCAGCCATTGTGGCCAGGTTACGCCCCCGGAGAATCCACACTGGAGGCAGGCCGGACGCTTCCATTTCGGGAAACTGAAATACCTCGTGTCACACGCGTCACAGATATCACTCGCCCCGCAATCACCATCCACATGGCCTCGCAGCCCAATGGTATGGCGGTGCTGATTCTTCCTGGCGGAGCATTTCGTCGCGTCGTCACCGACAAGGAAGGTTCCGAAGTCGCCTCATGGCTCAATCAGCAGGGCATCACCGCGTTCGTACTGCGATACCGAGTTGCCGATCAGGAAGTTCAGGAACCGTGGAAAAAACCGCTGCAGGATGCGCAGCGCGCCATCTCACTGATTCGCTCGCGAGCGGCCGAATGGAAGCTGGACCCCAGTCGAATCGGGGTTGCCGGGTTCTCGGCCGGTGGGCAGGCCGCAGCCAGACTGTTATGTGCCGGTCAGCACCGCACTTATACCTCCGACGACGCTGTTGACCAGCAATCGCCACGGCCGGACTTTGGACTGCTGATCTACCCATGGAATCTGTGGGATGAAAAATCAGGCAGCCTGCTGCCTGAACTGAAGATTGACGCTTCCTGCCCTCCGGCTTTTCTCGTGCACACGCACGACGACCACGCTTCTTCACTCAGTTCCGTCATGTTCTATGCCCGGCTCAGGCAGCTGAATGTGCCCGCTGAACTGCACGTCTACGAGTCCGGCGGACACGGGTATGGCCTCAGACCCGTCGCCGGCTCACAGGTCAGTTCGTGGACCACCGCGGCTGAATCATGGCTGGCCCGCAGAACCGGCCCTCGCCCACAGCCCTGACACCCACACTCCCCCTGTCCAGACTCGGGCGCGAGCGCAGAAAAAAGGCTGTTCAGCCGTGAGACTGAACAGCCCGGGAGGATGACCGCAGGATTGCTCCTGCGGTCAGCAGTGACTCCCAGTTCCAGCCGCCGCCGAATCACGGCGCTGCCGTTTCAAAGGAGCGACTGGCTCGCCGCACAACACGTCAGACCTTGACGGACTTCACGGTGCGGATAATTTCTGCAGCCACCTTGTACGGATCCGCGTTGGATGCCGGACGACGGTCTTCCAGCCAGCCCTTCCAGCCGTTGGTCACTGTCGCCACCGGAATACGAATCGATGCCCCACGGTCCGACACGCCATAGCTGATCGTGTCGATCGACTGAGTCTCGTGCGTGCCAGTCAGACGCATGTGGTTGTCAGCCCCGTATACGGGAATATGCTCC
>SXXK01000480.1 GCA_005791255.1 Planctomyces sp.
ATGACCTGAGCGACGTTAACGAAATCACCGAACTGCGCTTCCCACAGCACCAGCCCGTCCGGGCAGTCCAGGCTGTAGCCGTATTCAAATCCCAGCACACCCACTTCAGACAGCGGGCTGTTGTAGATGTCAACGATTTCCGGCTTCGCCGCCACATCCCGCAGACCAATCCACGACTTGCCGGATTTCACGTCATAGAGCCCGGCATGACGATGGCTGAAGGTACCGCGTCGAACGTCCTGGCCGCTGAAACGCAGTCGAGTTCCCTCGGCGACCAGTGTTCCCAAAGCAGCCAGTTCAGCACCACCCCAGTCAAACATCGCTTCTCCGGCACCCATGTCCCGCCGCGCCTTCAGCACAGCCTCAACCTTGGGATGCGGAGTAAAGTCGACCGGCGGAGTCGTCAGAGTTGTCATGACGCTGCGCAGGGTTTCTGCGGAGACCGCAGTTGGCGGCGAATCGGCATTGCGAGCCGAGCTGCCAAAATACCCCTTCCAGATCCCGCCACCTGTGTCTTCCAGGTATTTGAAGCCTTCCTTGCGCGCTTCCTCAAGCTCGGCTTCCAGCACACGACCCCGTCGAGCCACAATTTCCAGACCCTCTTCCCGAGTCACTTCGCGGAGACTGACCAGCGATTCGAGGAAACTGCTGAAGACAGTCTGACGAGCTCGAATGACCTGATACATCGTCGGCTGAGTGAATGCCGGCTCGTCGCTTTCATTGTGACCGCGTCGACGGAAACAGTACATGTCAATGACGACGTCCCGCTGGAACCTCTGGCGAAAATCCATGGCCAGCTGAACCACCTGAGCAACAGCCTCAGGGTCTTCCCCGTTCACATGGAAGATCGGGATCTGCAGCATGCGAGCCACATCCGTAGCATAAGTGCAGGATCGAGCTTCAGATGCTGAAGTGGTGAAGCCAATCTGATTGTTCACAATGACGTGCAGCGTTCCGCCAGTTTGATAACCAGGCAGTTCGCTGAGATTCAGTGTTTCCTGAACCACGCCTTCTCCGGCGAATGCAGCGTCACCGTGAATCAGAATACAGAAACTCTTCCTGCGGTCAAAATCCTGATTCCGATCCTGCTTCGCTCGCAGCCGACCCAGCGCCACAGGGTTTACGAATTCGAGGTGACTGGGGTTGAAGCAGAGTGTGAGATGCACACTTTGCCCGGATGAGGTCATCCTGTCGCTGCTGTAACCCAGATGGTACTTGACGTCCCCGCGACCCATCTTGAGTTGCGGATCAACGTCATCGAACTCACGGAAAATCTTCGATGGGCTTTTGCCCATGATATTGGCGAGCACGTTCAGACGGCCACGATGAGCCATCCCCAGAACACACAGGTCAATCCCCTGGCTGCCGGCGCGCTCAATCGCCATGTCCAGCAGCGGAATCAGACTCTCGGCACCCTCCAGGGAAAAGCTCTTCGCCCCGACATACTTCTTCTGCACGAACTCTTCGAAGACCACAGCATCGCTGAGCCGTTCCAGAATCCGCAGCTGTTCGGCACGGGACAGCTTCAGCCGATTGGCGGTACGCTCCATGCGGTCCTGCAGCCACTGTCGCACGTGCAGACTGTCGATATGCATGTACTGCACGCCGATGGAGCGACAGTACGTTGTCTGCATCCACGTGACCATCTGCCGCAAAGTGCGGACATCCGGTCCGCCAGACCACTGTGTCGAAAAACGACGGTCCATGTGCTCTTCAGTGAATCCGTAAAATGCCGGATCCAGCTCCGCAGGGCGCGGACGCTCAGCGTTCAAGGGGTCAATCTTCGCTATGATATGACCACGCACCCGATAACTGCGGATCAACTGCTCAAGACGCTCCTGCAGTATCGCCGCGTCTGATGCACCCGGATCAACACGACCGGAAGAACGCCGGAATATGCTCTCAGCCTGAAACGGAACCTCCATGGCCTCGGCCGTCAGTCCCGAATCCACAACCTTCAGCTCGTCAAAATAGTCACGCCAGTCGGGCGATACCGAATTCCGGTCCGCCAGATAGCTGGCCAGCTGCAACTCGGCAAACTCAAGGTTCGAAGCGGCAACCTCAATCGGACCGCGGCCCGCACGCAACGGTTCTGCTGATGCAGCGGAATGGGACTGGTCCGACTCCAGGAAGGAAGGAGCCGATGTGGGGATGGAAGAAGTGTTCGACATACAGGTTTCGTTCGGAACGTGAGTAGTGTCCAGCACGAAGATCCAATGGCCACACACACATACAGAAAATCCATGCCCCGCGACATTCTCCAGTCAGCGCAAAATACACCGCACGCTGCAGAGTCACAGGATCTCAGTTTTCAGAAGGAGTCTGCTACCATTCCTCGTTGCGCAATCGCTGCATCATAGACGGACTATGATCGTTGTGAAACAAATTCAATGAATCTTCAGCCCGATTCCCTCGCAGAATCAGTTTCCAAAACCTCCGCCAGAAAGCCAGGCAGCTCCATGTCACAGGCAGCCATCATCGGAATTCTTACCGTTTCAGACCGCGCCAGTCGAGGTGACTACGAGGATCGCGGAGGTCCGGCAATCCAGGCTTACCTTACTGAACTTATGAGCAGTCCCTGGATGCCAGTGTCGCGAATCGTCTCTGATGATCGGCATCTGATTGCTGCGGAACTGAGGAAGTTGGCGGACGAAACGCAGTGTTGTCTGATTGTGACTACCGGCGGGACCGGTCCGGCAGTTCGAGACGTGACGCCGGAGGCAACCGGCGATGTATGCGAGAAAATGCTGCCGGGTTTCGGCGAATTGATGCGTAAAGTCTCGCTGGAAAAGGTGCCTACGGCCATTCTGAGCCGTCAAACGGCGGGTATTCGAGGTAAAGCTCTGATTATTAATCTGCCTGGCCAGCCGCGGGCGATTCGCGAATGTCTGTCGGCTGTGATGCCGGCAGTACCCTGGTGTATCGAACTGATCGGGGGACTGCGTCTTGAGACGGTGCCTGAGGTTTGCCGGAGTTATCGGCCACCGGGCGCGTGAACAGACCCCGCGAAAGGTGAAATCTCCGCGGGGTCTGATTGAGTTGTCAAAGTCGGTTGGGTGATTATTTGCTGGGCGTTGCCGGATCGCCCTCGGCGATGATGGCTCCACCAATCCCGCCGATGGCACCGCCGATCAGCAGTGGTCCCAGCAGTCCGCCACCACCACCCGAACCGCCACCAGCACCGCTGACACCCGCTGCACCAGGTGCTGCAGGAGCAGCAGCAGCAGCAGCGGCCGCGGGTCCCATTGGTTCGGCCAAACCAGCGATGGCTGGATCAAAAAACTCCCCAAAATTCTCGGAATTGATGTTGGCGGCTCCCACCGGTGCTACGGCAATTTCGGTGGTCAGCATTAAACGCACCGGAACAAAGCCGTTGGCGGCATTCATGGCGGCAGCCTTGAACGGCAGAACCTCGACGCCAATCGCAAACACTCCATCCCGCCCGACGCCCACCAGGGCGTGGATTCCGGGTTGCAGACCAGGCACAGAGAATGCACCGTTGGGTGCTACCCGGGCAGAGCCGATTTCCACACCGTCACGCAGAAAATACACACGCATCGACAGGACTTCGCGCAACCGACCGGTGCGTTCATCCAGCAGATTCACCTGCCCATATACTTTGCCGTCCGCAGCAATCTGCACGCTGTCGTGTCCGATGCTGGTCGCGATCGGACCCTCGCCGTAGGGAAACTTAGTGTCTTCGGCTGTCACCGGGCCGTTGAATCGCAGATCACGAGTCCCGATGCCACCACGTATCAGCTGCTGTGCCAGCGGTGAGTCCACGACCTGAACAACAGCGGATTCGACGTCGATTTCGCGGTCTGCCGGAAATTCCGGAGTTGCCGGTACCATCCGCACACCATAAACAACGATGCCAGCAGGCCCGGAGGCAAATATTCCGCCAACGTCTGCCTGCTGTGGCAGTCCCGTGACCGTGAACAATCCGGTGTCATCAGTGGTTGTCTGGGCTGCCATTCCGCCGTCGGTCAGCAGTTGGACGCTCATGCCGCGAGCAGGCAGCAGTCCTTCGGACGTGATCGAATACATTCGACCCGTGAATGCGCCATTGGCGTCGAGGATGATGTCGTGGGAACGGTTTTTCAGGATTTCTTCCGGAGGCAGCAGTTTGACACCTGAGGGTGGCTGCAGCCGACGGGGAATAGCCCGAACCGGCCTTGGTTGCCCAAGGCGTGCGGAGAACCCAGGATTTGCAAAGCCGCCAGTTTCATCATTCTGTGCGGTCGCTGCAGTTTCGGTGGCTTTGCCGCTGGCTGTCGCCAGTCGAGTTCCCGCGGGATCGTCCGCGAGGACCGCCGAACAGACGAATGCCAGGCCTGCAAGCCCCGAGACGCATGCGGATCCAATTGGCCAGCGAGTTGTCATTTTACGGTTCCAGTAGCGAAAAAGTGAAGTTGCAGGGGATCCCCGACAGCTCCATCCATTTGTCCAGCGAACCAAACCGTCCGCAGGATAAATCTCATTCTTGGCAGAAATTGCCGTTTAGATCAATACGAACACTGTTAAGCAGTTGAAACTGCCCGCTTTGCGCATTGTTATTCTTCAGCCTGTACTGCCTGTCCCTTGTATTTTGCCTGTGGTGACAGGTGGTGCAGAACGCAAAAAGACCACACGCGGTGTTTCGCGAACAACACAAAACCTCAACGACAGTCTTTGGCTGGCACTTGAGTTGTCACAAAACGCTGTTCAACCACCTGAACATGCACTCTGGCACTTGAGTAAACCGCCGGCGGTTTTTTCTGGGACCAATCGATTGGAATTTCGCCACATAAGGTCGGTTGGTGCGGGTTTTCCAATTATGCGAAATATTCCGGCCGCAAAAACAAAAACCCCGGCTGATCCAGCCGGGGTTTGAGTCAAAGCAATGTTCCTGCCGCGAGGAGTCAGCCATCCGGAGTAGCCGGGTCGCCTTCAAGGATCAGGCCGCCTGCAATACCACCGATCGCAGCACCGCCAAGCAGCAGACCTAACCCGCCGCCACCACTAGCACCTCCACCACCCGGTGCAGATCCGGCTGAACCCGCGGCAGCGGCCGGGGCTGAGGGAGCGGTGTTTGTGGGGGCCGTATCGCCCGCTGCCTGACCACTGCCCATGAAGGATGTCAGATTCTCTGAATTCAGATGCGCAGGGCCGATCGATCCCACCGACAGACCTGGGTCCAGCATCAGTCGGACAGGCACAAAAGTTCCGTCAGGATTCACCGCTGCAGCCTTGAAAGCCACGACTTCGATGCCAATTCCGAAAACACCGTCGCGACCCACACCGACCAGCCCGTAGATCCCAGGCTTCAGGTCCGGCACGGAGAAGGATCCGTTTGGAGCGACCCGTGCTGATCCCATTTTCACGCCATCCTGCAGGAAATGAACCCGCAGGGACAACACCTCACGATACCGACCTGTTCGTTCATCATGCAGATTCACCTGTCCGTAGACCTTACCGTCTGCGGACAGCTGCACAGTTTCGTACATCAGGCTGGTCGAAGCCGGACCTGATCCCGCCGGGAATGCGTCATCTTCGGGAGTGACGCTGGTGTTGAACCGGAGGTCGCGGGTCCCGATGTCACTTTTGAACAGTTTCCGCATCTGCTCAGCATTGGCTGCCGGAACCACGGCGGATTCCACATCGAGTTCCCGATCGGCAGG
>SXXK01000481.1 GCA_005791255.1 Planctomyces sp.
GACTGGCCTGCTCAAGCCTCAGTGCAGACCAGAAGCAGCTGTTTCTGGACACCATGAAACGCATGCTGGCGATGTTCCGTGCAGACGACGTCGTGGCCACCATGCAGACCATTCAGGAACGCGGTCTGGTGGATCAGCTGCATGTTTCCTGGTTTGCCGGTCGCTATGACATCGGCAACGATCGGGTGTGGGACACGTGGCAGATTGAAAGCCCCGAAATGGTCTGGTATTTCCGCGGCCAGCCACACATTCACGCTTACTTCCACTTAAAAAAGTGAACGGTCACGCCACGCAATCTGTTGTGACCGACTGACATTCTTCCCGACTGCTGAAAGCTTCCCGCCATGACATCCAGCCGCGCAATCCTGACGTCACTTGCCCTGCTCTGCCTGCTCCCTGCTGCTCCGCCTGCGGTGGTGGCTCAGGACGGCTTTCAGCCGTTGTTCAACGGGCGTGATTTGTCAGGCTGGGTGCTGGTAAATACGCCGCGGGACACCTGGAGCATACGGGAGGGGATGCTGGTGTGCAGCGGCCGGCCGACGGGCGAGCTGCGTACGGAGCGAATGTACCAGAATTTTATTCTTGAGGTTGAGTGGCGGCACATGGTGCCGGGCGGGAACGCCGGTATTTTTGTGTGGGCAGACGACATCACGTCGAAGGGCGTACCGTTTCATCGCAGCATTGAAGTGCAGGTGCTGGATCATGGGTATGGACAGGGTAAGGGACACACCACTCACGGGGACATCTTTCCGATTCACGGAGCGACGATGACTCCGGTGAATGGGCGTGGTGGCAGTCGCGCGTTTCCAACCGAGGAGCGAGCGAAGGCGTCTCCTGAGTGGAATCATTATCGGATTGAGTGTCGTGACGGGGCGATCAGTCTGGCGGTGAACGGCAAAGTCGTGACTCGCGGTACGGACGCCAGTCCGCGGAAGGGTTACATCTGCATTGAATCGGAAGGTGGTACGGTGCAGTACCGCAACCTGCGGATTCAGGAACTGCCGGAGACTCCGGTAGCGGCTGAGCACGTGGCGGTGGCATCGCGAGGTTTTCGCAGTATTTACACGGGATTGAATCTGCGTGGCTGGTTGCCGACGGCTGCCGGGGCTCAGCACTGGCAGGCGCACGACTGGACGCTCAATTACGACGGTCGCGCAACTGTCGCAGCGGACACTGTGCTGCTCAGTCAGGAAGCGATTGCCGAGCGAACATTTCTTGTGGATGTACGACCGGGTGACGGCTGTCAGTCGGTGACGGTTGCCGGCCAGCAGTTGTCGCCCGAGCAACTGGGTGGCCGCGACTGGGCACGCATCCAGCTGCAGGTGAAGTCCGGTCGTGTGTCGATCGAGGTGAATGGCAAAACGGTGCTGGCGGATGCTGCGGCGACGCAAACCGCGTTTTCACTGTCAGCGGCCGGTCCTGCTCAGTTTGCAAACATCTACGTTCGCGCCAACTCTGCTCCGTAATTTCCGCGGGTTGTCTTCCCGGAAGTTCGACTCCCAGCACAGGAACCCGTCAATGCCGGCCTCTGTCGTCACAGTACTGCGGCTTGATCACGTCACATTCGTTGTCAGGGATCTTGCCAGCAGTCGCCGCTTTTACGTGGATGTGCTCGGCATGCAGGAAGTGCCGCGACCAGCCTTCAGTTTCGCCGGCTGCTGGTTTCAGGCCGGCGCCACACTGATCCATCTGATCCTGGAACATGATCTCAGTGGCCCGGCCGGCTTCCCGGTCGAAGTTCTGCAGCGCAGCACTCGAAACCACCACGTCGCGTTTGCCGTGCCTGATGCGCGAACCGCAGCGGCTCAGTTGAAGGCCGCAGGCGTTCCACTGATGGACGACGCCAAACTCAGACCTGATGGTGCCGTGCAGGTGTTTCTGCTCGATCCCGACAACCACGTCATCGAACTGTGCTCAGGACCCTGACCATGGAATTCAGATTCCGAACGGCTGATTTCAGCGACGCCGCAATCCTCGCCGAGTTCAACTGCCGACTCGCGTGGGAAACTGAACAGCGACAGCTCGATCGGGACCTGGTGCTGGCCGGAGTGCAGGGAGGTCTGCAGCGGTACCCTGAAGTCCGCTACTTCGTTGCCGAAACTGACGAACTGGTCATCGGCCAACTGATGCTGACTCGCGAATGGAGCGACTGGCGGAATGGCTGGATGATCTGGCTGCAGAGCGTCTATGTGCAGTCAGACTGCCGCCGCCGGAAGGTCTTCCAGCGGCTGCTGCAATTCGCAACGGCAGTGGTGCAGCAGGAAGACAATCCGGTGTGTCTGCGACTGTACGTGGAACACAGCAATGCGGCGGCGCAGGAGTGCTACCGAAACCTGGGTTTCCGGGATGCCGGCTATCTGGTGATGGAGCAGCCTTTGAGGCCAGCAGCCCACTGATCACTCGGCCGCTGGCTTTTCAGCAGCTTTCTTCAGACGGAACAACTTCTCTTCACCCATTTTGCCGCTGCACTTTGGGCATTTCGCTTTGGCGATCCCGCTGCCATTGGCACCACCCAGTTTGTTCTTCTTCCGCCCTTCTTCGCTGACCACGGCTCCACAGGCCGTGCAGCGAAACCCGGACAGTTCCAGCTCAAATCCGGAATCCTGCTGGTAATACACCACGTTCCTGATGCATTCCACCTTCGATTGATTCACGAAGCAGCTGTGGGTATCGGATTTTTCAGCCTCCGGAACACCATTTTCAGCTGTCGGCAGTTCGAGCGAAAACAGTTCCTTCAATCGGGCTGCCAGAATCCGCCAGCCGGAGATCGTAAAGGAGCAGTAAGCCTGCTGCCCCTGCTCGCGGGCAATCGGCAGAAAGACGGCGATGCGGCCTTCTCCGAAAATCGGAACGCCCGCAAACATGGATTCCTGAACCTTCACGATCGGCTGCACAAGCTTCAGCGAGCGAATGTCATCGACACCGATGCTGCGGACGTCACAGCCGGTCAGTCCCGCCAGCTGGCCTGTTGCGGCAATCTGGTCCCGCACCTGCCTGCGGTGAGCCGTCCGGTCCTGCTTCTTGTCCGAAGAGCCAAAGCTGAGCAGGGACTTCTTTTTCTTCTCACCGCTTTCAAAGGCGATGATGTGTACGCCCGTGTCGGTGATGGCAATGTCCGCTTCCGTGTGCTGTGCCGCAGCACTGCCCGGCTTCAGCACAACGCTGGTCGGCGTCAATACGTGGAACCAGACGTCGTTAACCCATGTGACGTCCAGTTTTGGAACTGTGGATTCTTCCTTCTTCTCGGTCACGCGGCGACGGATTTCAGGCACCTGGACAGGTTGCCGACACTGACGGCAACGCACCACCTTGCCCGCCATTTCGTCCGTCACTCGCACCCACGCACCGCACTTGCAAGGCAGCAGCATCTGACGCTTCGCACGCTCTGCCTGTCGCTCATTGCGGCGACGCCGGTCTTCACGCTGTTCCTGCATGGCAATCGAAAACAGATCATCCGTGCCACCACTGCCAGACTTTGCTGACGCCCCGTCAGCAGACTTCTCGGCAGCAGCACCGGGCCTGTCGCCAGTTCCGGCAGACTTGTCCGCTGAGGAAGAGTCGGAAACCAGAGCATCAGCAATGACACCCTTGCCGCCGGGAGTCGTGGACTGAGGACGATCAGGCGATGCGGCAAGGTCGGCGATCGGAGCACTCGCGGAGGTCGCCGGCTGCGCAAAGCCACTGCCCTGAACAGAATCCGACAACACGTCGTCGGCCAGAGTAAACCCGTCACTGTCGTCATTTGCCTGGCCAGCACGAGCTGGCAGATAGTCCGTACGCTCCTCCAGAGGAATCATACTGTAGATGATCTTCTGAGGATTCGTCGTCAGGTCAGCGTAACGGGCGGCAATCTCTTCCTTCATGAATCCGTTGCAGTTCCAGCAACGCACCAGACCCGCACGCACCATTTCGCCGCAGTGCGGACACCCCACCCGAACTTCCGTCGTCCCGCGACGAACCTGCGGTGTCGTGGGCTGAACATCACTGCCACGCCGCTGGTAAAACGTATGCCCACACTGCGGACACTCGTCGGTGTCCGACAGAATCATCGACTGGCAGCCCGGGCAGGTTCGAAACGTCGTTGACATGTCAATTGCGCCGCTGCTGCCTCGCCGAATCTGTTCCGGCCCGCAGCAAGCCCTGTTGGTGGATTTCTGGAAACCCCTGCACCGCCAGACACCGACCACCCTGGAGAACACCGCAGGCGCAGAATTACCCCAGGACGGCCGAAACAGCGCAGTTTCTGATGAACCTACTTACTCCACAGTTTCCGCGTTTGAAAGAACGGAATCCAGTCCGGCGTTCGCTTTCGTCAAGATTCGCAAGTTTATCTGTTCGCCCGTACACTTCCGCTGCGGAGTCGGCAAGATTTTTTACGGCGTGACCGCCAGATTCCCTGTCCCGGGCAAAGTCCGGAAATACCTGCTGATCGACACAGCCGAACCGCGTCCGAGTCATCGGTTGAGGTGCAGCAGGCCTTCCAGCGGACTGCCGCCCTTCCGGTAGTACTGACACTTCATCCCCGACAATGTGGCGACTCGACCTTCGCCAAGAATGAAACCCAGATTTCCCGAACTGACAGTCTCATAGCCATCCAGGCCCAGCAGCACATCTCCCTCGCGCAGCAGGCTTGCTCCTACACTGTCGGGCCGCACGCTGGTGATCTTCATCCCGCCATTGTAGCGAACCGGGCCCCGCGCACCTGGAAATGACCTGCCTGTCACTTCCAGCCGTTCAGTCTCATTCAGCGGGCGCAGGCGAATCCCCAGCACGGCCCAGGCGCGATCGAGTCCGGCATCGACGGCGGGAGTCGGAGCATCGACCACGGCGGGCTCGGACTTTTTCTGGACTGAGGCTGGTCGGGCCGCCACTCGCTGGCCTTCAGGCTTTTCGCGAGGCTCGACAGCCGCCACATTTGCAGCAGCCGGTGCTGCCGCATCCAGCTGCAGCTGACGAGTCAGTGGGCGTCCGTCCCGCAGTACGACCACATCGACGGACTTGCCCCGCGCCTCACCCAATAACGCTCGCTCAAGGTCCACGCCGTCCAGCACTGTGATATCGCGGACTTTTGTGATCACATCACCGGCCTGCAGGCCGGCCACCTGGGCCGGGCTTTCCGGGGCCACGGAACGCACCACCAGCTTGCACTCGTCCGCCGTCTTCACATCCTCCGCCACCACTCCATGGCTCAGTCCGCTCAGTTTTTCGGAGCTCAGCAGGCGGGCGATCGTCCTCCGCGCGTCGTCGATCGGGATGGCAAACCCGATCCGTTGTGCTCCTGACCGAATGGCCACATTGATGCCAATGACTTCACCATCAAGGTTCAGCAGCGGTCCACCGCTGTTGCCCGGGTTGATGCTGGCATCCGTCTGGATCAGATTCTCGTAGGACTGCACTTCATCAACTTCCACATCTCGGTGCAGAGCGCTGATGATCCCGGAAGTGACTGTGTCTTCGTAACCGAAGGCATTGCCCACGGCGTAGACATTTTCGGCCACCATCAGATCGCTCGAAGTTCCGATGGGCAGTACCTGCATCGGCTCATCAGGCTCAATTCGAATGATGGCCAGGTCCTGCCGCCGATCGTATGAGATCACCTGAGCGTCATAGCTGCTGCCATTGAACAGGGTGACTGTGACCAGGTCAACATCCTGAATGACATGATAGTTGGTGACGATGTAGCCACGTTCGTCAAGCACAATTCCGGTGCCCATGCCGGTCACTTTGCGTGACCGGGGATTGAAGAAGCGGGCATCCTTTTCCTCGGCTGCCGTCTTTTCCGTGTGGATGTTCACGACTGCATGCCGCGACTGCTGCACCGCGCGGACGAGGGGCGTCTGGCGACGACCACTTTCTTCAGCCCTGGCACCAGAAAACAATCCAGCAGCCGTCAGTACGACAGCCAGAAGCTTTCGCAGCGTCATTCCGGACATCCTGTACCTGCGCATTCCATAATTCGAGCGACATTTCGGAAACGCTCCCACGGCGAGTCGCGCTTCCGCTGCTCTCGATCGGCGGACCTGGATTTGCCGCTTGAAACATGAAATCTCTCGCCGCGCTGTCTTTCCCTGTTTGACATTGGCAAGCCGGGAAAGATCTTCGGCCTGCTTTTCCGGCTTTTTTGGAAAACCGAGATTCCTTCCGGGTCCCCCGCAACCGTATAATCACGCTGACGTCTGGCAGCTGTCGCTGCATGCGCCACCCCAGCCACGCCGGCAGTGGCAATCCCTGCCTCCCCGCCGACAACCACGCAGAAATCACCGAATCACTCCCTCCCCACAACGATCCGGTTGAACTCGCCCGCCGGATTTCCCGGCTTTCCTCAATTTCCCACCCACCTGAAGGGATCGGAAATGAATTCACCAAATCCGTTGGCCGCACAGTTGCAGCAGGCACGCGGTCTGATTCGCAGCAGGCAGATTCAGCAGGCAATTGATCTGCTGCAGAATCTGCCGGAACTCAGCAAAAACGAAGATGGCCTGCTGCTGCATGGCACCGCCTGCTTTCGTGCCGGCCAGCTGGAGGCCGCCCGCACGTCCTTCGAAACGCTGACTCGCGATTTCCCTCAGTGCATTGCCGGCTGGGTCAATCTGGGCGCGGCACTCAATAAACTGGGTGAACACAAAAAGGCCATCGAGATCTTCCGACGGGCAGTACAGAAGGACCGTCGCTGCGCTGACGCATGGTACAACATGGGGATCGCCCAGCGGGCACTCAAAATGCAGACCATGGCCATCTCTGCGTGGAAAGAGGCCCTCAAAATCAACCCGGATTTCGCGGATGCCCACCTGCAACTGGCTCGCACGTACTGGGATATGAAGAATCTGGGACTCGCGCAGAAGTGCCTGCACGACGTTTTGCGACTGCAGCCTGAATCTGCTCGCGCCAAAGCCATGCTGGCCGAAATTCAGGGTGCTCAGAAAGTCGCCCGCAGCAGCTCGTCACCTTTCGGACGACTGGTCGATCTCGAAGCCCTGCAACAGAAAGCCAGCACCGCCCCCCGCGTGCTGACTCCGCCCGCTCGCGATGCCGAACGCGAAATGTTGCAGAACCTGACAAAACCCGTCCGCCAGGCCGCTCGTGACCTCGCACCCCTGCTCGCTGAATCGCTCCAGCAGAAACTGCACAAACTCGAACGCATCATCGTCGACACAGCAAACCGCAGTCACTCCCCCGAAGCCCTCGAGGAACTCGCACAGCAGACTCAGGAAATCCACGACCTGCTCACCAGCATTTCCTCCGCCGCCAGTCAGGTCCGCAAACACCTCGGGCAGGCCTGAGCCCGCTGTCAATCTCCGGGGCCTGTGCGGCTCACCGGAGCATCGACCGGAATCCACTGCACGGCATCGGCGATCACATATTTTCCGGTGGTGTCATCATTCGCGATGCGAACCCAGTGCTGACTGCCGGCGGTAAAGCGAAAACGTCCCAGTGTGCGGAACAGTTGTGCGTGTTCCGGAGCGAGCTGCTGATTCAGTCGCAGGCTGGTGTGACCGTCGGCATGACTGATGGTAATCAG
Organism: Planctomyces sp.; assembly: GCA_005791255.1. Classification (GTDB taxonomy): domain Bacteria; phylum Planctomycetota; class Planctomycetia; order Planctomycetales; family Planctomycetaceae; genus SXXK01. The sequence continues at coordinate 7,520 of SXXK01000481.1, forward strand.
CGTGCTGGTCGAACGTCGGATATTGCGACAGTGGGACAGCCGAACTTCGTACCAGCCGTCGGTCGGCAGGTGCGGGCGATAAGTGGCGGATTTCTTGCCTTTGCCTGCGTTCATGTCGTGCAGATAGCCGCGTCCGACATATGGCGGTGTGTGGGTTGAGTACTGCCAGTCTCCCTGCAGCTCCGCATCGCAGTCATCAACCACGATACCCGGCAGCATGTCAGCATTTCGAATCACCAGAGCTGCCAGCTGCTGATTATCGACTTCGCCGGGGGGGTGAGTCCCGGGCAGAGCAGCCGGGTTAATTCGCGGAGCCGCGTGAGGCGATGTTGAGCGAGCGAACTGTGCCGGCGGAATGCGCATGGCAGTCGACCACGCGTGGCGGATGAAGTCACCGCGAGTGGTGGCGGGAGTGGCCGCGAGCAATTGCTGCGGCGGAACGCCGGCGATCACAGCGATGGTCTGCCAGCGTTTTGCCAGTGCCGGTGACAGGGTGTGATCGAGCCGGGCAGCATGGTCGGGGCTGTCAGCGACGGACTGGTTTGAGTGCATATCAGGAAGCTGGAATGGAACGGGAGTTCTGTGCAGACCGTGGAATCCCCCCTGCAGTCCCCACCACTGCACGGCGGCAAAGTCAGGATGGTTCGGGGGCACATCACTGACATGGGTCAGTGAGCAGCCGGCCGCGATCAGCTGCTGCTGCAGGGCGGGAACATACAATTGCTGGACAGAGGTCTGCTCCCGCAGGGCCTGTGCTGCTGCGAAGCCCGCCGCTTTCCCGAGTGAGCTGAAGCCACACGGAACCAGCAGGTTTTTCAGGTGTCGCGGAACAATCAGATCCGAGGGGATCTGAATAAAGGTAGCAGGCCGCGGGGGCCTGAAGGCGACACCGCGGCCCTGCCCCGGAGCGCTGACGGTGTGTTCCGGTTCGATCGCTGGAATGCGGCAGGCTATGGAGTCTGCGTGCAGCAGCGTACGGGCTTCCCCAGGGATTGGTTCGCTGATTGCATCAGTCAACCGGTCCGCAGCGTTTGGCTGCAGGAGTGCGACGGCCAGTGACTGTCGAAATGGACGGCCGGGAATCGGATCGCAGCGCCTGGCCTCACCACACAATTCCAGCAGGTCACCTGTGTCCGAGGCATCGATGACGATGCCGCAGTTCAGCGTCTGTCGATCATTGGCGGCGGTATTGGGCTGCGTGGTGGATTGCAGTGTGATGCCAGTGATGCGGTCGGTGCCCGGGGGACGGTGGACGAGGACAATCTCTGTCTGCTGGCGGATGGTGATGTTTGGCAAATCGGCCGCCGGCAGTGCAGCCACGAGTGCTGGATCGGCCAGCAGCACGGAGCAGCCCTCGGAGGCTGCGGCAACGGCCGCCGCCATTCCCGCCGGGCCGGCGTGGTACACAACCACGTCGAAATGGCAGTTCGGAGCGGTAAAAGTGCCAGTCGGTAACTGGGCCAGAATCAAAGTTCCACGCAACGCTGACAGTGAGGCAGCGATCAGCAGAAGTGCGAAAGCACACCGGCTGATCAGGATTCGTGGCTGGTGAGGATCGCGACTCATCGTGTCCCCTGGGGCAGAACTTCAATGCACTTGAACGCAGCTATTCAGCGTCTGAAACTTCAGATGCTTCGAGCCACTCCAGCGGCGTTTCGACTTCGCTCTGGTCTGTCCATTCGGCGGCTTCCGTGGTGGTTGCTGATACTTGTTGGCTGTCTGCTTCCGAGCTGTCGGTCTCCGGTACTGGCTGGCGTGCGGGTACATCAGGATCGCGGAACCGGACTCGGCTGGCCAGCGTCAGCCCGAAGAACGTGTAATCTTCGTCGCGACCGGAGGTGGAGAAATGGTGCTGGACACTGAGCGTCGCGCGGGACCGGGAACTCAGCCACCAGCTGACTCCGACTTCAGGATACACCGCAGCATACAGCTTGCTGTGCTTCGCTGTTTCTCCGTCCTCGTCGGTACTGTGGTCACGGTCGTTGTCAATGTTGTCGTCTTCGGCCGGTGTTCTGGAAGTTGATCCTCCGGCAAAAACTCCAACTCCGACAAATGGCGAGAGGCGCGTGGGCAGATGAAAACGCAGGCCTGTGTCAAGGCCGGTCAGCAGGTCCTTTTCCCCGGTCCCCGCCAGGCCGCGCAGTCCAAATCGCTGTTCGATGGAATCGCTGGAGAATCTGAGCAGGCCGATATCTGCTCCGAGTGTGAACGGAGCATCGCTGGCTCCGGCACCGACATAGAGTGCAGCGGAATCCGCCACATGGCGGGCATCGGACGACTGTTTCAGCTTCCGTCCCAGTTTTTTCAAGTCATTTCCGGGATACGGCCTGCTGTATCGGCTGGCGTATTCACTGTCATCCATGGCCCAGCGGGACGACAGGTCGGACGAGCAGCCACAACTGAGGGTTGCCAGCAGAAACAGAATCGAAGTCTGCAGCTTCATGGGAGCGCCCGAAAGGTTCCGAGATTTCAGATTGCGGGGAAAGTCGCTGGCAGGAATGACGAAGCTGCGTTTTGTTCCCGGTAACACTGCCGCCATCGGGCAGGCTGTGTGAATGATGTGCTGGCCGCATTGCTGCGTGTGCAACAGACAGTGTAGAGTGACCCTGGTTGCGGGTCCAGAGGGAGTTGTAAGGGTCAGTGGAGGCCGCTTGCCTGCCAGTCACGAATGGCTTCAACAGGCGACAGCAGCATCACGACATTCAGTGTCAGGCAGTCCCGAATCCAGAACAGCAGCAGCAGTTCGACAATGGCAAACAGCAGCAGTGAGCGTTTGAGCCCGAGTCGTTCCGCCAGCAAAAAGCCGGCCATGCAGGCACCCAGGTCGCCGATGGAATTGATGACCGAGTCGCCGTAGTAGTCCCGGGAGATTGTGGCGGTGCGGTAGCGTTCGATGACAATCGGGGAATTCTCCAGTATTTCCCAGGCTGCCTCCAGCAGACTTGCGAGGGCAAAACGCCAGGCGGGCGTGCAGCAGCCCCGCAGCAGCCAGAGCAGACCGGCCAGCGCGACACCATGCAGCACGTGGGTCAAAGCGTAGGGATCCAGCAGGTGCTGCGAATTGTGGCTGGAAACAACGTTACCCGACCAGACTGCGCCGCTGCCGCACCGGCAGAACCAGGGCTGCCCTGCTGCCCGCAGCGCCAGCATCTGCAGTATCACCATCAGTGTGCAGACCACCAGCCGGAAACTCGCAGTTTCAGTTTTCATATCTGCAACTCCGGACAATTTGGGTGGCATTAAATGAGCACCGGACTGGCGTTTTTTGCCATGCAGTGCTGACTAATGATCCTGGGAATGCAGAAAACACGAGAGAAAAGCCTGTTTTCAGCCGTTGCCGCCGGATGTTTCTGAACGGCACCAAAAGTGCATTCTCGTTCAGACAGTGCTTTTGTGCAACTTCTGTTCAGGGAGACGAGCTATGAAACGTTGGTCAGATCCAGGTAAGACAGCTTGGGGTGTGGCAGTACTGCTGGCGGGAGTGCTGCTGACGGTGAACGGCGATGAAAAAGCCAGGGCTTCCGGCCTGCTGATCGCGGACGGTGGCCTGGGCGGAGTGCTGAAGATTGAACAGCACGATGTGAGTGTGGTGATCAACAACGGGATTGCGGTGACGACTGTGCATCAGGTGTTCCGCAACACCGAGCAGCGAGTGGTGGAGGCTTTGTATACCTTTCCGGTGCCGGCCGGGGCCAGTGTCAGCAATTTCCGCATGATGATCGGCGGCCGGGAAATGACAGGCGAGGTTGTTGAGAAAAAGCGGGCTCGTGAGATTTACAACAGCTACAAAGCTGTGAAGCGCGATCCGGGCCTGCTTGAACAGACGGACTTTCGCACGTTTGAGCTGCGGATCTTTCCGATTGCTGCGGGGGCTGAGCAGGAAATCTGGCTGACATGGCAGCAGGAGCTGGCTTTTGAACATGACACGGCGACCTATGTGTACCCGCTGGCCACCACGACCCGACCGGGCATCGACGCCAAAGTGCACGGTCGATTTTCAATGACGGTCGATGTGAAGAGCGAGATTCCGGTGCAGAAGCTGTTCAGTCCTTCGCACAACGACGAATTTGTCATGACGAAGCATTCCCCCGAATACGTGCGTGCCAGCCTTGAGACGGCCGGTGGAAGCCTGGAACGGGATGTGGTGCTGGGTTTTGACATTGAGCGTCCGCGGACGGGGATCGACCTGATCACCTCGAAACAGCCCGGGTCTGACGGCTATTTCCTGATGACAATGACAGCGGGGACGGAGCTGGAGTCGACGGCAGGTGGGATGGACTATGTGTTTCTGGTGGACATTTCCGGCAGCATGGCGGCTGAGGGCAAGCTGGTGCAGTCTCGCGCCACGGTGGAGTCGTTTCTGGATGCCCTGGGAGACGAGGACCGCTTTGAAGTGCTGACGTTCAGCAGCGATCCCAAACTGCATTTCGGCACTCTGACCCCTGTTTCGGATGCGACTCGGGCATCTGCTCGTGAGTATCTGGGGTCGCAGCGGGCGCGAGGTGGCACTGTGCTGCGGCCGGCTCTGCAGACGGCCTACAAGTTTCGGGATGCGGATCGACCACTCAACGTGGTGCTGCTGTCTGATGGGATGACCGAGGCTCGTGAGCAGGCGGAGCTGGTGCAGCTGATTGAGCAGGCTCCGGACAACGTGCGGGTGTTCTGCGTCGGGATTGGCAATGAGGTCAATCGACCGCTGCTGAAGCAGATGGCAGAAGGGGCAGGCGGGCTGGCTGCCTTCGTCTCGCAGGAAGACGATTTTGCCCGGCAGGCGCAGTTGTTTCGACGCAAGCTGATGCGTCCGGCTGCGATTGATGTGAAGATTGAGCTCGAGGGTGCGGACGTGTTTGACGTGACTCCGCGCCAACTGCCCGACCTGTTTCACGGTGCTCCGCTGCGAATCTACGGTCGTTATCGCAAATCCGGTCCGGCAAAAGTCACTGTGTCGGCAACGATTCTTGGTCAGCCGATGAATCAGTCGCTGGATGTGGAGTTGCCGGAGCGGGACGACCGCAACCCCGAGATTGAGCGGATGTGGGCTTACGAGCAGGTGCAGCAGAAGATGGGTGAGATTCGTCGTTCCGGCGAAACGCCTCAGCTGACAGCCGACATTGTTTCGCTGTGCGAGGGTTATTCGATCGTCAGTGAATATGCGTCCTTTCTGGTGCTGGAGAATGATTCTGAGTTTCAGCGGTGGCAGATTGCCCGTCGCAATGCGACTCGGTTTCAGCGTGATGATGCGGCCCGAGTTCAGTTGGCGCAGCAGCTGGAAATGCTGCGTGATGCAGCACTGGCTCGCACAGGGCCGACGCCAAACGGTGACCAGCAGACCGCAACCGCAGCCGTTCCAGCGGATGCAGCCGCGGGGCAGCCGACGAATTCGGTCGACACCACAACTCAGGCCGCAGCCCCGCCGTCAGTGCAGCCGGGTGACCTGGTGTGGAACAATTCGCCAGGTGCACCATCAACGTCCTCGAGTGCCCCGTTTGTTTCAGCGCCGAACGGCGGCAGCAATGTCCGCTTTCACGGTGGTGGTGGCGGCGGAGCGATTGATCCGCTGTCGGCACTGGCGGCACTGGGGTTCGCAGGAGCAGCGTGGGCTGCTCGACGACGAAGCGTTCGTGGTTCTGAGCAGGTCTGAGTGAAGGACTGAAACGATGAGCGCGATGGGGACCTGCGGCGACCGTGACCATAACGGTCGCCGCTTTATTGATACGGCGGCGGCACTGGCCGCAGATCTGCATGCGGGGTTTGCTGCGGCACCGACCATCCTGCTGCTGGGGGCGCTCGCCATTCTGCTGCAGCTTAGTCCGACACTGCAGTCTCTGCTGGAGCTGCGGTTTGCCGACCTGATGTGCGGCTCGTTGTGGCGACTGGCATCCAGTCACCTGCTGCACTGGTCCTGGAACCACTGCCTGTGGGATGCGGTGGTGTTTCTTTCGGCCGGTGGGATGTGCGAGAGCCGCTGGCCGGGAGCCTGTCGACGGGTGCTGTTCTGGTCCGCTGGCCTGATCCCGCTGGTCGTGATGGTGGCGGCGCCCGAACTGCAATGCTATCGAGGGCTGAGCGGAGTTGACTCGGCACTGTTTGCTCTGGCTGCCGCCATGCTGCTGCAGGAGGAGTGGAGCAGCGGGAGGCGGGTCATTGCGTCCGTCGCGGGACTGGCGGTCGTCTGTCAGTTTCTGAAGATTGCCGCTGAGATCCATGCGGGGCAGACGTTGTTCGTCAGCGACCGATCGTTTGTTCCCGTGCCACTGGCTCATCTTACCGGAGCTGCGGTGGGCAGTGCCGTGGCAGCATGCTGTGCAGTGAAGCAGCACTGGGGCCCGAGTCGGACTGACAACAGGGAGCAGACGTAGCTCGGGCTTTCCAGCCCGAGATCTGCCCTAAAAAAACACACCTTTTTCTGCGTTCCAAATGTGCCGTCTCACGGCACATTCCCACTTTTGTCTTCGGCGCATCATTACTGAGTTACTCGCACAACCAGCGCAGCAGGTTTTCAATCGTCGGGACGCGGTGTCGCTCCACTCGCAGCAGCAGCCGGTCGCAGATCAGCAAAAACAGCATTGACAGAAAAAATGCGGGCCACCACGAAAGTGCCTGCCCCCAGTACGCTGTGGGTTCTCCGGTCTGCCAAAGTCCGTACAGCCAGAGCGGCCAGAGATGTACAACGTGGTGCAGCAGATAGATGGACAGTGAAAATCGACTGAAACGCTGAGCGCCAGACATCAGCCACTCCGGAATTCGCCAGGCCTGCCGCTGATCAATCCGGTTGTGCAGTCCGGCCAGCAGCAGGACCACGATGCCGAGGGCTGCTGACATGTACGTGAGCGAGGCGGGGAACATGGTCCAGGCCGGCAGCCACAGTCGGCCCCAGGCCGTGGTCCATCGCAGCGTCAGCACCAGAGCGACCAGCACGGTCAGTGAAAGGCACGTCAGCAGCCAGTATTTCCCCGCTTTCGACCCGGTACCCTGCGGATTCAGCAGCGCTGGCGCAGACATAAAACCAGCCAGTGGCAGCGCGATCCAAGGAAAAACTGGAAAGTAACCGGTGACCAGAAAGCCCGTCAGCAGCTCGGACAGAGTCTGTTCGGTTTCGAAGTATCCATTCAGCCACCAGGCACTATAATCGGCAAGTTTCTGCATGACAGGGCTGAGCAGGACTGACAGGACGATGGTCAGCAGCAGCGCCGGTGCGGGCATGCGGCGGGCGACATTCAGCACGAGCATGCTGCTGCCAAGGAACGTCAGAACGTCCCACGTCAACAGGTCTTCGGGCAGCCACACAAGGGCATTGAAGACGAACCCCAGCCCGATCAGAAACAGCCCGCGCCGCATGGTTTCTCTGGATATCCGGTCAGCCGAACAGCCACGCTGCTGACGGCTGGCCAGCCACAGGTGGTAGCTGACTCCGCTGAGAAAGGCGAAGATCGGGGCTCCGAATCCGTCGGGGCTCCAGTCCCGTGTGCCGGACAGATTCTCAAGAAAATGCACCATGACCATCACGGCGATTGCATAGGCTCGCAGCAGATCGATGGAACGATAACGCATCGGTAAGAACCATCTGAAAAACACGGGGTGAAGCTGGGGCGATTGACGGCCTGCCGGTCAGGTGCCTGCAGACAGGCTGCTGAGCAGGTCCACAACCAGCAGCAGCGTTTCAAAGGCCAGCAGCACGATGATGACCCATTCCAGTGTGTGGCTTTTGCGACTGCTGAGGAAATCGCTGATTCGCTGTCCGCAGGGTTCGTAGACTCGTTCAAACACTTCCAGTTGATCACGCAGAAACTGCAGTCGGTCCGACAGACGCGATTTTTCACGCAGTCGTTCGGCTGCCTGAGTGGTCAGAGTGGGCGGCCAGACGGCCGGGCAGTCGATCAGCGGAGCCAGTCGGGCAAGCAGGGCTTTGGCGGCGATCATCTGCCGGAATCTGTCCTGCAGCTGCTGGCGACGGTCCAGCATGGGTTCAGTCAGTTCAAAGGCGGCCGGAGTGTCTTCATCGAGCTCGTGCCAGCGTTCGGAAATTTGCTGCTCAAGACGCAGCATTTGTGCCTGCAGCCAGCAGTGTTCCAGCACACTGCCGCTCACGGCCTGAATGCGGTCAGGAGTTCCTGAAATGGCGGCGCGGGAACTGCCCACACACATCAGGACGCCCTGCAACTGAATCAACACACATGGTCCGTCGTCAATGGAATCCCCGGCAGCCACCCAGATTCTCAGAGCATCGGTCTGCGGCTGATTCAGTGAGAAGTCAGCAGCCGGAGTGAGGTCGGGGAGTGTCAGCAGCAGCAGGGTATGGCCCCGATCCTGCCGAGCTGTCCCGTCAGTCGTCAGTTGCTCCGGTGCCGCAAAGCCGACACTGGTGTGCTGACGAAAAATGCGGGATCCCAGCTTTGCCGGTTGCCAGCCGGCAGGCAGATGTTCGGCCAGCAGCACGGCCTGCACAGTGGATCCGGGAATCGACGCATGGTTTTCCGCGGGGAAACTTGAATCTGCGTGTGACACTTGAAATTCCAGAAGTTTTCGGGGTTCAGGTTCGAAGCTGGGCAGTTGTCAGTTGTCAGTTGTCAGTTGTCAGTCGCGATTTCCTGTGCGGGTGGCCGGCTGTCTCGTTCCAGCTCCGCAGCAATCCAGCCGGCAACGCACTCGGCCGAATCAAGGACTCCGTTGAGAGTGGAATCGAACAGGTAGTCGCCCACGAGGACCAGTCCGGGGTGTTCAATCGGATCCGGCTGGTGTCGCAGATCCAGCCGTGTCGCCTGCTCACCCCCAGGCATGGCACTGACAGCTTCGATCCAGCGATGCACGTGGCCTTCCAGCAGCAACTGGTCCGCTTCCGGCTGTCCGTGGGGCAGGGTTTTTAAAGCGGTGCGAATCAGTTCGGCGTCACTGAGCTGGCTGAGTTCGACGGCAGCATCGCCTCCGAACAGCCAGCCAAGGATTCCGCAGACAGAATCCGGCTGCCGGGAAGTTTCATCGTACAGGCAGCAGCCGCCCCACGCATCCAGCATGCACCACGAATCGGCCAGCCAGCCTTGCCAGAATGGCTGCTGAAACAGCAGCGTGACACGCAGGTAGTGTGCGGGATGATCAAACTGTCTGAAGTGACGCTGCATGGCCTGCGTCAGCCGGGGGCCGAGGAAACGGACGGATCGCAGCGGCCGGATGGGCAGGCAAAGCACGGCGAAGTCGAAATCCTGTTCCGTGAGCGAGTCCTGGTGGCTGATCTGCAGACGGATTTTCTGAGTCTCTGCCCGACTGACGGCCAGCACGCTGTGGTTTAACTGCACATTCATGGGCGTCAGTTGCCGCAGTCGCTGCACGAGCTGCTCGTTGCCACCAGCGATGCTGTAGAGACGCATGTAATCCGGGTGATTCATCAGGTAGTTCTGCAGACCATAAGCGACGTCCGTCTGCGTCCACTCGGTGGCCAGGTCACTGTGAATCATGGTTTCCAGAAAATTCTGCAGTGCTGGTGCCTGCAGTCGATCGCGGATGGTGCTGAAGCGGACTGCCGGCTGAATCGACGGTGCGGCTGTGGCGAGGGGGCCGGGGTCCGAATTGTCAGATTCGTAGAATTCTCGGGGGCTGATGCTGGCGCGCGACTGTTCGTGGAAGGTCAGCCAGTTCTGACGCACCGCAGGGCCCAGTCCGGTGGCCACATCGTCTGTGGTGGCATAGCGGCGACGGTCTATGAAGACCGAGTTTCCGCCCATCGGTGTGATGGACAGGCCCAGTTCGTGGATCAGCGACTTCAACGGATCGTGATCGATGGGTGAATAGTCGTAGAACTCGGCAGCGCCCGCTTCGTAACTGACGGGCAGGCTCTGAAATCGGGGTGTATGAATTTTTCCGCCCGTGCGATGGCTGGCTTCAAACAGCGTCAGTTCAATCGGCTGATTGGCGAGTCTGCTGAGCAGCCAGGCTGTCATCAGGCCCCCGGGGCCTCCACCGACGATTGCGATTCTGGTCACGGCGAAAAGTTCCTGCAAAGTGAAGGGGCAGAGTGTAACGGGGCAACCTGAAGGCAGCGTGAAGACGACCGACGTTCTCAGAGTCAGGTGGGGCAGAGCGGGGCCGGGATGTGAGGGAGATGGCGGGCCTTCCGGTTTGTGCCCTCGGTGCAGTTCGTTACAGTAGTCACCTGCAGTCATCCGAAAAGACTGCTTCAGTACACCCCTGCCTGTTGGAAACAGTCGATGCGATCCATACTGATGTGCCTTGCGTTGCTCCTGCTGAACTGCTGCAGAGTGGCTGCAGCCGATCCGACTCAGTTGCCTGTGTGGCAGGACCGGGTGGTCGAGGGGTGGACTCTGCACATCAGCCAGCGATTGCTGGACGAGGAGGCTGAGGCCACGACGAAGGCGGTGGAGCTGCTGACACTGCAGCTGCAGGAGATTGTGCGAGTGGTGCCGGCGGCTGCAGTCGTGGAATTGCGAAAGGTGCCGCTCTGGTTTTCTCCGGAATATCCCGGCGTGACTCCGCGGGCAGAATATCATCCCGGAGCCGGCTGGCTGCGGGACAACGGGCGTGATCCCGCGATGGTGAAGGGCGTGGAGTTCACGGACATTCGGGATTTCGAGCAAGAATCGCGGCGGATGCCGAATTTCACGCTGCACGAGCTGGCACATGCCTGGCACGATCGTGTGCTGCCGAACGGTTTCGGCAATGAGGCATTGCAGGGGGCTTACGAGCGTGCCAGGGCTGCGGGGATTTATGAGCGGGTGGAGCAGCGATTCGGTGACGGCCGGTCTGCACAGGTTCGGGCCTATGCCATGTCGAGTCCGATGGAGTATTTTGCAGAAAGCTCAGAAGCGTTTTTTTCCACCAACGATTTCTTCCCTTTCAATGCTGAGGAACTGCGGCAGCATGACCCGGCGATGTTTGCACTGCTGCAATCACTGTGGGGACTGCCGCAGGCGGCGCCCGTCACGGGCCCCGTGCCAGCCGACTGGCAGGCCTGGCAGCATTCGGGATCGCTGTGGATTCTGACAACGGCGGACGGAGTTGAGTTGCCGGAGGGCGTGCGTGTGGAGCAGTTTCCGCTGCTGGTGCGACTGCACCGCGACCTGTTTGATTTCTCTCAGGCGGCTGCCGATGGGGCGGATCTGCGATTTGCCACGGCCAGCGGTGAATCACTCAGGTATCAGATCGAACACTGGGATGCCAAATCCGGTTATGCCAGTATCTGGGTACGCATTCCGGAGATCCGGGGGGCAGCGCGGCAGGAACTGCGGATGTACTGGGGCAACCCGGCAGCGAAGAGCGAATCGGACGGAACCGCTGTTTTCAACGAAGCCAACGGATATCGCGGTGTCTGGCACATGCATGATGCGGTGCGTGATGACACCGGAGCAATCAGCAGCAGTGACACAGGGACAACAGGTGTCGCTGGCGTGATTGGGGGAGCGCGTCATTTTGACGAGGGACGCGGAGTGTCCGGCGGGGAAGAGATTGCCACACTGCCGATGGGGGCAGAGGATCACAGCACAGAGTTGTGGGTTCGCGCCGAACGGATGAACTCCACGCTGATCGGCTGGGGGAATGAGCAGGGACAGGGCAAGGTGGTGATGCAGTTCCGCAGTCCGCCGCACATTCGTATGGACTGCTATTTTTCCGGCGGAAATGTGGACGGTAAGCAACGACTGGTGCCTGGCGAGTGGACTCAGGTGGTGCATACTTATCGTCGCGGTGAGGCACGGCTGTATATTAATGGTGTGCTGGATGCGGAGAACCTCGATCGGGGCAGTCCATTGAATATCAGGGTACCGGCTCGGCTTTATCTGGGGGGCTGGTACAACAACTATGATTTTCAGGGTGACCTCGATGAGGTGCGTGTATCCTCGGTCGTGAGGTCTCCGGAGTGGGTACGGTTGCAGTATGAGAATCAGAAGCCAGGGCAGCTGCTTGTCGGCGGCCCGGTGCAGGCGGGCAGTGAGTTTTCTGTGACTCCGGAGCGGCTGGTAGTTGCAGAGAACGCCAGGGTGATGGTCACTGCCAAGGCCGGCGGTGCCGACAAGGTGCTCTGGCTGCTGCGACGAGACGGTGCCGAACGGGTGGTGGCGGCTGATCAGTTGTCGTGGGAGTTTGCGGCGGGGCGTGTGGCCGCGGGGAATGTGGCCGGCGGTGACTCGCAAAATTCTGCCGATCCGTTGCGGGCGACGCTGCTTTTAAAAGCCAGTTACGGTGGCGAAGTCCGCACCAGGGAAGTGGCGATCACGATCCAGGACAGTGTTCCGGAGCCGGTCTTTCAACTGATCGGCCCGGCTCGCTGGGATGGCAGATCTCGGATTGAGATTGTGCCTGAGGTGCAAAATCTGGTGCAGATGCAGGCGCAGGGGGCCGGTACGCTGAATGTCCGCTGGGTGCTGGATGATGTGGCCACGATTTCCGCTGAGGAGTCTGGAAAGCTGGTGCTGCAGCGGGCGCAGGGCAGTGGCAGGCTGAAGGTCACAGCCGAACTGGACAATGGCGGAGCCGTTGTGCGGCAGTCGTTGATGATTGAAGTCCAGGAACCACCGCGTGAACAGGAAGCCTGGGTTCCGCGACCGATCGCGGAGGCGGAGCAGCCGGTGGATGGTCAGTTTATCGGGCGCGAGGCTGTGGGGGCAGACGGCCAGTGGTGGGGACAACTGGTGCATGCCGGACAACTGACGGAGCCTGCCGATACGGTCTTTGTCAGGGTCTATGCGGATGAGAAGTTGTATGCCGAAGAGACGGCGCAGCCGGATGTTGAGGGCCGGTATCGACTTACCACGAGGTTGAAGCCCGGGCTGATACGGTATCGCAGTGAGTTTGGCAGCCGCCGGGGCGGTGTTGAGAATGTACTGCAACGGGCTGCCAACCTGGTTTGTGGCGATGTTTTTTTGATCATTGGTCAATCGAACGCAGTTGCCACGGATTTTGGCAAAGAGAATCCGTTTAAACCAAATGAGTGGGTACGGACATACGGTGCAACGGCGGGCGATCCGAACGGTGCACGTTTGAAATTGTGGGCTCCGGCCGAGGCACGCAGCCCGGGCGGTCGCTCTGAGATTGGTTACTGGGGTATGGAGCTGGGCCGTCGGTTGGTTGAGAGTGAAGGCATGCCCATCTGCATCATTAACGGGGCCGTGGGGGGAACGCGAATTGATCAGCATCAGCGCGATGAATCAGACCCGACGGATGTGGGGACGATCTACGGACGCATGCTGTGGCGCGTGCAGCAGGCCGGGCTGACGCATGCCGTGCGGGCCGTCATCTGGCACCAGGGTGAGAACGATCAGGGGGCGGACGGGCCGACGGGTGGATTTGGATATGAGACTTATCGCCGGTTCTTTGTGACTCTGGCGGCAGCCTGGAAGCGTGATTATCCGAATGTGCAGCAGTATTATGCTTTCCAGATCTGGCCAAAGTCGTGCGCGATGGGGGTTGATGGTTCGGACAATCGGCTGCGTGAAGTTCAGCGGACGCTGCCTCGGTTGTTTTCGAATCTGAGTGTGATTGCGACACTGGGCGTGAAGCCTCCGGGCGGCTGCCATTTCCCGGCGGAAGGATATGCGAAGTTCGCGGAGTACCTGCAGCCGATGCTGCAGCATCACCTGTACGGCAAGCCGCGGACGCAGTTTGATTCGCCGAATCTGCAGCGCGCATCGTTTACGGATGCAAATCGCAATGAGGTGGTACTGGAGTTTGATCAGCCGATGCGCTGGGATGCCGAGCTGATCAGCCAATTCTATCTGAATGGAAAAAACGAACAGCTGCTGTCGGGGTCTGTGAATACGGCAGCTGACGGACGGCAGGTGAGACTGAAACTGAAGCCAGGTACGCAGGCGGATCGGATCACTTATCTGGACAGTGCCCGTTGGAATCCGGAAAACCTGCTGTATGGTCAGAACGGCCTCGCGGCGCTCACGTTCTGTGACGTGCCGATTGAATTGCCGTGAAATGCCAGGGGAGATAACACTGGCCTGCCGCCGGCGAGCATCGTGTTGACAGCGAATCCGGGTGACTTCAGACACTGTAAACGGCGGCGAGAAACCGTGGCGCTCGGCGGGTGCGTGGCGGGCGGTAGAATCGTGCAGCGCCCAAATGTTCAGTTGTTGACTTCGTGATTCGTTGGAAGGCCGTCATCATGGCGGGTTTCCGGGTGAACGATCCGGAGGAGACAAGTGACGCGGGTGTTCACCAATATGGAGATTTGGGTTGAAGTGCGCCGTCGCGTTTTGACGGGCGAGTTGAGTAAACGAGCGGCGTGTCGGGAATACAAAATTCACTGGCAGACGCTCGAAAACATTCTCGGCCATTCCGAGCCGCCGGGGTATCAAAAAACGAAGCCACGGTCGTCGATCGTGGATGCGTTTGAGCCGATCATTGAGGAGATTCTCAAGAGCGACCGGCAGGTTCACCGCAAGCAGCGTCACACGGCTCGACGGATCTTTGAGCGGCTGAGGGTCGCGCAGGTGATCACCAGCCTGCAGCGCGGCGGCGCTGAGCGGCTGGCGCTGGACCTGCACAGCGAGTGGCTGGCAGATACAGAGCTGAATCCGTTGCTGCTGTCCCTCGCTGCGCCGGGAAGAACGGCCTTTCCAGTGCCCGACAGGTGCCTGGTACTGCCGCCACAGCCCGCTCGGTACGAACGCGTGCCTGCTGCTGTCAAGGTGCTGGAGCGTTACTGTGTCGATCTTGTGCACTGTCATTTGCTGGATCAGTCGGAACTGCGGCAGTTGGCCACTCTCGGGGTCCCGCGGATGCTCACTGTGCACAATGCTCGACAGGGCTGGACGAGCGGAACGGAATCACTGACGTCGGAGGACGTAAGCCTGCTGATTGGCTGTTCCATGTGTGTGACGGCAGAGCTCGGGCAGTGTGCTGGACGAGTGCCCGTGCGGACGATCTGGAACGGCATTCGTGAATCGGGCGGTGCACTGTCGCGACAGGCAGCCGGTGAGCGGAACGCGCGGGAACAGGCTGGCCGGCAGAAGCTGCGCAGGGAATTGGCGATTCCGCCGGATGCGATCGTCATAGTGGCAGTTGCCAATATACGGCCGCAAAAGCGTCTGGAACGATTGCCAGCGGTCCTTGGGGAGCTGCAGGCATTGCTTAAGCAGGAGGCGGAGGATCGCCCTGTGCACCTGATTCTGGCAGGAGAACGTTCGTCACAGCATGAGCAATCCATGCAGGCTGATGCCCTTCTGGACAGTGCGATTACGGAATATGCTGTTGCCGAGTACGTGCATCGAATTGGCAGCGTGGAAGACACCAGGGCCCTGCTGTCATGCTGCGATGCACTGGTTAGTGTCAGTGACTATGAAGGTTTGAGTCTTGTGCATCTGGAAGCTCTCGCGGCAGGCATTCCGGTGATTGCCACTGCCGTTGGCGGGACGCCGGAGATTGCTGCCGCGAGTCCTGCTGTGGAAGTCCTGCCTCCGGAATTGACGGCGGCTGAGTTTGCTGAAACGGTGTGGCGAGTGTTGAAAAAGTCAGGTGGCATGACAATTAAACTGCCGGAGGTATTTTCACTGCGGGCCATGTCCGTGCGATACCGGCAGTTCTTTCCGCGACTGGTCGGCTGCGATGTCCGGCAGGCGTGCAGGGGGCTGCTGCTGGTCATCAATAATCTGTCGACGGGTGGCGCGCAAACCAGCGCCAGACGACTGCTGAAGGAATTGCGGCGCCGCGGAGTCCCTGTGCGAGCCGTAGTGCTGCAGGAGGTGCCGGAGTACCCGACTCCGGGTCGTCTGGATTTGCTGGCGGTCGGTATTCCGGTGATGGTGCTGCCGCTGGCTGGCAGGACGGCGTCGCTGGCCGCAATGCACCCGCTGCTGTTGGAACTTGATCGGGAGCAACCAGCGGCAGTGGCGTTCTGGAATGTGATGCCGGCGGTGAAGATGCTGCTGGCGGATGCGCTGCCGGGAATTCACAAGTTCGACGTCAGTCCCGGTGAAATGAATTTTGAATCGCTGGAGCGGTACTTTGCGAGGCCGCGAGCTGATCTGCCGATTCGCAGCTCGAGGGATTACGGACGGCTGCTGGCCGGTGCTGTGGTGAAATATGGCAGACAGCGTGCGGTGGCTGCTGCTCAGTTGCAAACAGAAATGCACGTGATCCCGAACGGTGTCGATTTGCCGGCACGAGTGAGGGAGCACGGGCCGCGTGAACGAGTGATCCTGGGGACTTCAGCACGCATCAGTCCGCAGAAGAAGCTTGAACAGTCGCTCGGAGCATTGCGTCTGGCGTTGCCGCAGCTGCCGGATTGTGAGTTATGGATCGCAGGGGCACCCGACCGCGACTGCGAAGCGTATGCGCAGGATTTGCGGCGGCTGGCAGCCGGACTGCCGGTGATCTGGCTGGGCGAAGTTCAGGACGTTGGCAGCTTTCTGCAGCAGCTGGATGTCTTTGTGATGATTTCGCATCCGGCGGGATGTCCGAATGCGTCACTCGAGGCCCTCGCTGCGGGGTTGCCGGTCATTGCGACGGATTACGGAGGCGTGCATGAACAGGTACTGGATGGTGTGAACGGAAAGCTTGTGCCGGACGGAGCGGAATCGGAGTTTGCCAGTGCGATGATTCTGCTGGCGCAGGATGCGGCGCTGCGGAGCGAGTGGGGACGCAACGCCAGGACGCATGCGGAGGCCCATTTCAGGATGGACCGGATGGTGGCTGGTTATGTTGAGGCTCTGGGTTTGTGAGCTGATCGTTGACAGCCGCAGCCGTTGGTTTGGCAGGTTTTTACAGCGTCGGGTATCGGAAATTTCATGGTATCATATGCCGGTATTCTCTTGTAACGTGGCACCTGGACGTCTTGAGTGTTCTCCTGAGGGAAGTGGTATAAAGGGGTACTGAAACATGGGTGTGACTCGGAAGCCAATGCGGGAATCGGCAGAAGCTGATTGGCGTGGCGGGTGCGATGCCGGACGTGGCATCGGTGCTGTCGGTCGGCGGTTCTTTTGGTTGCTGTTCCTCGGGCTGTGTTTCGCGCGCGGACCTGCGGAGGCTCGGGCGCAGGAAACGGAGACAGCCGCGGCGCCCGGTTCGGTGATCGCAGAACTGGCAAAAGAGGCTGCGAAGGTTCAGCCGTTTTTGCAGGGCAAATGGACCAAGCAGTGGGCTGAGCAGGCAGGTAAGCTTGAGCCTGTTCGTCCGCGCCGAATCATGTCGGGGCAGCGGGAAGTGCTGGTGGATGAGTCATTTTTCTATGCGGGTCGGTATGGATCGCCACTGACGTACGGGCGTGTTCTTGATCTGGCTGAGAAGCATGGATTTTCGCCATCGGCGGGGGCTCGAGTGTTTGATTTCGGTTACGGCAGTATTGGGCATTTACGAATGCTGGCTCAATCGGGGCTGCAGGTGACTGGCGTGGACGTGGATGAATTGCTGCCGGTGATGTACGAGAAGTGTTCGGGGCCGTGCGGCAGTGGCAGTGTGCTGCTGCTGAATGGTCGCTTTCCGGCCGAGGAAGAGCTCGTGCAGAAAGCGGGTACGGGATATGACTTGTTCCTCTCGAAAAACACATTGAAGCGCGGTTACATTCATCCGGCTCGTGAGCCTGCCAGTCCTCGCCATGTAATCCGGCTGGGTGTTTCGGACGAAAAATATCTGCAGCAGGTATTTGATATGCTGAAGCCCGGCGGTTTGTTCTGCATTTACAACTTTTGCCCGGCGAAGGCAGCAGACGATAAACCGTACATCACCTGGGCCGACGGTGAATCTCCTTTTTCGAAGGAACAGTTTGAAGCGGCGGGTTTTGAGGTGCTTGAATTTGACGTGGTCGATGATCAGCCGGCTCGGGAACTGGGGCATCTGCTGGGGTGGGACGCCGAGGGCGGGATGCAGCTGCAGACTGATTTGTTTGCGTGGTATTCAATAGCAAGGAAGCGACCGAGCGTTCCATAGCGGGCAACCATGTCAGGCTGATGACTGTCGCGACTGCAGCCGGAGGTCCTCGCAGCCGTTTCTGTACGGCATCTTTCAGCGGTATCCGGCTTGCGGTCCGCCTGTATTCCTGGTAGGGTTTCTGCTGCTGTAATTGCGGACAGTTCACGCCTTCTTCAGGCAGGTGCCCATGCGTGGTCGAATTCAGCCATTGATGTCAGCGGACGCGTCCGAGTCTGCGTGGTATGTCCTTTGTCGCTGGCGGCAGTACGTTGCCGAGCAGCGAGTGAATGTGCTCAGAATCTGCACGATCGCCCTGTTTTATCTGGTGCACCTGCTGCGGTATCAGGCGGGGGCAGGCACGAGCTGGCTGGGTTTTCTCCAGGAAGGTGGTGCCGGCGGGATTTCATTTCAGCGTCATCTGGCCATCACAGTCGTGGTTGCCGGCTGGGTGCTATGGAGTCTGACAGTGCATGTGCTGCTGCTGGATCGAGTTTTTCCGCAGCGTCTGCCATTGGTCTCGATCTGCCTCGACTGTGCTTTTCTGACGGCAGTGCTGGTGT
This sequence comes from Planctomyces sp., assembly GCA_005791255.1. Lineage (GTDB taxonomy): Bacteria > Planctomycetota > Planctomycetia > Planctomycetales > Planctomycetaceae > SXXK01. The sequence continues at coordinate 25,936 of SXXK01000481.1, forward strand.
GCAGTTCGGGAGCTGCCAGTCCCCTTGTGTGTGGTTATTTTTTGATTGTGATGATGGCGGGGCTGCGTTTGAATCTGGCGTGGGTGCGAGCAGCGGCAGGCTGTTCACTGGCAGGCTATTTGATACTGCTGGGCTGCAGTCGCTGGCCGATGGGAATGCTGCTGGCCGACCCGTTGCCAGTTATTCCACGCTATCATCAGATCGTGGTGGGGCTGGCAATCGTGTTTTCCGGTGTGATTGTGGGGCAGATTGTCCGGCATGTGCGACAGATGGCTGAATCGCTGATGATGGGTTCTCTGCGGGAGCGTCAATCATGAGTGCTGCTCCGTCCGGCTCGCGATGCAGTCGCTGTGGCGCTTCACGGAAACAGGGAGATTCATTCTGCTGGCTATGTTTTTCGCCGCTGGAGACTGCCGTTGCGGCACAGGAGCAGGCGTCTTCGTCGACCGTGCGGACGGTTCGTTCCTCTTCGGCTGTCCCTGCAGAGATTGAGACAGAGAGCTCGGTGAGCAATCCATTCCAGCTGGACGCCTCTGTATCCGAATCCGTCAGTGCCGGCTCCGGGGCAGCACTGGCGGTTTTGCTGCTGCTGCTGTTTGTGATTTTTCTTGTGACGCTGGTGCTTTTTCAGACCATGCCGGGTGTTGCGATTCTGTTTGGATTGTTTGTCGTGGTGCCGCTGTTTCGGACGCTGATTGTGTCCTCGCACCGGGCCCGGCGCGGTAAGCCCGTCAGCGTGGCTCGCAGGATCGAAATGTTTCTTGCATCGTTGGCAGTGATGGTGGGGCTGGTGCTGTTGTGGGGATTGAGTGCAGTTATTGGTCTTGTGGTGCTGTGTTTTACCGCTGCCGGTGCAAGTCAGGGTGGCAGCGATCCGACACCGCTGATTGTGTTGGTCGGAGCGGGTATTGTGGGGGTGGTGCTGGTACTGACATCAATGGTGGTGTGGTCGCGATTTCGGAAAGACGTAGACAGGGACTAACGGTGCTGACATGTCCGGGCTGAAACTGCGCGATCATCGTTTTCTCGGGGCCACATCCAGCATGTGTCCGCAGTGCCTTGCGGTGGTGCCGGCAAAGATTGTGTCGCGAAACGGCCGGGTGTATTTTCGCAAGCAGTGCCCGCAGCATGGAGTTCGCGAGGATTTTGTCTGCAGTGATGATCGCTGGTTTGATCGGATGGAGTACAGTCTGCCGGGGAAGGTTCCGGCCTCCTTCGCAGTAACTCCGCAGCGCGGCTGCCCTTACGACTGCGGTCTGTGCACGGAGCACGAACAGCATACCTGCGTGGCAGTGCTGGAAATTTCAACCTCCTGCAATCTGACGTGTCCCCTGTGCTACGCATCGAGTCGGCCGGGCGGAGTGCACCTGCCGGTGGCGGAGTGTCAGCGAGCCATCGATTTTCTGGTGCGATATGAGGGGCGTCCGGAGATTCTGCAACTGTCAGGTGGTGAGCCCACCATTCATCCGCAGTTTGTTGAAATCCTGGATTACGCGTGTCGACAGCCGATCGACATTGTGATGATCAATACCAATGGAGTGCGACTGGCGTCGGATCAGAGGCTGCTGGATGAACTGGCGCAGCGGAATCGGCGTTGCGAGGTGTATCTGCAGTTTGATGGGCTGGATGAGGCCAGCAGTCAGACGCTGCGAGGTGAGCCGCTGCTGGAAACGAAGCTGCGGGCGATCGAAGAGCTGGGGCGCCGCGATATTCGGACGATCCTGGTCTGCACGGTGGAAACCGACGTGAACACGGCTCAGCTGGGAGACATTGTGCGATTCGGGGCCGAACGCCCGTGGATTACTGGCGTGAGCTTTCAGCCCGCAACCTACGTGGGGCGATGTCCGCTGCCTGAGACGCTGGAGCGGCGGGTGACATTCCCGGACATTATCAAGGGGCTGGCCGATCAGTCGCAGGGCATCTGGCGACAGGCGGATTTTCTCCCGCTGCCCTGTGCCCATCCCAACGCTCATTCCCTCGCCTATGCCTACCGGGAACAGGGCCGACTGACTCCGCTGACACGATTCATCGATATCCAGAATCATCTGGATCTGCTGGCCAACGGAATTACTTTCAATCGGACCAGTGCGCAGGAACTGATTGCGAAGTTTATCTCGCGACAGGGGTGTGGCTGTGCGGGGGATTGTGGTGAGTCTGTGGCAGCCAGCGGGCCCGGCTTTTCAAATGTTTTGCAGGGCGGTCCGACCGGCGGTCCGATGCGAGGCAGTTCGGGGGATGTGCCGCTGGATCCCGAAACGGAACGCATGGCCATGTCGTTCTTTCGGCGAGTGCTCAGTCAGGATCTTTCGCCGTCCGACGTGTTCCGCATCACGACGACCAGTTTCATGGATGCATACAATTTTGATATCCGGCAACTGATGAAGGGTTGCGTGCATCATTTGCTGCCCAGTGGTCATCTGATTCCATTCTGTGCTTACAATCTGCTGTATCGTGACGGGCATGTGCCGTTGCCGCCCCTCTCGGCGTCGGCCGGCCACCCTGCGGATCGTGAACTTGTCACATTGGAAGTTCCGGGCTGATGTGGGCTTACACGGCAATCATGTGTCTGGCTGTGGGTGTGGCGTTTGTGCTGTCTCGTCGTACGCAGCGCGGGCTGGGACTGGCGCCGGCTGAGCGACTGGGTGTGGGACTGGGGGCATTCTGCGGAGCGATGATCGGGGCGAAGCTGCCATTTGTGTTTTCGGACTGGCAGGCGTTTTTGAGCGGTGCAGCCTGGTTTTCTGACGGTAAAACAATCCTGCTGGGTATGGCGGGCGGATATCTGGGTGTCGAAGCGGCGAAGTGGAGTCTGGGCGTCAGGACTCGGACCGGGGACAGCTTTGCATTGCCGGTGGCTGCTGCGATCGCGATTGGCCGAATTGGCTGTTTCGTGGGCGGGTGCTGCTTTGGCACGCCGACGAGTCTGCCGTGGGGTGTGGTGTTTCCGCAGGTTGATCAGCTGCCCCGGCATCCGGTGCAATTGTACGAAGCGGCATTTCATACTGTCGCCGCCCTCCTGCTGAGCGCAGCTCTGCAGCGGCAGTGGTGTCGCGGTCAGCTGATCAAGATTTACGTCGTCGTGTACGCAGGCTGGCGATTTCTGACGGAGTTCATCCGCCCTGAAATTCGCCTGCTGGCCGGCCTGACCTGGTACCAGTGGGCCAGTGTGGTCCTGATGGCCGGATTCGGCTGGCTTTGGTATCACGACTCCAGAAAGCGTTAACCAAACAGATCCATGATGGGTTTTCCGGTGGTCAGGGTGCGAAACATGCCGGTAGCATCAATTGGGTTGTTGATGGGAATGTCGAGTGCGTGATAGATGGTCGCAGCCAGTTCTTCCGGGCGAACGGCATTGTGCGTGGGGAATTCGCCATAGCGGTTGGATTTGCCGTAAACCTGTCCGCCTTTGATGCCGGCACCGGCAAGGATGGTTGAAAAGCATTGTGGCCAGTGCTGGCGTCCCGGAGGGTCCTGTTTCAGGACATACGGTGTGCGCCCAAACTCCCCTGTCACGACAACCAGAGTATTCTTTAGCAGGCCGGACTGCTGAAGATCGGTCAGCAGTGCTGACAGTGCCTGATCAAGACGCGGCAGGCAGAATCCCATGCCATACGAGCCGTCGCCGAAGGCGTTGCCCATGCCCATGTTTCCGCCATGCATGTCCCAGCTGCTGCTGGGGGGGCCGCTTTTGTCGTGAGTGGCCTGTCCGGCCCAGCCATTGACCGTAATGAAGCGAACGCCGGCTTCCACCATGCGTCGAGCCAGCAGCAGGTTTTGCCCCAGCGGGTGCATGCCGTAGCGATTGCGGACTGCATCCGGCTCGCGGTGCAGTTCGAAAGCGGCGCGGCCTTCGGTGCGAGTCATGGCGTCGTAGGTCTTGGCTCGCAGGTCCGACCAGTCCTTAACCTGCTTGTCACGGTCATAGCGAGCAGATTCCAGCTGCGCAAGCAGGCCGCGACGATCACCGAAACGACTTTCATCCACCGGCGCGTAGATTTCAGGGGCCTGAAAGGTCGGCATGGCCGGATGATTTTCAGCCGAACCTACGAAGACCGGGGCGTAGGCGGAACCGAGGTAGCCACCGATTCCGATGTTCGGAGCACAGAACACCGGAGGTCCGACGCACTTGATCAGCCAGGCGTTGGAGACGAAGTTGCGGGTGCTGGGTTTGTGGCGGGCAACAATCGAGCCCAGATAGGGCTGATCGTTCAGAATGCCCTCCTGAACTCGTTTGGTGGACTGCCCGCTGAGCAGGTTGTGCATCGCATCAAAATGGTTGCTGATCGATCCCGGGTGGTGCATGGAGTTGATCAGGGTGAACTGGTCGGCCACCTTTGCCAGCTCTGTGTGCATTTCATTGATCAGCATACCGGGCACGCGGGTTTCGATGGGCGTATAGGGCCCACGATAATCCACCGGGGCATCGGGTTTCATGTCCCAGGTATCGACGTGGCTGGGGCCGCCGCACAGCAAAATGAAGATGCACGACTTTTCAGCCCGCACCGCCTGTCCGGCGTCATTGACTTCATCGCTGCCCATGACAACACCCGGCATGCTCATGCTGAGTGTGCCCAGTCCACCGGCCAGCATTGCCTGGCGACGATTGAATTGCAGATCTTTCATTACCCGACCACTTTCCTGACTGGTGGCGCTGGTTGACGGACTACGCCGCGAAAGGCCACTGGGGAGCATGGCGAATACCCGGTTCAATAGCAAGTCTTGTCGGCGGCAATAGCGGTTACGATGGACACCATGAAGCGTTTTTTACAGATTTACGGGTTTACCAGCCGCCGGCAGAACACTCGACCAGGGCTGGCCGGCACAAGGATCGACCAGCAGTACGAACAGACTTGGCAGACTACTGGGAACAGCATGTCTGCAGGGTAGGAAATCCACGCATTCCAGCAAATCAGGTCGCTGTCCGCCACGACTCGCTGACGATTGTTCCGTGCTGAATGATTCGAGAGCAGGGTTGCTGCAGTGATTTCTGCGGCAGAATCTTGACCACGGGGCCTGATGCCAGCAGCATCTTCGCAGGTCTGCTGCTTCAATATCCTTTGGAGATTCCCAGTGCGGTCTCGGCTGTTGTTTTGGCTTTTGCTCGCGTGCCCTTTTGCCACCGCTGACGAAAAGGGCGTGCCCAGGCGTCCGTTCCACTCGGAACTGGGTATGACCTTTGTGCGTATTCCGGCTGGTCAGTTTCTGATGGGCAGCGACGAGTCCGCGTCGGATCTGCGTAAGGCCGGGTTCGCACCGCCGGAGGACGTTGATTTCAGTAACGAAAGCCCGGCCCACCCTGTCGTGCTTAGCCGATTCGGGATGCTGACCACAGAAGTGACTCGTGCACAGTTTGCTGCCTTTGTGAAGGCCACCAGTTATGTGACCGACGCTGAGAAAGATGGTCGGGGCGGGCACGGATACAATCCCCAGACACAGGCGGCTCAGCAGGATCCGCGATTTTCCTGGCGCAGGACCGGGTTTCCGCAAAGTGACAACCACCCGGTGGTGAATGTGTCGTGGAATGACGCTGAGACCTTCTGCCGCTGGCTGACGCAGTAATCAGTGGATCGTGGTGAAACATATTCTTATCTGCTGCCGACCGAAGCTCAGTGGGAGTACGCCGCTCGTGCCAGAAGTCGCACCAGATTCGCCAGCGGCGACGATCCACTCAGCCTGCACGAGTTTGGAAATGTGCAGGATGCCAGTTTCGAGGTGAAATTCACAAAGATCAATTTTGAAAAGCATCCCGGTTTTGGTTTCATCGACGGAAACGTGTTCACAGCAGTTTGCGGGGCATACAGGCCCAACGCTTTTGGTCTGCATGACATGCATGGTAATGTCTGGGAGTGGTGTCGTGATCGGCACGACAGCCAGTACTACGCTCGGTCTCCCAGGTTGGATCCGCCAGGTCCAGACTCTGGTGACACCAGAGTTCTGCGGGGCGGGTCGTGGAACGATGCTCCGCACTTTGTACGAAGTGCGTTTCGGATCAGCCGACCTCCCGATGGTCGATGCAACCTGGCGGGCTTTCGGGTGGTCCTGCAGGAAGGCTCTGAAGCCGACCGGCCCGGCCGTTGACGACCCGCTGAGACGGGGCCGTCAACGACCTGCGGTGCACAGCCCTCAAGGCTTCAGACGCTCCGATCCAGTTCGGCAATCGCCTGCAGAATAGCATCACCCACCAGTTCCACGTCCATCGTGGCTCATGTTCAATCTGCTGTTCGCCCACCTTCGTGAAATAACCCGCCGCATTTGCTGTACGGAACTCAAAGAAGGTGCTGAGAACATAACTGGACAAAACAACCATATCAGGCCCGGCGCCGTTCAGATCACCCACTGACAATTGTGCCGTCCCGGAATGGTAATACAGCATCACTTCAGGGGGCGTAAAATTGCCGCCACCAGGTCCATTGGAAATCAGCACTTCCCTGTTTTCTGTCATTACAGGAATGTCAGGAATGCCGTCCTGATTCATGTCGTCCACAATCAGATTGTGCAGACCCGCGGAGTAAAACAGCGTTGCTCCGGGCTGCAGGCCGCCAGAACTTCCCAGCAGCACGTGTACAGAGCCCTGTGTGGCACTGCCCACGACCAGATCGGCCAGCCCGTCGCCGTTATAATCGGCCGCTGTGACCGCCGATACCCAGGCACCAACGGCAAGGTCGCTGTCGCGCTGCAGCACTCCGTTTCCCATGTTCTTCAGGAATGTCAGGGTGCCATCAACCGAATTGGCCGTGACGGCATCCTGCAGTCCGTCGTGGTTGAATTCCAGCGTTGCCACACCGATCGCACCCTCGCCAACCGAAAACCTCTGCGTGGGCAGAAAAGGTCCGTTCCCAAGGCCGCGACTGATCGTGGCTCGAACGGGATCTCCACTTTGCTGTGCCGGGTTCCGCGGCAGCAGAGTAAGCCCCGTGTTGTCCAGCGATCCATAGGGGCTGTCTCCGACAAAAACAGTGTCGGTGATGCCATCGCCGTCGAAATCACCATCCGCGGTTTGATTAATTCGTCCCGGCAGACTCAGTATCTCACTGCCTGATAACTGACCTGTTGGCGAGATACCAAGCCACTGAAGGAGAATCGAAATCTGGTCGGTCGATTTATCATACCTGCTCACACGCAGTTCCAGCCCGTGCTGACTGCTCAGGCGTGACTGCAGCCCCGTGCGATTCAGCGGCACAACCGAGCCTGCGACATCCAGCTGCGATGCAAGCTGATACTGTCCAGCAGCATTCTGCTGGAACAGGGTCACTCGAGTGACATCCTGTTGATACCCCGAAACCGGATCAATAGCGGTGGAAAACAGCAGCAGGTTGGAAGTTGCATCACCATCACTGGTAATCACAATCTCGAAGGGATTGATCCGCACACGGTCGCTGCCATCGAAACCAACTGGAATTGGGGCGGCAAATGTTCCGTCACCGTTACCGGGTAAACGCACAGCCCGAGATCCCGGTTCGTCGTCATCAGGTCAGGATTCAGGTCGCCATCCATGTCGAACAGGCGAGTAATGCCACCGTTATTCTCTGGCTCTTCAAAGAAGACACCGGTGTCAACCAGTTCGCCTGGAATCGTTCCCAGCATCACATGTCCGCGATAGTTGATAATGCCGTCATCCGTCCTGCTCGTTTCGCGGACCAACAGGTCATTACGGCCGTCCTTGTTGACATCACCCGCCAGCAGATCCTGGACAGGAGCAAAGATGGAATTCGGAAGATCAATCAGCTGCCGAGGAAAAAACTGCCCCTCATTATTGCCGGTCAGAATCCGCAGGCTGCGGGTACCGTAATTGTCGTACTCCAGCGCCAGGTCCAGCAGGCCGTCATTATTAAATTCCGAGAACACTGCGTCACCCGGGCCGTACCAGACTGGTTTGCCCTCAATGCCATTCAGATCTGTCGCAGACAGCAATGTCGAAGTGCCTTCTTCGGCCAGGCTATGAACTGACAGCATGCCAGTGTATTCCACCACCAGCAGCTCCGGTCGCCCATCGCCAGTAACGTCCTGCGCCATAACTCGCAGCGGCGCCGCGGTGCTGTCTGTGAGCGAAATGGATGACTGCGTCGTTGTGCCGTCAGTGGCAACATCGAGCCGTGTCACTGTCCAGGGGCGTCTGTCGGCCGGTGATTCAGCAAACACCACTTCAGACCGGCCGTCGCCGTCAAAATCCGCAGTCAGCAGGTTTTCGTAATGCAGGGCAGCACCCGGGGCCCGCAATTGTAATGACTCGAGAATCGCCGCTGCCACGAACATCAATTGACTGCCACGTCACGCCGGCGTCCGGCGTCACCTGGAAATCGGTCATGTCCACTCCCGTCACAGGTTCACTGAACTGCAGGTTCCACGTGGCAGAAGTCTTCGCTTCAAAATCCACGGCCGACAGCGACTGAACTCGCGGAGCAGCCGACAGCAAACGCCGCTGCTCCAGTGATTCCCCAACGCTGCACCGCGAACGACGCGGACGGCGATTTGCTGCCAGATCACCGTGAAAAAGCCGGGAAATTCGATTGATCAGTGGATTGGCCATGCCTGTGTCCTTCGCAGAAATGACGAGCTACTTCGCAAAACTCTCCACCGTGCCTGGTGGCTGCTTCTGCTACTTACGAAAGACAACTCAGATGTTCCGCCACGATTTTTTTGAAATTTTTTGGGGCACTCCAGCACATCAGAAAAACGTTCATCATTCCTGCATTCAGGCCGGAACCCCGCAAGCGGATCCCGCACGTGGCGACGACGTCACCAGGCCCGCCATGCTCGAGTTGCTTACGCCGAAATGTTAAAACAGGAAGCCCCCGAGGAAACGGTCACAAGCAAACTGCCATCATTCGGTCGCTCAGTCAGCTTGGTTCGGTTGTGCCTCACGTGGCCGCAACTCGGCCGACTGCACGTCCTGGTCCCACGTGTTGGACCAGCCATCCCAGTGAATGCGGATTGTCCTGTCGGCATTGGTACACAGAACCGTCACCGGGGCCCAACTTGCGCCGTAGCGAATCTCTGCCTTTTCCCCATCTCTCCACCTTCGCCTGAAACTCGCCGCTGGATTGTTGCCGCCACCCTCTGCGACATTGCCAGTCTGAGCCGTCAGGTGCATCAGATGAATCGCCGTACTCTCTATGCCTTCAACATCAAGCCAGGCAACAATGTCATTGTCCGCTGCAGTGTACAGCCTGCTCTGACGACTGAAGTTGACTGTGTCAGGCAGGTTGAGCAACGTCTGGTCTGCCAGGTCCCACACCTGTGTTCGCCCGAAGCCGTGCAGCAGCAGCGTGTTTCCTGCATTACACAGCAGTATGGAATTGAAGGGCAGATTGCCGGCGGAATTGAGCGTGGCAACCGACTTACCCGTGTCGGAATCAATCAACGCAATGGTTCTGTTGCCGACAATGTCGGTCATCAACAGCTTTCCGTTGGCAGAAAAGACCGCTTGTCCCGGGTGACTGTCCGTCACCTTCACCAGTTGCAGTGGGCGAGTACCGCGACTGGAGCCACTGGCGGTATTTCGCCCCGTGGAAAGCCGAAAATCCCGGCCGTCAGAAGACAGCCAGGCAGCCAGAATCTCACCCATCAACGGGTCAGTCAGTTCACGCAGTGTTCGTCGCGTTCGAGGATTCCAGATGTGTACTCTGCGATACGTGCAGACAGACAGCACCGCAGTTCCATCGCGACTGATCAGCAACTGATGTATTCGCGTATTCCCGGGTGGGATCACATGGCCGTCATAATCCCACACCAGATTCATTCTGCCATCATTTGCAACATCAAACACGCAGATCTGCCCGTTGCCCGTGGCCGCAACAATCGTTCTGCCGTCTGCCGAAAAGCAAATCGACTTATCGAAAACGCGGCCTGTCAGAGGCTGGGATGTGGAAATGATCTTACCGGTGCGAGTATCCGCCAGCACAAGCGTTCCGGTTTGAGTCGCCACCACCACGCGACTGCCGTTTGGCTGGAACGCCATGCCCAACACAGTAACCTGGTCAAGTGCGATGCGCGGCACAATCGCCTGGGCAGCAGCAATCCGCTGAATCGCCCCCTCGGACGTCGGGTCAATTTTGAGCATCGCGGCAGCCTCACGGTACACCTCGGTGAACGAGTCTCGTTTCATGGTGCCGCCAGGAACACGCAGGGCTCCCAGAGATCTCGGCAGGTCGGGCAGCCGACTCATACGGTCCAGAAACTGAGCTTTTGTCAGCCCGAACTCCGCAGCCGCCATGGCTGTCGAAACCTCCGCCTGAAAACGCTGAGACATGCTGGAAATTGGCTCGCCCGCCCGACTGGTGTTGATTATCCCCAGCTGCTTAACGGCCTTCAGCCACGCTTCGGCGTCGGCCACATAATGCTGATCCAGCTGCTCCTGTCCCGGATAAATCGACTTCAGGAACTCAGCGTTGGCAAAGGACGCCGCATTGACCTCCAGAAAAGGCCGAATCTCATCCGTTTTGCGGATGATCCCCGAAAAATGGCACGAAAAGCAGGACACGCCATTAATCACAGTGCGATCATGCGTGGCAGGGTCGCTGACAATGGCCGTCGGACCACTGTCAAGGCGAGCTCCCTGGCCATCCACCAGCATGTAGGCGTGCAGCCCGTTGGGAAGCGAAAAAATGAATTCGCCTCCGTCGTGCTTGAACGCATCCGGACCGACCGGTCCCTGCGGAAAATCGAACAGGTTCTGCCGTCCCGTATTCGCCGCAAAATCATAGCTTTTCCAGTATGCCCCATAACTAATGTTGTGACGTTCGATCAGGCGATTGTTCCGGGATACCCCCGAACGATTGAAGCCCGCTCGAACAACCTGCTCCTGGTCGATGCTCGTCTGCGCCTCCACATGCAGCATCTGCTCAAGTTCCTGTTCGGTCTCGGGAATCCGCAGCACGGTGTGATAAAGCGGTGGCTGAGATGCTTTGAATACGAACCAGTCGGCCCGGATCCACGGCTGAAACGTGCCGCACTGCTCGGTACAAACCTGCGTCTCCGGCAGGTCAGGCTCGAAAGGATACGGGTTCACCCCCGCAATCTGGTCCCACGTGTCAGCAGACCAGGTCAGATCGCGGATGTCCAGCCGCAGAATCGTACCATGTTCGTCAACCTGGTACGGC
>SXXK01000482.1 GCA_005791255.1 Planctomyces sp.
GATGTATGCACAGCTTTGGAGGAACTGTGCCGGTCGTGGTGCTTATGAGCACTGTGAACTTTACAGTCGGCTCAAGCAGCAGATGATCACCACTGCAAGCCTGTTTGTGCCTGATCGGGTATCAGCGATGGCTGGTGATGCGTATGCAGAATGGCTGCAGCGGGAAGCGGAATCTGCCATTTGTCGCAGCATCGTGGAGTTGCCGGCGTCGATGCAGTTACTGTTCGAGTTGCCGCAGCAAATCGAGGGGGGCGTACGCGACAAGGATCTGGAGGCCGAGCAATTTCTCAGCAGTCTGCTGCGTTGCAATCATGCGTTGGTTGAGGCTGCGTTTCCAGGGGCGATTCGCAGGCGTGATGCGACTGCAGAGATTTTCAGCAGTGTTGTGCATACTCGAGATCAGGAGATTCGCTGGTCGGTCATGGTCTGGTCGTTCTGGGTGGCGCTGGTGCTGAGTGCTGTGTGCGACCTGAACTCGCTCAGCTGGCACGGCTTTTATTCTCGTCAACTGGGAATGTTCTGGATTCGTGCTGGTTACGAAAACTACAAAGCTCTGAAGCTGAAGGTGCTGGCAGGCAGCCCGAAGCGGCCACTGCATCTGATGAATGCTGCGGTGTGTCTCACCGGGCGTTCGCAGGTCGAGGATCAGGGGCAGGGAGAAAATCCCGATCATTTTCTGCTGTCACCCATGTTCTGCGGCAGTTCGCATCCCGGGATCGGATTTGTGCGAACGGGGGAATCGCTGTACGGTGACCTGCAGCTGGCGGATGCGGTGGCATTATCCGGGGCGGCGTTGTCTCCCTGGGCGACCACGAATCCTTTGGCGCGGGTGTTGCTGCTGGTAATGAATCTGCGAACGGGGCTGTGGCTGCCGAACCCGGGTAAGATTCAAGGCGGGGAATTGCAGCGCCGTTCGTGGGACACGATTATTGATCGCCATTTGTTTTCTCCGCTGCGCTGGCTGGCGCTGCGATTTGTTCCTGCGGGGCTCTGGACCTTGCGGCCACGAGATCCTGAGCAGTGGTCGCATCTCCTGGTGACAGATGGCGGACACTATGAAAATCTGGGCATTGAGGCGCTGCTGCAGCGACGCTGTCGTCTGATTGTGGCTCTGGATGCATCTGAGGATGGTGACTATGAGTTTCAGGGGCTGGGGATTGCCCTGAATCGCGCCAGAACGCGGGACGGTCTGCAATTTTTCGATGCGCACAAGGATCAGCCGCTGGGATTTCCGCATGTGCTGGTTCCTGATGACCAGACGCGGTACAGCAGTGATCGATTTTTTGCGATCCGCGTCGTGTACCCGGACGGTGAGAAGGATGCTGATCGTGAGGGTTTGCTGCTGATCGTGAAATCCTGCCTGCTGAGTTCGGATCCCTTTGAACTGCAGCAGCATCGGAAGGAGTTTGCTGCGTTTCCGAATGATCCGACAAGCGACCAGTTCTTTGCGCCGGACAAGTTTGAGGCCTATCGATTTCTGGGATTTACCTCGGCCTGTCAACTGGCTGATCGATTGCAGATTTCCGGTTCAACTGACGGCAAAGATCTGCTTGAGGCTGTGCGGTCTCAGTTTTTCACGTCTGTTGACCCGGAGCGGATCATTGGTAATCTTGAAGTGGCTTTGAAGGAGTATGTGCAGACCGGCACTTTGCAGGACGGCCGTGAGCTGTCGCGAAACAAGCTGCTGCGGGTACTGCAGCAGTGGTCAGCGGTTGCGACCCAGAATTCGTTGAAGCCAGCCAGGGGATTGTTTGCTCCGGCGCAGTTGCATGCTGATGTGCAGATACTTCTGAAGGACCCGGCCTTTGAGCGGCATTGGTCGGTGCTGAGGAGTCTGCAGCAGTGGCTGGGGGCTGAAGCTGTGCAGAGCAACAGCAAAAAGGGGTCTGCCGTGCGTCGGCGGAAGGGGCAGAGACCAACTGCCGATGAGTCTGAGGTAAAAAACCAGGAGTGAGAGTTATGCCATTGAAGCAGTATGGTGTGTTGAAGGGGCATCCTTTGGGGCATCTGCGTGATGCGGATGACGATCATTATCAACTGCTGCTGAAGGCTGAGACGACGCTGCATCGAGTGGCGGTAAACGTTCTGTCGGCCTCGCCGAATTCGCCCTCGATTGTGTTGTTTCAAACGACGACGTCGTTGCCGGCGGAGTGGCGTGCGAAGCTGCAAAAGTTGCCTGAGGGCTATCGGGCATTGCCATCGAAGGCAGGCGGACTGGCTTTGGATTATCTCCGCAGTGGCATTGTTAACGTGAAGAAGATGGTGCCGGTTCCGCCTGATGCGCCGGGCGTGGACAGTGATCTGAAGGACAAGCTGGAGGATGCGGTTGTGAAGGCCATGTCGGTGGCCGGATCGATGATCTATGCTTTTGGCGAGAAATGGGGTCCGGAGCTGAAGCGCGCGGATCAGCATTTTGGTTTTCGTCCGGGCAGCGGGACTTGGGCAGGTTTTGCTGACAGCAGAAGGAGTTGAATATGGCTGACGCATTTCAGGCTGAGGGCAGTAATTCGGCAGCATTGTTTTCACTGCGGGTGCACCGTGGTGACGGCATGGTGCTGCTGGGGATGAACTGGAAGCAGGGGACGCCGTCGCGTGATTTTGTGGGGTTTGCGATTGAGTATCGGGAACCGGGTGGGGACCGATTTTTTGCGTTGCGGAATCGTTTGGCGTTTCCGGGTGTTAACGGCAGTGTGAATCCGCAGACCTTGTCTTCGAAGATGTCACCGATTCAGTTGTTTCGCTGGGTACATTTTCCTCGCAACGGGCATCTGGAGGGTCAATTTGTTTATCGGGTAACTCCGATGTTCATGAACAGTCGTGGCGAGCTGAGTGAGGGTGAGCCGCAGACGACGGCGCTGGAACTGCGTCGTGAAACGTGGCCAGGGCGAATGAATGTCAGTTTTACTCGGGGGTTTGTGTCATCGCAGGCGTTTGTGGATCGTTATGGCGGGAACGAGGCTGTCCGGAAGTTGCTGCCGTCGCGTGCGGAGGACGGTCTGCAGTTCAAGCCGAGTCATGCGGACTCCGAGGGGGCTCTGGAGTGGATGGGATTTGAGGCGCGAGAGGTGCTGCTGCAGGTGCTGGACGAGGCGATTGCGGATCCGACAGCGCAGGTGTATGCGGTGCTGTTCGATTTGAATGAGCCTCGCCTTGTGGAGCGTTATTGTCGGCTGGGAAAGCGGCTGAAGATTGTGATTGATGATGACGGAACGCACGGCGCCGCGGATTCGCCCGAATCCCAGGCGGCAGCTCGTCTGGAGCGGACGGCGGGCGCGGCCAATGTGGTGCGGCATCACATGGGGGGGCTGCAGCACAACAAGATGCTGGTGGTGGACGGAAAGAAACCGGTGTGCGTGTGCGGTTCCACGAATCAGTCGTGGCGTGGCCTGTATGTGCAGAACAATCATCTGGTGGTGCTGCGTGGTCGTGCGGCGGTGAAGGTATTTGCTTCTGCGGCGGAGCGGTATTTCAGCAATCCGGACGGGAAGGTGAAGGCGTTCAACGCGACGGATTCAGCGGAATGGAATGATCTGAAGCTGCGAGGAATTGATGCGCGAGTCACATTTTCGCCGCATTCGCAGCAGAATACGGTGTTATCGGAGATAGCTGCGGACATTTCCGCGGCGACGTCGAGTGTGTTGTTTTCGCTGGCGTTTTTGTATCAGACGGAGGGCGTGATCAGTGAGGCGATCGCGGGTCTGGGCAGGAAGCGCGGGATGTTTTGTTGCGGGATTTCGGACAAGCCCGTGAAGGGGTTGTCTGGTGGCGTGGTGTTACAGGGGCCGGACGGGATTGTTGAAGTGATTGGCACAGCACAATTGCAGAAGTCAGCCCCTGAGCCATTTCATTCGGAGGCATCGGGGGGATCCGGTGTCCGGATGCATCACAAGTTTGTGGTGCTGGATTTTGACAAGCCGACGGCTCGTGTGTACTTCGGTTCGTACAATTTTTCGAAGGCAGCGGACGAGAAGAACGGCGAGAATTTGTTGCTGGTGCGTGATCGTCGTGTAGCGACATCGTTTGCGATTGAGGCGCTGCGAATTTTCGATCACTATCAGTTTCGAGTGAAGCAGCAGCAGGCGGAAACGGCGCAGAAGGTGCTGCAGCTGAAGCCGGCCCCGGCGACAAAGTCAGAGCGTCCGTGGTGGTCGGACTGGTACTCGGACAAGGTGAAGATGCGGGACCGGGAA
>SXXK01000483.1 GCA_005791255.1 Planctomyces sp.
CAACGGACCCGAATGCTCCGTCACCGGACCCGAATGCTCCGGCACCGGACCCGAATGCTCCCGGGGCAGCTGCTCCCGGGGCAGCTGCTCCCGGAGCCAACTGAAACTCTGGCAAGGTACTTTGACCTGCCCCCGAACATCATCAAACACTTAGTTTTCAGTGCAGAGAGAATCCAGAACACTCAGGAGAAAAGTCATGGCAAAAATGAAACTGGATTTTAAGGCATTGCTGTTGAATCACGCTGAGAAGATGGGGGCGGGAGCCATAGCCCTGCTCAGCGTTGCTGGCATCACAACAGCCAACTGGTCGGCGTGTAATCTGGATCCATTGGCGCTGCGGGGCGATGCGGATAAGACCAAGTCCACATGGCTGGCCGGCAGTCTGCCCGAGGACAAGCAGAAGGAGCTGGACAACACGCCGCCGGTCGAAAAGATGGCGAAGAGCATGCTGGAGTCCATTGAAGAAACCGGCAAATTTGCGACCACTCGACGCTGGAATGATCCGCTCACACGTTCTCGGCAAAAGCTGGAAAGCATCATCGTGATGGCTCCGGAATCAGCCGAGTCGTCGCTTGTGATTTTCCCGCTTGTTGAAAAGAACGACGAGGAGGAAAAGAAGGAGACGGAGAAGGAAGAGACGCCGAAGAAGGGCAGGAAGAAGGGGAAAACTGAAACAGACAACACCGATCTGGCCAACGTATTCGGCCCAACGACTCCGACGCCCGGTGTTGGTGGGAACCTGCCCGGGGGTGCTCCGGGTGGTGACATCGGGTCCGGACTGGGCGACAGTGGTGACGGTGGCCTCGCGGGCAGCGGCCTCGCCGGAAGCGGCATGAGCAGCGGCAAGGGTGGACTGTCCGGTGGTGCCGGCGGACTCTCGGGGCCTCCGGGCATGGGCAGCGGTCCTCCGGGCATGGGAGGCATGCCTGGTATGCCCGGGATGGGTGGCATGGGTGGCATGCTGGGCGATGCAACCGGGGGCATGGGCTTTGGCATGGGTGAACTGGACGGATACGGAGGCTATGGCGGTAACGCTCTGGGCGTCATCGAAAAGAAGAAGGTCCGCACGCATGCCGGTGTCTCGGTGCGGTACGTGTTCAACATGTATAAGCAGGCTCAGCAGATCGCTGAGGCGATGAACCTGCCGGGTGACCAGGCGATTCGTCTGGTTGACTTTGTGAATTTGCAGATTGAGCGCAAGCGGGCCGTTCCCGGAGCTGATCCGTGGGCCGGTGACTGGGAACCGCTCCCGCTGGATTCTGTGGCCGAAATCCTGAAATCATCCCTGGCATTCGACATGGAGATTGTGGCCCAGTCGGTGACTCGCGCGGAAATCACGATGCCCCTGCCTCGCCGGGCAACGGGACGCTGGACGCCTCAGGACGCATCGCACAAACTGCTGGAAGACTTCCAGTTGAGTGAGGAAGAGCAGGAACTGATCAACGCCTACAATGAAAAGCTGCGGAAGGAAGCAGAAAAGCTCAAAGCTCAGCTGCCTCCGGATCAGGCTCCAAGTGAAGGCTTCCGCCAGTACGCATTCGACAGCACTGACCTGATGGGAGGCCTGAACAATGCCGGCTTCAACGGCGGTGATGGCATGAGTGGCATGATGGGTGACCTGTACTCGTCCATGCGAGGCAGCGGCAACGGCCAGGACGGCAACGCCGGTGACAAGACGGATGACGAAAAGTCAAAGCAGGAATTCGAGAAGCAGCTGCGCAAAGCCATGGCTGGTGGCCGTCTGCTGCTTGTCCGATTCATGGACTTCACCTGTGACCGTGGCGCTGCTTACCGTTATCGTGTTCGCCTTGAGATGCGAAATCCGCACTTCAATCGACCGATTGATGAACTGGTAGATCCCGAGACAGCCAGCCAGAAGACCGTGTTTTCTGCGTGGACTGACCCAACGGAACCCATTTTCGTTCCCGCCGGCTACCGCTACTACCCGGAAAAGGTCGACTCACGACCTCGCGCCCCGGAAATGGCTTCGCTGACGATGTATTACGAACACGAAACCTCGGGCACTCCCACCATGTCAACCATGAAGATCCCCGTGGGGGCTCGGATTGGTGGAAAACAGCAGATCGACATCGTGGACCTCGGAGAAAACACCCTTGAGGTGAAGGATGTGGAAGTCAAATCCAATGACTATCTCGCCTCAGTCACTGAAGCTCCAAGGCTGAATCGCTCTGACTTCCCCGAGTTGAAGGATGTGTTTGAAGAACTTGGTGGCGCCCGCCTTGTTGGGGATCGACTCACAGTGGTCGACTCAAATGGTGCGATTCTCAGCAGGTTCGGCGGTGACAGCGTTCTCAACGGAGAAAAGCTCGTCAGCAAAGACGACGACGAACGACTCACAAAGTACGTCCTTGAGACCTTCGCACACCTGCGTCCTGCCAAAGAAGGAGAATCCAACTCTCCTTACGAGGGTACCGGTGGTGAGGACGGCGGGCTTGGTGGGGCCAGTGGTATCCCCGGCATGGGAGGATCCGGCACGGGTCCGGGGTCCGGCATGAACTTCGGCGGAGGTATGGGCCGCGGCAGTTCACTGTCCGGTGCCGGTGGCCGTGGTGGTGCACCCGGACGTGGTGGCCGTGGCAGTGGCCGGGCAGGCGGTCGCGGTGGCATGGGAGCAGACGGTGGCTTCTGAACCACAGTCCGGCACATTCCTCTAGAATCTCATGGGACGGTTCAGCGAAGCTCGCGGAACCGTCCCGTTTTCTTTGATCGCAGTCATGTCAGCAACTGACCAGGTCCTGTGGCGACAGCCCGATTCCCGTATCCTCCGCCTGCTGAATACTCCGCAGGCACCCGCGGTCTCAATCAGTCCTGACCGCCGCTGGCTGATCACCTCCGAACGGCTCGGCTATCCCTCCCTCGCCGAACTCTCCGCACCGGTCCTCAAACTGGCCGGGCTGCGACTCAATCCGGCCACATGCGGTCCGCAGCTGGCGCCGCTGCTGTATTCTCTTCAGATTCAGGATCTGTCACAGGACACGCAACAACAGGTCAGCCTTCCCGAGTCAGCCCGAATCGGATTTGTCGGATGGTCCCCGGACAGCAGGCGATTTGCCTTCACGATGACACTGCCGCGGAGCATCGAACTTTGGGTGCTGAATATCAACTCCGGCCAGGCACTGCCCATCCCGGGTATTCAGCTCAGTTCAGTTCTTGGTGTCCCGGCACAGTGGATGCCGGACTCTCGCACTCTGCTGGTGCAGACGCCCGCGTATGCGGAACAGCAACTCCCGCTTCCTCCGACCTTCCCCACCGGGCCAATGACGGAAGAATGCAGTGGAACATCCGGACCGGTACGCACATTTCAGGATCTGCTGAAATCTCAGCACGAAGAGAGGCTGTTTGAGCACTTCGCCACGTCACAGGCAGAGCTGGTGCAATTCGACGGCTCGGATCGACGACCAGTCGGTACTCCCGCAATCTATACCGACCTCGATCCATCTCCGGACGGCACACTGATCCTGACAACCAGGCTGTGTCGACCGTGGTCATGGTCGCTGCCATGGTCCAGATTTCCATCAGTCGTTGAGATCATACGCCTGGACGGGACTCGTGTATTCACTCTGGCCGAACGCCCGCTGGAGGACAATATTCCAATTGAAGGCGTCCGCACTGGCCCGCGAAACGCCGGCTGGAAGCCCGATTTTCACAGCACACTGATCTGGCTGGAGGCACTCGATGGCGGCAACCCGGCCACCACAGCCAGCCACCGGGATCGGATCCTGCAATTGCAGTTCAACTCGGACAAGCCGCCGGAAGAACTGATCAGAACGGAACATCGCTGCACCGGCATCTGGTGGAATGCACATTGCTCGTGGGCACTTGTTCGTGAGTATGACCGGGAGCATCGCTGGACACGCACCTGGCGCCTGTCCCCAAATCAGACAGACAACCGTACGGAATTGCTCTGGAGCCGATCCGTCAATGATCGCTATGGTGACCCGGGCTCTCCGATCATGGCTCCGTTGCCGGACGGTCGTCGAGTCATTCACGAGGTGGAAGATTGCCTGTTTCTGCAGGGAGCGGGAGCGACACCAGAGGGAGATCGCCCGTTTTTGAACAGATACAGCCTCGCGACCGGTCAGACCACACCACTGTTTCGCTGCTCAGACGACAGTTTTGAATCCGTCGTTGTGATGCTGGACGAGCAGGGCAGACAACTTCTGGTGCACCACGAATCGCCTGAAAGCCCACCAAATCTTGAAATTCGTGCGGACCATCAGCCCACCCGCAGAATCACACGACGGGTCGATCCTGAACCACTGCTGCGACGCATTCAGCGAAGGATCATTAGCTGCACGCGCAGCGACGGAGTCGAGCTTTCCTTCACACTCTGCCTGCCTGCCGATCATCACGCCGCTGATCCACCGCTGCCAGCCCTGCTGTGGGCCTATCCGCGCGAATTCAATGACGCTGGCACGGCCGGACAAATCTCCGGCTCCGTGACCCGCTTTAACGCGCTTTATGGTGCTTCACACCTCTTCCTTGCGGCCCTCGGCTACGCCGTACTCGATAACGTCTCCATGCCAATCATCGGCAGTCCCGCCATCGCCAACGACACTTTCATCAATCAGATCTCAGACAGTGCCGCCACTGTCATCGCGAAAGCGGCACAGACAGGAGCCATTGATCCGCGGCGAGTTGCTGTCGGCGGACACAGCTACGGAGCATTCATGGCGGCAGCACTGCTGGCACACACAAACCTGTTCCGCGCAGGTATCGCACGCAGCGGAGCTTACAACCGCACGCTCACGCCCTTCGGATTTCAGAATGAACGTCGCACGTTCTGGGAAGCCCCGGAAACTTACCTGCGATTGTCACCGTTCGCCGCCGCTGATCGCATTCGCTCACCCCTGCTGCTGATTCACGGCGAAGCCGACAATAATCCCGGCACACATTCCCA
>SXXK01000484.1 GCA_005791255.1 Planctomyces sp.
CACACCTCCAGCAGGGGACACACCTCCAGCAGGGGACACACCTCCAGCAGGGGACACACCTCCAGCAGGGGACACACCTCCAGCAGGGGACACACCTCCAGCAGGGGACACACCTCCAGCAGGGGACACACCTCCAGCCGGGGACACACCCGCAGCCGGGGACACACCCGCACCCGGGGACACACCTCCAGCCGGGGACACACCTCCAGCCGGGGACACACCACCAGCAGGGGACACACCACCAGCGAGGGACACAGAGTCAGGTCCGGCACCCCCTGAGCCCGACAGTGAGTCAGCGCAGCCTGCAGGAGCTGCAACTCCGCTGCCCCCCGCCGAACTGCAGCGTCGGCAGGTCGGGATAGTGCTGAACGGAATTTTTTTCAACGCCCTGCTGGTGCTGGTCCTCGGACTGGTCGTCTGGCGTTACACAGTGAAGCGACGTCTGTTGGACAACGCTGCTGCCGAAACACAGGCGGCTGCCGTTTTTGAACAGCCGGCTGGGGTGCGAGAACTTTCGGCATGGGGTGATTTGAACTTCGAAGATGCTAACCGGACCGCAGCTCAGCAGTCGCTGCCCGCACAGCCGGTTTCTCTGGCTGCGGTGCCCCGACCAGCCGCTTTGCGGACTGCCGAACCGCTGCATGTGCCGACCGAGCTGCGGTATGCACTGCAGATATTTCTGGCCGTCGTCGTGCCCTCCATGATGCTCAGATTTCTGCTGGTGCTGGTGGTGACGCAACTGACCGGCAGCGTTCCCGATCGAAATCCGCTGCTGGAAATCCTGAATTCAGAAACCGGCCCGCTGCTGCTGCTGCTGATAGTGTTCACGGCAGTCGTGGTGGCTCCGATTGCGGAAGAGCTGCAGTTTCGAGTGGTGCTTTTGGGGGGGCTGCAGCAGGCAGGATTTCCCCGACTGGCAGTACTGCTGTCGTCCACCATGTTCACTCTGGCGCACGGTTTTCCCGACTGTATTGCACTGGTACCTCTGACGGCCGCACTGTGCTACACCTGGCAGCGTCGTCGCAGCTACCTGACATGTGTCCTGGTCCATTTCCTGTTCAATCTGTTCAACATTCTGCTGGCTGTGCTGGTGCTGTTCTGACGGTACCGCAGCAGTGACAAAAACGTGCTGGAGAATTCCGATGAAGACGGTCTGGGCCTGCTGCATACTGGTGCTAATCACTACAGTCAACATATCCCCGCTCAGGGCTCAGACAGCCGATCGGCAGCTGGAAGCATTCTTCAAAAATCATCTGGAAGAGTGTTTCAAAATGCGTCCGCTGGAAGCCACGATGCTGGGCGACCATCGGTTTGATGACCAGCTGGATGACATCTCTGCAGAAGCCAGGCAGCGCTGGCTGCAGCACTACCGCAGCCAGCTGCTGCGACTGGAGCAGCAGATTCCGCGGCAGCAGCTGACGCGCGGTGGCCAGGTGGATTATGAAATCCTGCGGGATGAGCTGATCCGCAATATCTGGCTGGCTGAAAATACTCGTCCGTTTGAAGAAGATCCCCGCACCTACGGCAGTTACATCAGCGACAGCGTGTATTCGCTGCTGGTGCAGTCGACACTGCCACGAGAAACGAACATTCGCAATGCGATTGCCCGCATCCGGCAGATTCCCCGGATTGTGCGTACCGCTCGTGAAACCCTGCGGGATTCTCCACCAACGATTCTCGAGACTGCGATACTGCAGAACCGCGGAGCGATTGGGTTTTATGAAAAGGGCATCTACGAACTGATCGGAGCCTCGGCTCAGTTGGACGAGCTGCGTACCGCCGCTGCTCCGGCTTTGCAGGCTCTCCGTGAACACCAGACATTTCTGGAAGACAGTCGTCGCCTGCGGGCCAATGGGAACTGGCGTCTGGGTCCCGACCTGTTTGCCGAGAAGCTGAAGCTGGTGCTGAACGCCGGCGTGTCTGCTCAGCAGGTTCTGGCGGATGCGGAAGCGGAATTCCTGCGAGTCCAGGACGAGCTGTATGTGGTTTCGCGGCAGTTGTGGAGCCGTTACTTTCCGCAGTCGGTTCTGCCGCCGGACGATGCTGCCGGTCGCCGCGAAACGGTGACGAAGGTCATCGCCGCAGTCAGTCAGGAACACGGCGCCCCGGAAACACTGGTCGCTGATGCTCGATCATCCGTCGGTCAGATTCAGGATTTCATTAGACGTCAGGACATCCTGCGACTGCCGGATCCCGATCGCTGTCAGGTGATTGAGATGCCGGAATTCCGCCGCGGAAATTCGCTGGCCTATCTGGATCCGGCGCTGCCACTGGATCCGGGCGGTATCAGTTCGTACGCGGTCAGCCCGCCACCGACCGACTGGGGTTCCGAACGCGTACGCAGTTTTTTGGAAGAGTACAATTCGCACATGCTGCAGATTCTGACGATTCACGAAGCGTATCCGGGACATTACGTGCAGCTGGAGTATTCGAATCGCTGCCCGTCGCTGATTCGCCGGGTACTGCAGTCCGGTGTGTTTATCGAAGGCTGGGCCGTGTACACCGAACAGATGATGCTGGATCAGGGTTACGGCGAGGGCAGTCTGCAGCTGCGACTGAATCAGCTCAAGTTCTATCTGCGTGCGGTTGTGAATGCGATTCTGGACCATCGCATGCACTGCACAGAGATGACGGACGAGCAGGCGATGGAGCTGCTGACGGTGCAGGCCTACCAGTCCGAGGGCGAAGCTCGGCTGAAGGTGATTCGAGCCAAGCAGAGCTCAACGCAACTGAGCACTTACTTCACGGGACGCATGGCACATTACCGCCTGCGTCAGGAGATTCAGCGTGAGCAGGGCCCGGCGGTCAGCCTGGGACGTTATCACGAGGCAGTGCTGGATCACGGTTCCGTACCCATGAAGTACCTGCCGGAACTGGTGCGGGAAAGACTGCAGAAGCCTCGGTAGCGACTAAATCAAAAGACTCATCAACCGGCAAGCAACAACCGCGCAGAACTCCAGTGAGGTTGCCACTTGCAGCAAGTGTGTCGCGAGGCTGCTGCATTGGTGCAATTCCGCAACGCCATGCTGTATCCGCTTCGAGCATTTGCGGGTATGTACTCACGCACATATTCCAACACCACTGAACAGCGGTAAAAAAAGAACTTTTCATTGTGTTAAGGGTAAATACCGATTCTGGTAAGCCCTCAAATTGGCTAGGATGAGCCTTAGTGAGTAGATCGGGGCCTGCAACATGCCGAACTCCGCTATGAGGCACTTCAGGCCCTGAAGAACTCATCCTGCAACGCCAACTCACCTCAGATTCAACTGCTTCTGCTCCTGCTGCATGCGATTTCCCTTTGGTGCTGTTTAGGATCATTTCAGCGTTCTGGTTGGTTGGCCGTTGATTCAGCATTCTCCACCCCGCCATAGACATGGAGGCAGTATGTCCCTGCAATCTGATAACGGCGATGACACTACTTCTGAAACCGGTGCAGACATTCCTGAGGGTACTTCGTCGGAATCCCTGCCATCTGCGATCGAGCCTGCTGTTCACCCGAAAACTGCCATTTCAATGCCCGCGAATAGTGCTCGGCAGGTCTACGTGATCGATGACGACCCCGCTCTTTTGGAAATGCTCAGACTGACACTGGCCGAGCAGGGGTACACTCCGCAATGCTACATTTCATCGCAGGAGTTTGTCGATCAGATACCTGGACTGCAGCGAGGTATGGTGATTACAGATCAGTTCATGATACCTGTCAGCGGGCTGGAGGTTCAGTCCCAATTGCTGGCGCGGCGGCTTGATTTTCGAGTGATTATGATCACCGGTTATCCACGCGTGGATCTCGCAGTGAAGGCCATGAAACTTGGAGCCATTACGGTCCTGGACAAGCCTTTTGAGCGAGAAGACCTGTTGCAGGCAGTTCAGGATGGCTTTGAACTTCTTGACAGTCTGCAGAACGACGATCGGGACCTGCCTCCGGTACTTTCACATGGTCAGAGATACACCGAACGGCTTTCGCCCCGTGAGAAGCAGGTTGTCGAACTTGTTTATGAAGGCGCGACAAACAAGTGCATCGGGATTCGTCTCTCGATCAGCATCAAGACCGTGGAACGCCACCGGGCAAACGCCATGAAAAAACTTGAAGTGAACTCACTGGCCCAACTGATTCGACTGCTTGAGCGTGAAAAGAACAACCTGCTGTAGCCTTACCACACAGAACGAAACTGGCCGGAGGCAGCCAGTAACTGGCTGCCGGCTCCCACATGGGCAGGTGGCTGCGACAATATTCGCAGCCAGATCCGGCGACCGTGCCAGAGCCCATCCAGTGACAAATGAACGCCCAACTCATCCGACTGATTCTGCACGGCTCCCCGCCAACGGATCTCAGGCGGATGATCAAATTCTGCCGCCAGCGATGTAACATCAAGACTGAAGCCGGCGCTGAAACTCTGACCATCAAAGGCACCGCCGATGATCTCAAGGCGACCAAAAAACATTGTGACTTCCCAAACCCTGAGTTCTTCGTCAAGGTAATGGTGACAGCCAATCGACGCTGTTTTCGGGTGATCCACGAAGGCAGCACAAAATCGGGCAGTCATATTCCGCAACCATTCCGGAGGTTCGGCAGGAGACGACAGGCAATCCTCAGGCATGCGCGAACCAATCGTTCGGGAGTTTTAGCTCAGAGAATGCTGCCACCGACCCGGTTGCCGAGGGGCTGTACTGAGCCAGCAGCAGCACAGCCAACGGTTTAGCGTCCGACTGCGCACATTGCCCGAAAAATGCGAGACAAAAAGCACAGATGAGGGACAGTGCGGAGGCGCTGCGAGGGGTTACCCGCAGTAAATTTTCAGCGAGCCTGCGAAGCCACTGCTTTTTCAATCTCATCCAGCATCTGGGCTCGGCGGAACGGCTTGTACAGCACCGCTCGCAGACCCTCCTGACGTGCCTTGACGATGGAATGCGTCGAATCGTACCCGAAGCTGGTCATCATAATGATCGGGACGGCCGTGTTGATCTCCCGCAGACGCCGGAAACACTCGTAGCCGTTCGCATCACTGAGCCGAATATCGATCAGCACAACGTCATACGCATGGTTTCGCAGCATCGAACAGGCCTCACCGGCCGTTGTCACCGCATCCACCTCACACCCCATCTGCTCAAGCAGTGTATGGGCTTCCTCGCGAGTTCTGGCGTCCTCGTCAGTCACCAGAACGCGACGGTTCCGCAGTGCTGACCGAGGCGGCCGCGGGATCGCCGGACTGCTGAGCCCCGGGCTGGCATCCAGCCCCACAACAGCACCCACATCGAGACGAATCTTGCGAACCTTGCGAGTGATCACGTCAAGACGGTCAGCAAGGTCCGGATCGTGCCCCACATAACGATCCAGAATCCACGTCGCTGCCTTCAAAATCTCATCCGATGGCTCGGCCACTTCACGCCGCAGTCGATCGGCATTCTCTGTCGTGACGGTCGCCTTCTCTGCCTCCAGCAACTGCAACTGATTCAGCGAACTGGCCACCACTCGGCCAAACAGCACCAGAAACTCAAGATCCCTCTCACTGAAGGACTTGGTCCCGGGGCCCTCCACATTGAATGTCCCCAGCAGGACATCCCGGATCATCAGCGGCACTGTCAAGGAACTGCGAGCATCGGCAGCACCACACAGATACAACTTGTCCGATTTGGTGTCCACGCACAGATAACTGCGCTTGCTCCAGGCAACAAATCCCGTCACACCGTTGCCGGTGGCTTCAGCATACAAGCGACGGCTGGCAGCCTCAGGAGCCATGCCGAATTCCAGCAGCGGCTGCAGTTCATTCGTTTCCGTATTCAGCAGGCGAATCTCGAAACGATCATAACCCAGAACCTCCTGAGTGAGCTGCAGTATTTGTTCCTTCAGAATCGCAACACGCTCATCCGGAGTCATCCCGGTCACTTCGTCCGGAGACAGATTGCCCAGCTCAAGCCCCGCGCGATAAATCGCATCCTGCTTCTGTTTCTCATGAATCAGGGCAGTCACATCACGAACTGTCAGAATGACCGCACACTGCTTGCCATCACCCAGATTGATCGGCCGGCGGGACAGTCGTAAAGACAGCACCGAGCGGTTTTCACGACGCACCTGCAGTTCGACCGCACCACCATTCGCTGGCATGGCCACACGCGTCAGGTCCGTGCCATCCATCGGGGAGATCACGTCCTGCAGCGGACATCCCACCAGTCTCACGGCAGGCTCAGACTGCAGAATCGTCTGAAATGTCTGATTGTGCCACAGCACCGTTAAGGCATCATCCAGCAGGACAACAGCATCGGGCAGAGCATGGAACACACCCAACGCTCCGACCTGCACGTCCGACAGCTGCTGCGGCTCGCAGCCAGCTACCAGCACATAGTCAGCCACAGCGTCCGGAACATGAACCTCCCCGGCACGCACGACGTCCACAGGGTCGTCCGCCAGCGAGAAATGCGGGATCGATTCAGATCCGCGTCCAAACACCAGCATGCGTTTACGTTGGCCGGTCATTGTGCGCTTCCCCGATTTATGCAGTTGATTGCTCAGACTGAATTCTGCACTGCATTTGCCGGACTGGCAAGAAGGTTTCCGCCACGGAAACACCCAATTGCCACCGAATCTGTAACTGAGAAATCAAGAACCGGCAGACTTTTCCAGACCATTCACAGATTCCACACGCGCTGCCCGCACTGCCGCACCGCCGTCAGCAGGTCCCGCAGGTCCTGCTCCGTGGTCAGCGGATTGATCACCGTTGCCCGCAGAGCCGCCATGCCGTCCAGCGTGGTCTGCACAATGTAAAAACTGCCCTCGCGAATCAACTGAGTCCTTAATTCCCGCTGAAACCGGTTCTGCTCAGCCAGCGACAGCAGACGCACCTCCGCCGGCAGGTGGCGAAATGCCAAAATGTTGCATTCCGGCTCGTGCAGGGCCTCAAAATCAGCCTCGGAATTCAGCAATTCCCGAAATCGCATCGTCAGCTGCAGCATTCTGTCCACCAGCTGCTCAAACAGCTCGGCCCCAAATAACGCCCACAACCCCCACAGCCCAAAACCCGTCGCCCGCTTGGTGCACTCCACCGTCCGCATCCCCACATCGATATCGGCCATTCCCGGAGCTGACGGATCGAACAGATACGGAGCATCCTGCTGAAAAGTTTCAAACCGCACCTCGCGGCGACGATACAGCACCGCCGTACAAAGTGCCGGCACAAACAGCATCTTATGGGCATCCCAAACCACACTGTCGGCCGCGGCAATCCCCTTCAGCCGGTCACGATAACGGCGACTGAACAGCAGCGATCCGCCGTGCGCTGCATCCACATGCATCCACACTTCATGTCGCCGGCAAACGTCCGCGACTGCCGACAAATCATCGATGGCCCCGGTCGGAGTCGCTCCGGCACAGGCGGAAACCGCTATCACCGGGCGATTGCCCCGTCGCAGCCCAATCAGTACATCATCCAGCCGCTGCACGTCCATCCTGCGTCGAGCATCCAGCGGCACCTTCTGCACAGCCGCTGCCCCCAGCCCCAGGATTCCGGCCGCCCGCGTAATGCAGTAGTGCACGTCCGCATTGGCCACCATCGTCGTTCCCGCCGGCACACCGTCCCGCCAGGACTGCGGTAACGCCACGTTGCGAGCCGTCAGCAGTGCTGTCAGGTTCGCCAGCGAACCGCCATGCGTCAGAATTCCCGAACTGGTACTCGGATCCCAGCCAGTCAGACCGCACAAACGACTCACCAGCGCCTGCTCAACCGCCGTAGCCCACGGTCCCATTTCGTAAACTGCCATCACCTGATTCGTAATCGCTGCGGCTCCATCCAGCAGCCCGGCCAGCGGTGACGATGCCGGCACCTGATGCCCGATATAGTGCGGATGATGCAGGTTCTGGCCGGCCGACAGCATCTGCTGCAGCAGTTGTCGCATACCACCGGCCACACCGTCGGGACCAGCCGCCAGCGGATGCTCCAGCCACGCTGCCGCCGCCTGAGCAGACTGCTGCGGGTCAGACCAGTTCAGCACTTTCGTCCGCCCCGCCATCACTTCACGCAGATGCTCCGTCAGCAGCCGCTGCCACTCCCCCGCCGCTGCGCCAAACTCCTCCGCCGACCACGCCCTGGCAACAGCGTCAGTGCATCCGTCCATTGATCTGCCTTCTCGCTGCACACTCATCTGCAACTGCACCCTGACTAACGGCTGTTGATGGGATCCACATCCACTGCAAACTCCACGTCCTCAGGCAGTTCCAAAGTCCGCTCCACGGCCTGCCAGACACCCCGCACCTGCTCAACCGTGGCTGCACAAATCTGCAGATGAAATCTCCAGAAGTTTCGCAGCCTGACGATCGGCGCCGGTGCCGCTCCCAGAACCCGCACCGACTGCAGCTCACCGCTGCACGCCGCTCGCAGCCGATCCGCCACGGCAATTGCCGCTTCGCGAGTCCGACGTTCGTCCAGTCCACGAAAAATCACCCGCGCAGCACAGGAAAATGGCGGTGCCTGAGTATCCCGCCGCTCCGCCAGTTCATGCCCCGCAAACCCGATGTAGTCATGCTTCGCCGCAAATCGCACCGCCGGATCGTCCGGACACGTCGTCTGCACCAGCACTCGACCACTGCGCTCACCGCGCCCCGTACGCCCCGCGACCTGCGCAATCAACTGAAACGTGCGTTCCGCCGCACGCATGTCCGGCTGCCGCAGCATCGTGTCCGCATCAACCACTCCCACCAGCGTCACATTCGGAAAATCCAGGCCCTTGGCGATCATCTGGGTCCCCAGCAGGATATCCACCTCGCCACGACGGAATCGTCCCAGTGCCTCATCATGACTGCCCGGTTTGTTCATCGAGTCACTGTCCATCCGCAGCACCCGCGCCTGCGGAAACAATGCACTCACCTCCTCGTCCAGCTTCTGCGTCCCAGCCCCCAGATAACGCACGGCCGCACTCTGACACGAGGGACAGGCCAGCGGCGGATCCGACGTCCAGCCACAGCTGTGACAAATCACCGCCTGGCGATCGCGATGCCATGTCAGAGTAATGTCGCAGGCCGGACACTTCACACCGGTACCACAGCTGCGACACCACACCACCGGCGAATAACCGCGCAGATTCAAAAACAGAATCGTCTGACCACGCTCCTGCAAAGCCCGCGAAATCGCCTGATGCAAGGCCCGCCCAATCGATGAACCTCGCGAAATCCTCGGGTCTGTCCGCACATCCACAATCAGTACCGGCGGCAGCGGACGATCCGCCACGCGCTGCGGCATCGACACCAGTCGGTCCTGCCGACGCGCCGCTCGCAGCCACGATTCCAGTGTCGGAGTCGCCGAACCCAGCACCAGCGGCACCCGCGCCTCTTCACAACGACGCCGGGCGACCTCCCGAGCATGATAGCGGGGAGTACTGTCCTGCTTGAACGATGGCTCATGCTCCTCGTCAATCACTATCAACCCTGGATGCGGCACCGGAGCAAACACCGCACTGCGTGCTCCCACCACCACCTGCACACCACCCGCCGCAATGTTCTGCCACTGCCGGTGACGCTCAGTATCCGACATGTGACTGTGCAGCACCGCCACCGAACCAAATCGACTGCGAAATCGCCGTATCGTCTGCGGAGTCAGACTGATTTCCGGAACCAGTACGATCGCCTGACGACCATAACTGACCACTTCGCGAATCGCCTGAATATAGACCTCCGTCTTACCACTGCCCGTCACACCGTGCAGCAGCAGAGTTTCATGGCGAGCTTCCCGGATCGGCTTCAGTATCGCCTCCAACGCCTGCTGCTGCTGATCATTCATCTGCAGGTCAGCCTCCGTCTGACCCAGCGGACCAGCCTCCGCATCCAGCTCAGACCGCAGCTTCATGGGCACCACCAGCCCCTTCCTCCGTAAGCCCGACAACGAAGCCGGACCACAGCCCGCCGCGGCACACAGGTCAGCCGCCGTCATGGGCTGCCCCGACTGCTGCAGTGACTGCAGCAAAGATCGCTGCTGCGGACTGAGTCGACTGCCGGTTTCCTGACCGGCCAGCAAAACCAGCGCCTGCTCCGAAAGCTGAAAATACTGAACCTCACGAGTTCCGCTTTTGTTCCGCACACCCGCCGGGATCACACTGTCCAGCACCTGCCCCCAGCCACACAGATAACGCTCGCCAATCCAGCGAGTCAGTCTGAGCATCGAATCGTCAACCAGCGGATCACGGTCCAGCAGACTCTCCAGTTCCTTCAGCGAACGCTGACCACGCTCGCCCGGAGCCACCCCCACGCAGTAGCCGGTTACCAGGCGATTCGATCGCCCCAAAGGAGCCCGCACACGCTGGCCTGGACGCAGCAAATCCCGCAGCCCCTCCGGCACCGCATACGTATATGGCTTCTCCAGCGGCAGATTAAACACCACCTCCGCCACCAGCACGTCGTCCTGCGCTGCCTGCTCCCACTCAGGAGTTTCAGCGAAGCCAAACTTTCCCTGACTCACGGTACACCTGCCCGCGCATTCGCTGACACCAGCTGCAGCAAAGCATCTCGCAGACGCGGATAACAGGCCTCCACCGCATACTGCTGCTCCACCAAACGACGCCCCGCCAGTCCCTGCTGCTGACGCAGCTCACGCGAATCCAGCAGCTGCCGCAGGGCCACCAGCCACTCCTCACACGTCCTCACAGCGAAGCCACCTCGATTGCCCTCCAGAATCTCCGCATTCACACCAACCGCCGAAGCCACCCCAGGGACACCCACTGCCAGATACTGAATCAGCTTCAGACCGCACTTGTACACCGCCCACTGCTCGCGATCCGACAACGGCATCAGTCCAATATCGAACTGCTGCAGGTCCGATATCTCAGTGGCAGCCTGCCAGGGGCGAGCAGTCATGTGCACCCGACCCAAATCCATCGACCGCGCCGCACTGGCGTCCGGAACCACCAGCCGCAGCTCAAATCGACGCTCCTCAGCCAGCAGCTTCAATGCCGGAGCCGCCTCGGACAGATACTGCAGATTCACCGTGGTCCCCATCCACCCAATCACCGGACAGTCGCTGCCCAAAACCGCTTCCGCTGCCGACCACGAACGCAATTCATATCGTGACAGCTCCACACAGGTCGGAATTCGCAGCAGGCGAGAATTCAGCGGACGCGCCCACTCCTCCAGATACCGATTGCCACAGACCACCAAATCCGCCAGCGGCACCAGCCGCGCAAACTTCTGCGGATAACGCAGAAACACCGCGTCATCCAGATCCAGCACCAAACGACCACACGACTCACGAAAACGCTGCTCCATGTCCAGCGTCTCGTTGTCAAAAATCTCCCGATCGATGAAAACCAGATCGAATCGCTGCAGCCGCGTTCGCAGCCAGTGCCACCAGCGGATGCTGCGCTTCAGCAACTGACTGGGACGAAAACCCATCCACGGAAAGTAGTCGTACTTGCGGGGAAAACTGTGCAGCACCACCGCCCGATGCCCATCCTGACGCAGGCGCTGCACCCACGGCTGGATGCGAAATCGCGATGAAGGCACCAGCGGACCGGATGACAGAAACAGAATCCTCATGTCCCCGCCACCAGTCCTACTTGGTCAGATCGTATTCCTTGATCTTCCGATACAGCGTTCGCTCACCGATATCCAGCATCCGCGCCGCCTCTTCGCGGTTACCGTCCGCCAGATCCAGGGCCCGCAGAATATAATACTTCTCAACCTCCGTCATCGGTTTGCCAATCAGAGCGTCAGCACCGGTCGGAGCATCCACGTCGGGTTCAGGAAGCTGGTCACGCACCAGAGTTGCAATCTCCGGAGGCAAACCGTCAATGTCCAGAATGCCGTCCGAATCCAGCACCAGCATTCGCTCAATCACATTCCGCAACTGCCGGATATTGCCAGGCCAGTGGTATGCCAGCAAAGCCTTGCGAGCAGCCCGCGAAAAACCCTGCACCTCACGCCCCATCCGCCGCGACATTTCACGCAGAAAATGCTCCATCAGCAGCGGTATGTCGCCCTGACGCTCACGCAGCGGCGGCAGATAAATACTGACCACGTTCAGACGGTAATACAGGTCTTCACGGAATTTCCCGTCCGCCACGTTCTTCTGCAGGTCCGCATTCGTCGCAGCCACCAGCCGCACATTGATCGACAACTCGTCGTTGGCGCCCAGCCGAGTAATCCGGCGGTCCTCAAGAACCCGCAGCAGCTTCACCTGCGTGTCCAGAGGCATCTCACCCACTTCGTCCAGAAACAACGTGCCACCATTCGCATGCTCAAACTTGCCGATCCGACGCCCCTGAGCACCCGTGAAGGCTCCCGCCTCGTGACCAAACAACTCGCTCTCAAGGATACTGTCCGGCAAGGCGGAAATGTTCAGCGGCACAAAAGGCTTGTTCTTGCGCGGACTGTTCTGATGCAGCGCACGGGCCACCAGCTCCTTGCCCGTACCGTTCTCACCCTGAATCAGCACCGTAATGTCCGTCGGTGCCACATGCTTCAGAATTTCCACAATCGCGTGCATCTGAGGACTGGTGCCAATCACCCCCTCAAACCCAAAACGCTCGTCCAGCGAACGACGCAGTTCAGCATTGCGACGAATCAGTCGCAGCCGCGCCGATGCTTTTTCAACAGCCGATCGCAGCTCAGTAATGTCCAGTGGCTTCGTCAGATACGTGTACGCACCATGCTGCATCGCCGTCACTGCCGAATGAATCGACCCGTGACCCGTCAGCACGATCACCTCGGCCTCAGGCAACTCCTCCTTCGCTATCCGCAGGATCTCCAGACCGTCCACGTCCTCCATTCGCAGGTCCGTTACGATCACATCCCACGATTCCGCATGGATCAGCTGCGCACCACGCTCGCCCGAACCCGCCACACGACAGTCACAGTTGATCCGCTCCAGAGCCTCAGCCACAGCCTGCGCATGGCCCTCGTCGTCGTCCACTATCAGGACGCGAATTGGTATCGTGGAAAGATCGGATGAGTCTTGCTTGAGATCAGCCATGAACGTATTTGCTGTGCGTGCGTTCAGCGATGAGCGGTTCAGCAGAGAACCACTCGAGTGCCCCCAGAGTAGTCATTTCCGGTGGGAAATCAAAATCGGTGGCCGTTTTTTGGTCAGCGGACCGGGAAATTCCAGGGAGTTGCCGTAACAGTGTGACACCCGAGCCCGCTGCAGCGGGTACAAATGCCCGGCAGACGCTTAGGGCAGTGTTGCCGAACCGTTCAGCTGCACCAGTTGAATCTTCCGAGCATCCTCGCCGTCCACATAGTCACTGTGGCAGTTCGCCTTACCAGCATCAGCACCGACAGTGCGACGCGTTTTGCTGGCCAGACGATGAATGTCTTCCGGAGACAACACACCGCGCTTCTCCAGAATCTCCTGCTGCTCAGTCGTCAGCGCCGCTGACACCTTCGCCTTCTCCCACTGCAGATGCTCGGCCTTGCCGCTGGCAAAAAGCTGGATCTCCTTGCTGATTCGCACACTGCACCAGTCATGCCCGCACATCGCACAGAAGTCGGTGTCCACATCGAGATCTTCGTCATGATAGGCCCGGGCTGTGTCCGGATCAAAACTGAGCTCAAAATGGCGTTCCCAGTTGAGGGCAGCGCGAGCCCGAGTCAGTTCGTCGTCGCGATCACGACTGCCTGGAATTCCGAGAGCCACGTCAGCGGCATGGGCCGCAATTTTGTACGCGATGCAACCCTGCTTCACATCGTCCTTCTTCGGCAGTCCCAGGTGTTCCTTGGGAGTCACATAGCACAGCATGCTGGCCCCGTGCCACGCCGCACTGGTAGCCCCGATGCAGCTGGTGATATGGTCATAACCCGGGAACATGTCCGTCACCAGCGGGCCCAGCACGTAGAACGGGGCGCCGTGACACAGACGCCGCTGCAGCTTCATATTGAATTCAATCTGATCCAG
>SXXK01000485.1 GCA_005791255.1 Planctomyces sp.
CCTTGAAACAGGATGACCTGGTATGCTGGTGGTTTGGGGGCTGCGTGTGCGTGTGTGTGTGTGTGTCCGGCGTGTTCTCTGCCGCGATCAGTCGTCTGTCAGCAGCCCGTCCTTCAGTTTTCGCAGCGCTGCGCGGATGCTGAGCGTGCGGTCTGTCGCATTGACGACCCCGTCGCCGTTTGCGTCACGTTCCGGATTGTTTGTGCCCATGGAACTGCCGATGAGTGAGGCATCGCTGGAATCAACTTTGCGGTCACCATTCACATCACCCAGCAGTCGGTAGAAGTATTTCTTTGTTTCGAACGTTCCGTTGCTGTCGAGGTCCATGGCGATTTCGTAGTAGCCGTCGCCGTCACTGGTGTTGCGGTTGCCTCCCAGCCCATTGACACCAAAGTCAATTCTGGCTCGGTTGCCAATGGTGCTGAACATACCGGCTGTCAGTGGCACATTGACCGGGTTGACGCCATTCAGGTCGTTTTTCGTCAGCTGAAATCGATTTCCACCGATCAACGCGGCCAGTTCGCTGCCGGTACTGAAGAGCAGGTCGAGGTAGCGAACGTAACTGCGCTGGGTCTGTCCAAGCTGGACATCGATCCCGGTGGATTCCGTCAGCACGTCAGTGATCGAAATGGTGAGCTGTTTGTCGAACGTCAGCCCTTCAACATCGGCAACTCGAACAGTTACCTGATAGCTGCTGCGTGCCTCAAAATTGAAGCTGGCTGCCGTCCGCAGTGAGTTGCCGGCGACACTGAAGAAGACGTTGTCAGCCGGACCTGCGGGGAGGCTGAATGTGAAGGACTCATCCGTGTTGGGATCGGTCGCTGACAATGTACCAACTGTGATTCCCGTCGGCAGGTTTTCAGCAACAGACGAGTTGCTCAGGCTGATGTCGGTGGGCGCCTGATTTGGCTGGATGGAGAAGGTTGTGGTCGAAACTGGTCCGAGTGAATTACTGGTGGTCCAGTTGGCAAAGTTGTTGACCGCTGACCGAGCCGCTCGAGCCGTTCCGGTAAAGGAGTTGGGTGTGAGATTAAACGCCCCGTTGTCGACTTCGGTGGCAGTGCTGCTGAGCTGAATTGCGGTGGTTCCCAGTGTCAGCGCTGCAGGCAGCCGCGACTCGTTCGTCCCGGTCGGGTCAGTTGCAGCCGTCCACCACGCCTTTGAGTTGATGCCGGCGATCCACGCTGTGGAGTTTCCGGATGTGGGAGTGACACCCTGCCACGCGAGAATGGAGTCTCCGCTGGTGGATAAACCGCTCATGCTGCCAGTGACAAGGCCTGCGGATGTTGTCGTGCCAACGACGCGAAAGGCCGGGGCTGTGCCACCATTTGTATTGACGAAATGAGTGCCAGCCGGAGATCCGCTGCCGCTGCTGTTCAGAGTCAGTGTCAGCGTGTTTTCGTTCGTTGCCAGAGTTGAGCCATTCCACAGATTGTCGGTGAACACAATCTGAGTCCCGTTGACAACATCTTTCAGCAGCACGAAGGAAAATGCGTCCGGGTCATCCGACTGCAGCCCGGTGAAAGCGATATCACCGGCTGTGAGTGTTGTCACGCTGTTCACAGTAATTGTGGTGTCGTCTGTGACGGGCGGCACCAGCTGATTGCCGGAAATATCGGTGATGTCTGCCCCGACCGGAATTCGCAGCTGCAGTGAGCCGCTGCTGCGGGGCGTCACAGTTACCGAAAAGACTCCGGGTGACGGTTCTGTAATCGTGCCAATTTGTATGGTCGCTGTTCCCGCATTGGTGAAGTCGGCTGCAGAAACGGATGCCGCATTGATGTCTTCGTCAAATGTGATCGTGTAGACAATCGGCAGGTTGGCGTTGATGGCTGCGCCACTGCGATCGTCGACGATCGAAACCACCGTGGGCGGTGTCGTATCACCACTGACCGTCAGTGTGTCATTGTCACTGACGGGAACGACGAGCGCGTTGCCGGCGGTGTCGCTGATGGTGGCGGTGGAAGGAATGCGGAGTTTCAGTGTGCCACCGGTTGTGGGAGTCACCTGCACAGTGAAGACTCCGGGCGCAGTCTCCGTGATTGTCCCGAAAGTGACTGCCGATGTCCCCTCGTTGTCGAAGTCTGCCGCACTGACGGTGGTCGAGTCGATATCTTCGCTGAACGTCAGTGTGTAGCTCAGCAGTGTACCGGCAGTTACGCTGTTGTCAGCGTCACCGTCATCGATGGACAGAACGGATGGAGGCGTGGAATCCGGTACGGTTGTAAAGTTCCACGTGGTCTTGTCCGAAATTCCGGCGAAGAAATTCGACGAGGCGTCTCGAAACGCGGTAGCCGGAATCTGCACGTAGTACCCGGTCAGGTTCTGCAGATCTGCCGGCGGGTTGATGCTTGCCGTGCTGCCGGCGACCGTGACTGCGGCGGATGTAACGTCGATGCTGTGGACGGTCGAGTCGTCAGAACTGCGTTTGACGAGAATGCTGCCAGTTCCCTTCATGATCGTCTCATTGAAGGTGATCACCAGATCTGCGCTGATGCCCGCACTGTTGCTGTCGTCGGCAGGACTGAGGCTGGTGATGGCTGGAGGAGTCGAGTCGCCTGCCGCAAGCGTGGAGAAATTCCAGGTGTTTGCGTCACTGATTCCGGCGAACAGATTCCCAAATTCGTCGCGCAGTGCAGTTGAGGGAATCTGGACGTAATAGGCTGTGCCGGCTTCGAGGTCGGTCGGCGGATTAATCGTCACGATGGAACCCGTGATCGAAACGTCCGGGCCCGCGACATCCAGCGAAAAGGCGGTGGAATTGTCTGAGACTTTCCTGATGAGGATCGTGCCGGACGCCGCGAACACATTTTTGTTAAAGATGGCCCGCAGATCTGCCGTCGTGGAGACTCCTGTTGAGTCGTCTGCAGGTGTGAGACTGGTGATGGAGGGAAGTCTGGTCGGGACGAGGGCGACGCCGCGGAACACCGTGTTGCTGGAAGCCGTGACAAGGGTGGTGGCGGTCGCTGTCAGATTTCCGTCGTAGCCCGTGCTGTCGGTGACTCGCACCAGCGAAGTACCACTGGTTGCATACAGCGTGACTGTGCTGCCACTGACCACACCCGTCACACCGCGACACCCGCTCAGTGTCACAGTCCCCCGGGCCACCCACGACCCGCCGCTGAGTGAATATTTCTGCAGTGTGCCGGGGGTGTCATCCGCCACGTAGAGTGTGTCCGGACCGGCCACGGCGGAACTGAGGTCAGCCAGATAGAACGCATACGGGCTTCCGGTGGAGGTGGAATAGCCCGGGAGAGATGTGATTGAATTTCCGATCCCGGTTGGTGTCCCCGTCCCGACAGTCCCGATGCGCACGCCGGTTGATCCGGAGGACACGTAAAGCTGGCCGCCGAAAATCGCAGGGACTCGCAGATTGGCAGGAGTGCTGGCAACGGCTGTGCCTGTGCCGTTTGCCTCCAAAGGCAGGAAAATCAATCCGGAATTGCCCCCCGTCAGCCACATTCCCCCGGAACTGCTCATCACGGCGCCCCGGATGTTGTTTCCGGAAAACGACGTCGTCCGAGTGCGGGTGTTCACAACCTGATCCACGTCCACTGCCGCTACAACTCGTTCGACGGTGGTTGTCGCCGTTGAGGCCACACTGGCTGTACCCGTTGCTGCGTCGTACCCGGCCACCGTCAGATAGCGGCCGTCCGTCGACAGGCTGAGTGCGCCTTCAGATGTCGCCGTCCCACTGTTTGTCAGCCGCCGATTGAATCCATCCACTGCAGTCGGCATCGGGGTGCTGGAAACAAGAGTCCCGGACGGGGAGTATTCGTCGATAAACGCTGCGGTGGCAGCATTTGTAAGAGCGCCTGTTCCCGTCCCAACTCGGTAGACAGCAATGTTGCCCGCCGTGAACGCCAGCAGTGCTCGCGATTCCAGTAACTCCGGCGCATGCCCGGCATAACCAACACGTCGAACGCGTCGGGCTTGACGGCACAGATTGAAGCACGATGACAAAAAAACACTCAGTACACTCATCGAACTTCCCCCCCGGGACGTGCGAGCATCGTGGAACGAAACCGAAATCTTCGGTACGGAGCATGTTTGGCTGTGAGTAGAAGCTGTTGAGGGAATATGAAAATTTCATTCAAGAGCGATGATTCCCTGAGCTGGATTTTGGCCTCAGTTCCGAGCTGCATAGGTTTTTTCGGGGTTTGTCATCGGTGTTGCGGATTCACTGGTGGGGTGCAGCAGTGAATTGTGCTGCATCGCATGGTATGCTCCGTGTGGTGCTTTCAGAATGTTCGCGTTTGCGGGGAGTCAGCACGGTGTCGCTGCGACGAGTGTGCCCTGACACTTCAGGTTGGATTTGTGCGGTCGCGTGCATTTTAGTTGCCGTGGCGACGGGCGCCGTCTCAAGTGCTCAGGACGCATTCGTGGCGTCAGATTCGGTGTCTTTCAATCGCCGGATCCGTCCGCTGCTGGCTCGGCACTGCTGGAAGTGTCATGGTCCCGACAGTGCCGAACGGCAGGCCGGACTCAGGCTGGATGACCGGGCAGCTGCAATCAGCGTGCTGCCATCGGGCGCGGTTGCCATAGCACCGATGGACCCGGAACGCAGCGAATTGTTGCATCGCGTGACGTCTGCCGACCCCGTTCTGAGAATGCCGCCACCGGAGGCTGGTGATGGTCTGACTGTGCAGGAGTCCGCGTTGCTGCAGCGGTGGATCAAATCCGGCGCACCGTTCGAGCAGCATTGGGCATTTCAGCCGCTGACGCGCCCGCAGGTGCCGGTCAATGTTGCCGCACCTCCAGCGTGGCAGCGGAACCCGATCGACGCCTTTGTTTGGTCATCACTGTCCGGGCAACAGAAGACTCCTTCAGAGCGGGCGGATGATCGAACGCTGATACGCCGCGTTTGGTTCGATCTGACCGGGATGCCGCCGACAGAGCAGGAGCTGCAGCAAACGGCAGGCCGGACCTGGGAGCAGATCGTAGCGGGCCTGCTGCAGTCGCCCCATTTTGGCGAGCGTATGGCCGTGGAATGGCTGGATATGGCTCGCTATGCGGATACGGACGGCTATTTTGGTGACAAGCCGCGGCAGATCTGGCTGTACCGTGACTGGCTCATTCATGCGTTCAATCGGAATCTGCCCTATGACCAGTTCACTGTGGAGCAGCTGGCCGGCGATCTGCTGCCGGAAGCCACGGTGGAACAGCGGATTGCGACCGGGTTCAATCGCAATCATATGTCCAATGATGAAACCGGGCTGATTGACGAGGAGTACAGGCTGGAGTACGTGGCGGACAGGACGGATACGAC
>SXXK01000486.1 GCA_005791255.1 Planctomyces sp.
ACATCAGTATGGCCAACAATCGCAGTTAAACCGGCCCCAATTTCGGGGCCGATCTCCCGGCCGTTGTCAGTGCGGAAGATGCGGATCAGCGCGACGCTGTCGTGTACCCCCGAGTCTGTTTCATTCTGCCAGATGGAAGCTTCCAACTTCACGAGACAAATTTCGTGAATGGGTCGTCTTGCCGTACGGCACATCGCTTTCAAATGAGCGGGGTTTTCGAGCAGCACAGCCGTCTCCCAACTGGCCTCCGTACACCTGGCAACACTGCAATCACCGAGCCGACTTGCCTCGTTTCAAGAGATGTTATGAGGCCCGCTGTCCCGCGTGTTGCGGCAGAGTTGTTCCTGTCCCAGGCAGGCTTTTTTGTGGAAAACAGGGGCAAAATCGTGCGGGATTATGGTAAGCTGCCGTTGTTGCAGCTCAATTGCCTGATGACAGGCTGACCCGCAAGGGTTAGAAATCGTGAGCTGCGATTCAGCAGGAATGTGTGCTTTAGTTCGATTCTTTGGTCTTTGTACACGAACGCTCGATGTTCGAACGAGTTTCTGTGATCCCCATGCTGGTTTTCTGATACCATGAAAGGCTGGAAAAACGGCGAAGTCATATCTGAGGCTGTGATAAGCAGGCTCTCGCGACGCCTTGCTCGCAACCGAGTATCTGTGATACAGAATCAATGGGCGATGGACATACTGCAGCGAACCGGCGACGCTGCTCAGTTTGTTCGATTCAGGGACGGTAGCGCTGGAATACTTTTGCAATCCCCGGCCACGAGGTATCAGATCGTCCACGAATTAAAACACTATGAGCACTGGCTGGCCTCCCCTTTGGCGTATTGTGCGATCAGTAAGCTGGAGCGTGAGGAGTTCGTGTTCGCGTCGATCCAAAAAAGTAACCACTGGCGTTTGTTCAATGATACTGAACGCCTCCATGCCGCAGAGTACATCCAGTATCTTCGCAAACTCTTCAGATCTCAGCCCCGCGGGAGCCGGAAATGAGCACGACCACCACGATCACGAACGTTTGCCAGATTGCGGAACATTACGGTCGCGACATTGGACTGGGAGATTTTCAGATTGACAGAGTGGTTCATGAGAAGCATGACGACAGAGACGAGTGGATCATTC
Source organism: Planctomyces sp. (assembly GCA_005791255.1). GTDB lineage: Bacteria > Planctomycetota > Planctomycetia > Planctomycetales > Planctomycetaceae > SXXK01. The sequence goes on from SXXK01000486.1 coordinate 1,125, forward strand.
ACTTGCGATTTGCTGAATCAGACCTGTTGATTGAGGACGAAGGACACGGGGCGATTATTGTTGTCGACGCCGTCACCGAACAGCCGCGGCTGCTCGAGGGACTCTGATGCTGATGAATTGTCACTCGAAGCTTTAGCCCATGCTGGCACTCATGTGCCTGCGAGCGGAAGCTGTGCAGAAATGGTCGGCGAGATTACATCGACACAGATTCCCGTTGAATTCGCCAGAATCGTCCGCGACCGGGCTGAACATAACTCAAGAAAATGACTGGTTTTCCGGTCCGTCTTCCCTCTTCGGAATTGGCAATCCGACCGCCTGACCCGAGCACAGCGGTGCTTTGTCGACGCGAAAAAACAAAACTCTGGTAATCGTCGCAAGGTACAGGTCATGGAACACAGGCCACCGGCTGAACAGCTCCCGGACGCCTTCAGCACGGCATTGGTTCGGCCTGCACTATTGGACATCTCTGTAACAGAATGAACTGCACAGCTGTCGGAATGAATTCTTTGTCGCGGCGCCGCGACTCGCACGAATCCCGTTCGTTCCAACATGAAAGCAGGTTCCACAAGACCCTGCCCTGCACCGGCAACATCAGGCCCGATCAGCCCTGACGCCGTCAGAAACGGCCTTGAAGGTCGCGCCAGAGAACCTGCTCGCCCTTCGGACGAGGACGTAGTCCTGAATTTGTCTGCAGACCGATCCGTGCCTCACACCTGAAGATCGCTCTGAAGCCCGAACGCTGACACAAGTCAACGCAACTCAAGGTCCGCACGCATTAACCGGTTGCGCCGAGTTGAGGTGTTTGCGTACCCAACGGAAGCATCCTGGAGTGCTGACGTCAAAACCGGTGAAATTGCGGGTAAAGAACCCGGCGTTCCCAGTTCCCCCACTAATTTGCGTTTTTTCCGCTCTGACAACGCAAAGTCGACGGGTGGTAAATGCAAAAACCCCGGAAAATCCGGGGTTTTCGCCAGCATCAGAAACGCGAAAGGAAGCCCTGGGGAACTACGGAACCGAAGGTTAATGGCTCGAGCCCATTCGAGTGCCACTTGAACAGCCGCAAGGACTTACCAATAGGTCCCTGCGGCTGTTTTTTTGCGCCCACCGGGGGAGGGCGAAGTTCCATCTGAGCCGGCCCGGCACGCCCCGCACGCCCGCAACGCCTCAGCGGCCTCGCAGTCTCTGCCGCGACTCCTGTCGGTCAAACCGAGGCCAGGCGGAGCACGCACGTGATCAATGACAAATACGGTGCAGGCATCCAAACCGTTGAATATGCAGGCAGTGAAGCCGGCGTTGCCGAGAGGCAGCAGGAGTCCCTGTATGGAACTTTGGACACTGAAGTGACCGAGACTCGCCAACGCGACAGGACTGATTGTGGTCGACTCGATCACCAGCACCTGCACGGAAACGGGCCTTGAACCTCATACCCGGCTCGATGAAAACCACATTTCTGAAAACTGCAGGTCACTCATGAAAAACTCGCGGAAATCCACTTCGTCCGTAATCAGTTCCACCGTGACTGGACTTATGAACTCAAACCTGAGTTTTAATTCAAGTTTGGATAGTTAATCTCCCTGCAAAGCCGGATTTCCAGCGAAAGGAGCGCAGCGGGGGGCGCTGAAGAACTGCCATCCTGCAGGGGTCAGAGCCGCGCTCGACCGCTGGACTCGGCGGACTGCAGGGCCCTCCGGTCGATGGGATTGGAAGGCAAGGATTCGGAATTTGAGTTGATCGGCGGATCACTCAGAGACGCCCGTCCGGGCGGCGTTTCATCAGGCCGTTGTTTCCGGAGTGGCGAACGGGGGAAAAAGCTGCGGGGGACGACCTTCGGCTGTGGGTCCGTATTATCGGTGGCGGTCGCCTCGGCGTCGTCCGCTGCAGATTTGACGTGGCTGGCAAGTTTCAATCCCGAGGTACTGTGTGCTGCGGTCTGTCGCGGTGTTTCGACGTCGGGCCGGGGATTTGCGTTGGCGTTTTGATCTGTGGAAGGCACTGGCGGTACAGGGGCGGCGACATCTGCGGCAGAGATCGTGTCCTGACCGTGCAAACGAAGATTTTTCAGTTCAAGGATGGAGCCTTTTTCGAAATGTATGTTTTTGAGTGCGATCGCGTATTCGGCGCGAGCTCGGAAAAACCCAGCTTCTGCTTGTGTGAGTTTTCGGATGGCATCGATTTTTCGTTCATCTGCCGTGTCTTCACGATTCAGGACTGCGTCGGTGTACTTTCGGGCTGAAAGGTACTGTCCGAGTGTCGTTTGCAGATTCTCCCAGGCGCGTTCTTTGTCCGTGAACGCAGCGGCGAGTCCACTGACAACTTCCCGCTGCTGTTCCCTCTGCAGGATGCGTTCTCGATGCAGATTCAGTTCTGCATTCGCAACAGAGGCGTGTGCTTTGCGGAATCCCAGGGGGACAGTGAATTCCACGCCCATTGCCCATTCCTGATGGTCCCCGCCGAAGAGATTTCCAACTGACGACGCTGGGTTAGTCCCGGACTGATTACCGCCTGCAACCAGATCATCGCCGAATCCGCGCACTCGGTAGCGGCTCACGGCATCCAGCCTGGGGTACAGGTAGTTTTTGGCAGCCAGCAGTTCCAGTTCTCGTTTGCGTACGGCCAGATTTTGCTTTTGAAGTTCAGGGCGATGCAGAAGAGCTTCATCGATCACCAGCTCCCAGTCGAATTCGTATTCGGCGATGGAAGGCTCATCGATCGGCCGGATCAGCTTGCCGTCGCTGGCCGGCATTCCCGCCAGCAAACGAAGTCGGCGTTCGACCGAGAGCACACCACCCACAGTCTGCAAAGTACCTCCGGTGGATCCGTTTCGTACTTCTGTGCCGTTGATCAGTCGTCCAAACAGGCTTTCGTCGAGTTCAGCCTTCATGGACAGCACCTGCTGTTTGACAAAAGCGGCTTCAGTCTCCCTCGCCTGAGCATCGCCAGCGGGCAGATTTTCGAACTGCTGATAGCGTTCTCTGTAAAGCTTTTCGATAGCCTGATAGCCCCGATTGCGGGCATCATATTCCCGGTAGGCGGCGTAGAGGTCCCAGTAGGCATTTTCAAGATTGCTGACGAAGTCTCTCAGGCCAACCTGAAACTCGGCATCAGTCATATCACCATTTACTTTGGCAATCAGAATGCCATTGTAGAGCCCGGGTGTCGACGAGGGGCCGGCAATACGATTGAACTCAAGCCCGCCACCCTGCAACAGCGGTTGCCGCACTTCTCCTTCCATCCACGAATTCCACGAGCTGGGAAAGGTGTTGGCAGGCGCGTTGTTTGAGTCGTAGTTGCTCACGCCCCGGATTGCCAGCGAGGATCCAGTTGCGGTACGCTTTGAAAGCTCCGCCTGGTAATCGTGGTAATCCTGCATGAAGGCCGTGGCACCGCCCGCATAGAAGTTGTTATTGAAAATTCTGTCATTCTTATTGAAGTTGGCAGTGGCTGAAAGTTGAGCGTCGAAGGCACTGAGTGCGGCCGCTGTGCCGAATCGCGGGTCTGTCTGCTGCAGTTGTCGATTCAGGGTTGTGATGGCGGCGTCCGGAGATCGCAGCACAATTCCTCCGATGGTACGGAGCACGGGTGAAGCCGCAAGTGCCGCAGATGTCACATCGTCAAGTTGCCTGTTGAGATAAATATCGCCGGACTCCAGTTGCTTTCGGGTGATCGGACGACGGGTTGACCGGACATCCGTGTGCACGGCTTGCGTGTTCCGGTCGATTTCATGCATGACATGGTTGACTTCGTCCACCGAATTTCCGATGGTTTTTTCGTCAGCATGCAAATGGTCACAAGTCCCGAATACGGCTGCGGTCACCACCAGCCTGCGCAGACTGCGGAGTCGGCCGGGGCGACCGAGGTCACCGCACCGAAAGAGTTTACTCAGCAGTGAAAAATCGGGCTTGCTCATGGCGAATCCTCAGTTGATCAATGAGGAGCTTAAGAGGAGGATGCCCGGAGCGAGAGAATCGGCAAAACCGGCCGCTTCGAACCAATCCTAAAGCTCAGCACGATAGGGATAATCGGCACATCCCTTCGGTAATTCCATTAAATCTGACAAGTAAACGCCGCAAAAGACTGCGTATTCAGAGCGAGCCGTGGATTTCCCCCGTCTTGTACATTCCCCGCGGTGTTTAGTCTTCGGAAGGTGTAACGTGAGATGAGACAGCAGCATTCGGGCTCGGTGCTTCGTTCGGAGCATTTCTCGATGGCACAGGCAGCGGCCTGTCTATCACGGGCCGCTGCGGAATGCGGCGATGCAGCCGACAACTCACGGCGCTTACTGTTCTGCTTTCTGACGCAGCTTTTGGAGGAGTGTGGGGCGGACGGACTTCACGTGTGGGAGTTTAGCGGTGCCGAGCCAGTGTTGGTTTATGCACTGCAATCAGCCGCACCCGGGAAGACTCGGGAGGCTGCGAAGCCCGCGGAGACAGGACTGCTGGGGTCGGTTGTATCGCGTTCAATCAGCGAAGGAGCGGTGACCGAGCGGCGAGTTGACGGGGCATCTGGCAGCGTAACAATCGTGGTGGCGGCAGAACTGGTGGCGGGGGTGGTCCTCGCAACTGAGATGATTGGCCCGTCGGACATGCTCGCTCCGGAAAGTGGTTTGGGTGAGGTGCTGGCAGATCTCCGGCGGCGTGAGTTAACGGGCGAGTATCGGAAAGTGCGTCACTTGCTGCGTGGGCGTGAATTGTTGCTGGGACGTCTGCACAGTGCGGAGAGTGTGGGTGATTTGGAGAAAATTGCCGGGGGGGAATTTGGTGCCGTTTTTGGCTGTCGGCGTGTGGTGCTGTGTCGCAGGTGTGGGGGCGGGCGGTGGCAGGCCATCACGGCTGCGGGACAGGGTGAGGTGAATCGGCGCTCCGAGGCGGCTGCGGAAGTTGAACGTGATGTCCTGGCGGCAAGCGGTCAGGCAGGGCGAGTGGTGGCCGGGCCGCCGCTGCTGCGAACTGGATGTCGTGTGGTGCCCGTGTCAGTGAATGGAAACTGGCAGGGGGCCCAGCTGGCACTGCATATAGAAAACAGTGGCCCAGGGGATCTGGATGAGGGAGGTCTGCTGCAGGCGACAAGGAATCTGGCGCTTGCGTATGACCGGTTGAGCGGGACACGGCGGCGGGTCAGTGGGCGTGGCCGACAGCTCTTATGGTGGTCAGCGGCTGCGTTGCTGTTGATTGGCCTGCTGCTGCCACAGGAACTGCGGATTGCAGCTGACGGAGTATTGCAGCCGGTAGAGCGGCAGACTGTGTGTGCACCTGAGTCCGGTCAGGTGGAGATTATCGAGGGGGCGGAGGGGCGCGAGTTGCTGGCGGGTGACAGGCTGCTGGTGCTGCGGAGTGATGAGCTGCAGCTGCAGGCAGAGCGGGTGCTGGGTGAACTGGCAGCAGCGCAGGCACGACTGGCAGCGATTGAGTCTCTGCGATCAGCGGGTGAGACGGCGGAGGCGGGGCTGCTGAATTCGGAGCAGGCGGAGCTTACGGCGCGGGTATTGTCGCTGCAGCGGCAGAGGGAAATTCTGGAGCGGCGTATGGCGGGTCTGACTGTTCGGGCTCCCCTGGCAGGTCGACTGCTGGGTGCAGAGTTTGCTCGACGACTTGTTGGGCGGCCCGTGCAACGCGGTCAGCGGCTGTGTGAGGTAGTGAATACAGGTGGTCGCTGGGAGCTGAAGCTGCGAATAGCGGAGCGGGATGTGGGATATGTGTCGACGGCGAGTTTGAGTGGCGACCAGAAACGCCCGGTTGCGTTCCTGCTTGAAGCGGATCCGGGAAAAACCTGGCAGGCGTCGGGCGGAGTACTGGGTTCTGCGGTGGAGCTGGGGTCGCGAGGCAATCTTGAAACGGAGCTGACGGTGCCGCTGGAAGGTGGTGACTGGTGCGAGTTGCGTCCGGGGTCCGGGGTGAAGGCGGTGATTTCCTGCGGACGGCAGCCTGCGGTGTACGTTTGGTTTCGTCGCCTGTTTGAGACATTGTACAGGGCGTCTGTGTTTTAACGGGGTGTTGGAAAATGAATCAGAAAATGGTGATGTCTGCAGCGGCTGTCTGCGGTGTTTGTTCATGGAGGTACAGCAGATGTTGAGTCGTAGAACGTTGTATCGCGAGTCGTTATTTCAAAGTTTCCGACTTCAAGCCCTGCTGACCCTGCTGCAACTCCCCGGGGCGGTCATGTGTTTGTCAAACGCCGTTTGTCATGCACAGGGAGTGGCTGTTGCTGGCCCGATCGTAGCGGAAAACTGTCTGGTATCGGCACGGGAGACGATTGATGTGCCTGCCCTTGAGCGAGGCGCGCTGGCGACTACTCTGGCGACACCGGGGATGCTGGTGCAGGAGGGGCAGTTGCTGGCAACCCTGGATGACGTCGAAGCTCGGCTGACACTGCAACTGTCCGAGCAGGAGCTGCGGGTTGCCGAGCAGAAACTAAAAGCGACGCGTGCCGTGGAAATTGCGGAAGCGGGGGTGGCGGAGGCTGAACAGCTTTTGAATCAGGCCGGGCGCGATGCTGAGGCAGCGCGACTGGTTGCAGAAGACGATAGTGCATTACGACTGGCAGAGAAACTTGAACAGCTGGCAAGCAGCGATCTCGAACTGGCTCGATCGCGGCGCGCGGTGTCGCGAAACAGCTACAGCGAGCAGGAGTGGCTGAAGCTGCAAAATCAACACGAGCAGGCGATGATTCGGGTGCAGTCCGGCGGTCGTGAGCGAACGCTGGCCGCCCTGCGGCAGGAGTCGAAACAGGCTGAAGTTGAACAGCAGCGCTCAAGACTGCAGCAGCTGAAAATGCAATGGGAATCCTCAAGAGAGACTGTGGAAGCGGAGCGGCTGGAACTACAGAGCCTGCAGATCTCTGTTGAGCTGGCAAAAACTCGCCTTCAGAAACGCAAGCTTGCTGCGCCTTTTCCCGGTATGATTGTTGAGCAGTCAAAGTTTGTCGGGGAGTGGCTGGAGCCCGGGCAGGCGGTCTATCGTCTGATGCGGCTGGACCGCCTGACGGTGGAGGGTTTCGTCAGTCCGGAGGCTGCTGCCGGACTGACAGCCGGACAGCCCGTGTTGTTTGAGCGGGGGGCGGGCAAGGCTGAACCGGTGCGTGGCAATCTGGTGTTTATCAGCCCGGCCATTGATGCACTGAATAAGGCCGTGCGGGTGAGAGCAGAAGTCAAGGGAGGCCCGGCGCTGCGTCCCGGTGAAGTGGTCAAAATGCGAAAAGTACTGACGGATGAACAGAAAGCATCGTCACTGAGCCCCCCGGGAAGCGAGAATGGCACTCCACAGCAGTGAAAATCAGCCCGATGCCGGACGGAGACCGACGTTGCCGGGACGGCGATTGGATTCACCGTTTCTGTGGGAGTTGCGTCCGGACCTTGAAATCCTGCCGCAGGAGTCTGCCGGCACGGTTGCATGGATCCTGCGCGATCCGTTGCGGCTGGCATATTTTCGCACGTCAGAATCGGGACTGTGTTTTCTGAAGAGCCTGGGTCGAGATAGCCTCGAAGAACTTACTGAACGGCTGCGACGGGAATTTCCGGATGAGGAAATTGACGTCTGCGGACTGCGTGTTCTGGCAACAACGGCTGCGGCAGCGGGCGTTCTGCGTCCACTACTGCCGGGTCTGACTCCTCTCCGCGGACGTTCAAGTGTCCCTTTGTGGCGACGCTTGTTGCTGACGGCATCTGCCCTTGTGTCGTTTCGCTGGAGGGGAATTGATCCCGAACCACTACTACGGCTTCTGTATCCGGCAGCGCGTCCGCTGCTGAATCGACGGGCGATGGCTGCTGCAGCGTTGCTGATGGCCACGTCGGCTGTGCTGGTGTTACTGCGAATCGAGCAACTGCTGGCTGAACTCCCGGAATTGCAGTCACTGCTGGACTGGCGCACCGCTGCTGCTTTTGCCGGCGCCTTTGCTGTTGTACGCGTGCTGCATGAACTTGGGCATGCTCTTGTCTGTCATCACTTCGGCAGTGAATGCCATGAGCTGGGGTTCCTGTTTGTGTGTGGCATTCCCATCCTTTACTGCGATGTGTCAGATTCGTGGAGGCAACCGGATCGTCGCTGTCGACTGGCGGTAGCCGGCGCCGGAATCGTTGCGGAACTGTCAGTCGCTGCCGTGTGCGGACTGCTTTGGTGCATCAGCGATGACGGTGTACTGCATGCGTTCTTTCTTCAGACCATGCTGCTTGCATCACTCAATACTGTACTCGTCAATGGAAATCCGCTGGTGCGTTTTGACGGGTATTTCATTGTATCGGACCTGTTGAACCGACCCAATCTGTGGTCAGATGGCAGAACAGCCGCTGCCGGGCTGTTGAATCGCGTCGTGTTCGGGACGGCCTCCCTGACGAATGCCGCAGGCGACTCGCTGCGGCAGGGACTGCTCGCCACATACGGTATAGCCTCCTTTGCCTATAGCTGTACGGTGTTGATCGGACTGCTGCTGTTTCTGGCAACCCTGCTGGAGCCAACAGGGCTCGAGGCACTGGCTCTGCTTCCAGTTTGTGCCGCCGGCGTTGACAGCACAGTTCGCCTTGCTGGTGCCAGTCGCCGAAGTCCTCGACAAAACCGTGCAATGTTTGGTGCCGCCGCTGTTGTGTTTCTGCTGCTGACAGTACTGCTCACCCCCGTTAGCTTGCCGCTGAAGATTCCCGGCGTTTTCGCGCCCGGTCTGGCTGCCCCGGTCTTCTCCGTGGTTCCCGGCCGATTGCTTCGCTGCGTCAGCTTCGGAACGCGTCTTCAGCAGGGTGACGTGCTCGCTCAATTCACCAATCCGGAGCTTGAGTTGGAGCTGGCGGAGGCGGCTGGTGATGTGCTGCGCAGGCAGACCGAACTCGATGCGCTGCAGGTTGGCCTGCTGGCCAGTGAGGGTAACAGACAGGCCATCCCGGTGCTGCAGGAGGCTCTGGCTGCTGCTCGGCAACGAGTGCAAACGCTGCAGCGTCGCGAGCTGCAACTTGTCATTCGCAGTCCGCGCGATGGAATTCTGCTGCCTCCACGAAATTCGCCGGAGGGAGCCATCACCACGGGCGACAATTTGAAATGGACCACTCCCACTCTTGACGAAAGCTCGGCTGGCGCATGGTTTGAGCCGCAGATGCTGCTGGGCTGGGTTGGTACCCCCAGTGATCTGCGGTTTGAAGCCTGCGCTCAGGAACATGTCATTAAAAGACTGCAGCCGGGCGCGGCCGCCACAGTTCGACCGCTGCTGTTGTTCCTGCATTCACTGCCGGGTGAAGTGGAACAGGTGGATCAGGAAACTCTGGCAGAAGTGCCGCGTGAACTGGCAGTACATCAGTTGTTGCCCGCCGCACCCCCGAACCTGCAGGCCGGATCACAGCAACTGTACCAGGTCAGCATTCGACCCGTTGCTGGAACTCAGTGGCCGGTTGTGCCCCTGTATGCGCCCGGTGTGGTCCGCATCCAAACCCCGCCACTGTCACTTGCGGCAAGGGGTTACTATCTGCTTCGGCAGACCTTCGCAGTACTTCGCTGACATTTCGCGATCACGAGGGGTCAGGGGATGATGAAGATCAGAGCGGTGATTACGCCGGCCTCGGCGGCCAGTCCTCGCAGTGATACTGGCAGTCCGTTGGTATCCGCCGAATACTCTGAGCCTGTGCGGCAGTCACCCAAATCCCTGACCTTGCTGGTCGGTGGGTCCACCGCCATGCGATAGGGCAACAAGGCTGCGTCAACAACAAACTGTGCGACAGACGCAGCAGGTGTCAACCATCCGCTGGAGGCTCCGCAGCGTTCCAGATCTGCGTCTTCGAAGTACAGTGGATTATGGTAAAGGACATAAGATTCGCGAACCGCAAGCCGCATCGTGCCAGGCGCTGGGCCGGAACCCGGACGGGCAGGGAGTAAGTAATCAGCGGCATTTGCCGACGCTCGCTTTCCATCGATCAGCGCCTGCAGACTCAGACTCGTCGACTCGCCTTCTCTCCCCTCGGCTTTTGAGGCCAGTTGCACCGAGCTGAGTGGACGGAACAGCGAATCGATCGACACTTTCGCATCTGTTGCCACGTCGGGTCTCGCCAGAGCCTCATTCGTGGATTGCTGAACAGACTGCATCCTTGCCAGTGTAGGATGGCGGAGGGCATCCAGCTGCGTTAACTCCTGCAGCCACAGGGGTCCAACGTCGCCGGGGCGTCCTTTTGGCGACGCAACCCCGCGTAGTCCCAGCCACGGCCGCGGCTCATCACGCAGTCGCTGCAATTCATCCAGATATGTTTCGGATACCTGCACAGCGACTGATCCGGCAGAAGGTTTGGAAAGTTCGCCCAGCACCTCCGGATGCAGTTTTTCACCGGCCGCAGGCACCGGCATTTTTCTGCCGCCCGCACTGGATCCGGAAAAACCTGAAGCAATTTGCGGTGTCGGCAAGTGACGGGTTGCCGTGTTTGGGCCTGCAAAGTCACGAGCAGACGCAGCACTGGTGCCTGACGAAGCCTTTTGTTCCCACGCAACTTTGGTCACAGGAGAGTCGGCCACATCGGCTTCGATAATCGGTTTACGAACACCGGAATCAGAATGTCCTGAAGTTGTCGAAATCCGGGACGCTGTGCGCCATGCACTGCGGTTCACCGTGCGCACGGAACGACCCACGGAATGTGTGGTCGGTTCTTCTCCACTGACGCTGCCGATCGGAATCACGATCCCGGCAAGGGCGCACAGGCAGACGACAGATAAGGATTTCATCAGAATCTCCCGCAATGAAGACATTCCGGTAGCCCACCGGGTGATACCTGCGGCGCCTTTGCGTAAACAGGACGTTATCCGGCTCGTCGGTAAGCTGAGGTTGGGTGTCCCTCGCCACTTCACTCCTCGGGACGTTACTGATGAAATCGACGGTTGGGGTTGGCGGGATTGCAGGGATTTCGACGGTACGGGCGATTCCGCTGACGGTTGGTCTGAGATTGGGAACAAGACCAGCGCAAATTGCCTAGTCGCAAAAATCGGCAATCTTTTTCCATCTTTTGCTGGCCACCAGACCTTTTCCAATGTGCAATGGGAAGGATTCTGCAGCAGGCCCGACATTGAAAAATGATAGTTTTTTCGTGCATGCGATTCCTTTACAGCATGCAACGGCGTTTATTGACTCGCAGGTGACAGATGAACATTCAAAAGCTGTTCCAGATTTTGCGTAGCTGTTTTCATGCGAGGCAGGCAGGCATTAATCCTCGGCAGGGTCTGGATCGCCGCAGGAAACGCCCGGAGTTTTGCCGTTTGGAGGACCGACGGGTCTTCAATGCAGTTTTTGCTCTGGATCAGGGCGCGCTGCTGCTGTCTGATTTTTCCAGCGCTGGACAACTTACGGTTACGGATTCCGGAGAGAGTCTCGGCTTTCGGCTGGATGCAGCAGCGGGGGTCTGGAGCGGGCAACTTTCAGACGGTTTAAGTCTTTCGGACGGAAATGCTCTTCTGACGGTGGACAAGGACGCCTTTGCTGGTTTCGAGTCTTCAACGAGCATCACGATTCAATCGCAACAGCAGAATATTGCTTTGGATGTGGTCTTTCGGGACACGATCACACTCCCGCAGGTTACGGAACAGGGCGACCTGCACATTACAACGGCCGGGGATGTACATCTGGGCGAACAGGCGTCAGCACTGAATGATATTCTGAAAGCGGACGGCTACGGCATTACAGTTCAGTCCGGGGGCAGCATCTCGATCGACGTCACTGTGCAAAGCGAATCCCTGGCCGCTGTGGCTGTTTCCAGCATATCGCTGCACGGCCTGCTCCAGGCTTCCAACGAGATTTCGCTCACCAGTTTGGAAGGTGCACTCATTGACACAAACGCGACTGCGCTCAACATACAGGCGGACGACCTCTACCTGATTTCAAAGACTGGAACGGGGAGCGGTGACGCAATCGAAGTGTCAGCAAAAGCTCTGTCAGCCAGAAATACCGATTCAGGTTCTGTGCAGATCGTACAGACGGCGGCGGGTGGTGACCTGACCGTCCACCTGATAGAGAATCTCGGGCGGGATGTGCAACTGACAGTGGAAGCCGGATCACTGCTGGACGGAAATGATCCAGTCGGTGCTCAGCCGGAACTGAATATCGCCGCGGGAACAGTGCATCTGACCGCCGAGCATGTAGGGGCACATGCAGAAAGAATCTTTGCGAATGCTGCAGATCCGCTGGAAATCAAGCTGACAGGAGACTTGTTCATTGATGTAGACGGGGCGGCATGGATTTCAGGGACTGTACTGGGTTCCACAGACCTGACCGCGAAATCGGTCTCGATGCAGTCCGATGGCGATCTGGACTTCAGAACCGTTACCACGAATGGACTGGTTAACTTGCAACTGTCTG
>SXXK01000487.1 GCA_005791255.1 Planctomyces sp.
AGGTCTGCTGAAGATCAAGGGTCCGAACATTATGCTGGGCTATCTGAATCAGCCGCAAAAGACGGCGGAGCTGATTTCGGATGGCTGGTATAACAGTGGCGACATGGCGGTGATTGACGATGACGGGTTTATTCGCATTACGGGGCGGATGAGTCGGTTTTCGAAGATCGGTGGCGAGATGGTGCCGCACATACTGGTGGAGCAGGCGATTGCGAAGGTGCTGGAGGAGGACGCCACGGAAGAGACGGAGATTATGTGTGCTGTCACTTCGGTGGCTGATCCGAAGAAGGGTGAGCGTCTGATCGTGCTGCACAAGCCGATGAAGAAGTCACCGCGGGAGATTACGGACCGGCTGCAGGCGGCGGGGCTGCCGAATCTGTTCATTCCATCGAATGACAGTTTCATCGAGGTGGAGAAGATTCCGCTGCTGGGTACAGGAAAGCTGGATCTGCGTGGCGTGAAGCAGCTGGCGGCAGACAGGACGGCGGGGCGCTGAGGTGGGCGGCAGATGAAATTTGCACTGGTGATTCCGGACGGTGTGGCGGACGAGCCTCAGGCGGAGCTCGGCGGGAAGACTCCCCTGCAGGCTGCTCGCATTCCGCACATGCACGCGGTGGCCAGCGGGGGTCAGGTCGGCCGGACGAACAATGTGCCTCTCAGCCTGCCCTCGGGCAGCGACGTGGGGACGATGAGTCTGTTTGGGTACAGTCCGCTGCAGTTTCATACGGGGCGGGCGCCGCTGGAAGCTGCTGCTCAGGGGATTGAGCTGCAGCCGGGTGACTGGGCGGTGCGGTGCAATCTGGTGACGATTGCGGACGGGCGAATGCACAGTTTCACGGCGGGGCAGTATCCCAGTGAGCTGGCGGCGGGTTTGTTGCAGGGGCTGCAGAAGAGCCGTTGTGGCGACGTGCACTGGAAGTATTTTGCGGGGGTGAGTTATCGCAATCTGCTGATCTGGCGGTCGCGTGGCGAGGAGGCTCCTTTTTCGCGGGACACCATCAGTACTCCGCCGCACGACATTACGGGGCAGCTGGTGGAGGGTTATCTGCCGACGGGACCTGGATCGGAATTGCTGCGGGGGCTGATGGAGGAGAGTCGGGGGGTGTTTGGAGCGGCCGAGGCCAATCGGCAGCGGCTGTCGGCGGGGGCCCTGGCTGCCACTCAGACATGGCTCTGGGGACTGGGGCAGCGTCCGGCACTGCAGCCGTTTGAGCAGCGTTATGGGGTGCGGGGGGCAGTCATCACGGCAGTGGATCTGTTGCGCGGGATTGGCCGTCTGCTGGGCTGGCAGGTGCTGGAGGTGCCTGGGGCGACGGGGTATCTGGACACGGATTATGCGGCGAAGGGGCGAGCTGCGATTGCGGCACTGCAGCGTCCGGATGTGGATTTTGTGGTGGTGCATGTGGAAGCGACGGATGAGGCGTCGCATGAGGGCAGTGTGGAGGAAAAGGTGCGGGCGGTGGAGCAGATTGACGAGAAAATCGTGGGGCCGCTGCATCAGTGGATGAAGGGGCAGGGCCAGTACCGTCTGTTGGTGTGTCCGGACCATCCCACCTTTCTGCGTACGAGGACGCACAGTCACGGCGACTGCCCTTTTGCCGTGTGCGGCACGGGAATACCCGCATCCGGATGTGCGGAATACAGCGAAGTTACGGCTGCGGGATCGCAGCTGGCGTTCCCGGAGGGCTGGGATTTGATGGGGTATTATCTGGGTTCTGCCGGGAATTGAAGGAAAATCGGGTCTGCGGGAGGCGGGTTTTCGCGGGATCGGGAGGATGATTCCGCATTTCCTCGTCAAAACTGTTGATTTGTAGCGCTTCTGACGTTCTGATTCTGGACGTTGCCCTGGTAAACTGTCATGTTTAGCAGATTCTGAACGGTTTTGGACGATATTCGATACCGGAACAGCGATAGAAGTTTTCCCGATCTGGTGAGTCTTATGCCCTTTGTTGACCGCAACACCCGGGGATCTGGCTGCAGGAAGTCCGGGTTTTGGATTTCCGCGTTGTGCATTGGCTTCGCGGGTCTGCTGGACAGCGCAGCTTTTGCTCAGGAATCAGCGCCTGCAGCGCCGGCTCAGGATCCGCCTGCGGCTGTGCCCTCAGCACCTGCGCCGACAGCGGCCCCGGCAGCGCCCGCAGCCGTGAATGGCTGTCAGCAGCGGATTTTCCAGCAGCAGCAGATGGCTCGCGCTTTGCAGAACCTGCGTGAACCGCTCACCGTACTGGACAAGAACGAGGCAGCAAAGCTGCGGCGGGATTACACAAAACTGGTGGCGGACGGTTATTCGTCCGAAGCCGACAGCAAAAAGGTGAAGGATTATCTGCAGTTCATGCTGCTGCGTGTGACCGATGCAGAATTTTCCTCAGTTCCTTCAAATCTGCAGAACCTGTTGAAGGATGTGGAATCGGACATGCAGCGGGCTGCCGGCAACGTCGGCAATCCGGCGACCCAGCAGAATGCTCGCCGCAAATTCTGCGGCGATGTGCTGGAAGTCACAAAGCAGCTGCTGACCAACAGTTTTGATTCGCGGGTGACAGCCGTATCGGTGCTGAAGCATCTGCATGAAACGAAGGCCGTGCCTGGCGGTGCTGCGGCTCGCATGCACCCCGAATCACTGACGACGCTGTTGTCCGTGCTGGATTCCGATCAGCAGCCGGACGCGGTGAAAGTCTTTGCTGCGGACGCAATCAGGAATGTGCTGCGAAACTGTGACGTTCTGGAGAACGATCAGTTCCGCATCTGTGACGGGATTGCCAAACAGCTGGCCGAACGATGCAGTGAAAGTGCTTACCAGCAGACGCTGCTGGAAGTCCTGTTTGAAATCCGTCGTCCTCGCAAAACCATCGGCGCGAACGAACCGACGGTGATGAAGGTTTTTGCAGCGGTGCTTGACGACCGTCAGCGTCCGATCGAAGTTCGATGTCTGGCTGCGATGGGTATCGGTCGGGGGGCTTACGATGGCCAGATGCGGCTTGATCCGCTGGCCTGGAAGATTGCCCAGCTGGCGGGTGATGCTGCGGTGGAATTCAATCGCAGCCCCGGAGATGCGCGCTGGCCCGCCTGTGGGGCGTCGCTGGTGTTTGCTTACCGTCATGCATCGGCTGAAGAAGCAGTTGCGGCACCTGCGGACAGAAAGGGCCTGCTGAATCGATCCACGGGAACAGCACCTTCCAGGGTGATTGCTGAGTCCGCCAATCTGGTCAAGGTTGTGGGTCTGGGGCTGCTGAAGAACGGCGACGCTTTGACTCGTGAAGAAGTCCTGCCGCTGGCTGAGTGGCTGAACGCGAACAAGCCGACCGAGCTGAAGTGGGATGATCGTCTGCCGGCATTGACGCCGTAACTTGTCCGGCAGAACACTGGCTTAAAGACACAAAAAAACCGCCCGACATTGTCGGGCGGTTTTTGTTTGTGGAATCAGTTGCCTGCAGCGGGTTCGGCAGGCTTTTCACCTTCGACCTTTGGCTGCTCTTCGGTGGTACCTTCCTGGGGTGGATCAGCCGGTTTGGTTTCGTCGGCTTTCTTGTTTTCTTCCACCGTTTTCTTCAGGGCTTCCAGTTCTTCGCGGGTCTGTTTGGCTGCGGTTTCGGCATCGGTCACGGCTTTCTGCAGTTCTTCGGAGCGGACTTTCAGGGCATCGCGTTCTTCGGCGGTGGCTTTCAGCTCTGTGCGGACTCCGGTCAGGGTTTCTGCCTGACGCAGGGCTTCTTCCCGCAGCGAGGCAACCTGTCCGACGGCGGTTTTGTGGGCGTTTTCGGCCTTGTCAGCACGTTCCTTCTGGCTGGCTGCCGTTGTTTTTTCGGAGTCGATCTGTTTTTTCAGTTCGGCAGACTGAGTTTCGGAAGCGGTTTTGAGCTGTGCCAGTTGGGCGCGGGCAGCTTCCAGTTCTTTCTGGAGGGCTTCGGCCTGAGTTTTTGCTGCGGCGAGATCTGCGGTGGTCTGAGCATTGGCAGCCTGCGCGGCAGCGAGGTCTGTCTGGGCCTTCTGGAGTTCGGTTTCCAGTCTGTCAGCATCTTCGGCGCGATGCATGGCGTCCCAGTAGGGCAGCATTTTGCGGACGGTGCCATCTTTGGCGCGATACCATTGAGTGGTGGTGGTGGTTTTGTTACGGCGGGCGAAGAGTAAGCACCCTTTGGTATCGCGGGCATCCGCGAAGGAGCAGGTGGAGGCGAGAAGGACGGCAGAAAGCAGGATTTTTTTCATGGAAGGACTCGCTGTGATCGGAGTTTAACCGAGGGGCCCAGCTGGCGGGCCTTGATGATCGTCAATATAGGTCGAGATTTTGGGCGAGGGCTATGAGGAATCGCGGGTGGTGAAGAAAATGCGAAAAAAGCGAAGTGTGGGAAAGTGGGTGGTGAGGGGGTGTCGGAGTGGGGGGCATTCCGGCTGGATTTTGACGAAATCGTTCATTTACCGTTTTTTTCAGCGAAGCATTTGTTCAGTCTGCGCGTGAATTCAGTGAGAACGGGGACAGACATTTGCTGGCGGAATGCGTATAGTGGGCGTTTGCCAGGGCTCTTAGTGGTCACTCAGCGGGGATTGCAGAGGGGGTACATTGTGAGTGAAGCGGTGGCGGCGGCGTCGCAGCCGGATCCAGTCATTCAGCAGATGCAGCAGCGTTATGTGGGTTTGCTGAGTCGTCAGGGCATACGCTGGACGTCGGAGCGCAGTTTTCTGAAGCAGCTGGGAACCGGCGGTCAGGGATCTGTGATGCTGGCGGAGCGTCTGGGTGCCGCATCGTTTCGTATTCCGGTGGCGTTGAAATTTTTTTCTCCGTCGGGATTTGAATCGCAGCAGCACTACGAGTCTGAGATGCGGCGGATGGCCGAGGTGGCATCGATTGTTGCTCGAATCCAGATGGACCACCTGGTGACGGTGCACTCATTTCAGCTTGACAGTGGGATCTATGTGCTGGAGATGGAGTGGATCGACGGTTTTGATCTGCTGCACATTTTGCGTCGGGACAGTCTGGAGATTGTGCAGGATGCGGTGACGGAGCGTCGCTGGGCCAGCATCAATGAGCGGGTGATTACGACGGGTGAGGTGGACTGTCGTCTGAAGCCTGGGATGGCGGTGGCAATTTTGCGGGAGTGTCTGGAGGGTATTGCGGCGCTGCATCGCGGTGGCGTGATTCACTGTGACCTGAAGCCATCGAACATCATGGTCAAGCGTACGGGGCAGGTGAAGATCATTGACATCGGCTCTGCGTTCTGGATTGGGCGTCCACCTGAGGGCCAGCCCTGTACTCTGGAATACGCGGCTCCTGAGATCCTTTCCGGCCAGCGTGCGACTCCGCAGTCAGATCTTGCCAGTCTGGGTTACATGCTGATTGAAATGCTGTCGGGATCGCGTCCGTTTTCCGGGCTTTCGCTGGATCAGCTGTTGCAGGCGAAGCTGAACATTCTGGATCGTCTGCCGGCATTTTTGCCGCTGGAGGAATTTCAATACAGCGAAGCCCTGATTCGGCTGCTGCGGGGTTTGCTGCATCCGGATCCGGCGCAGCGTTTCAGCACTGCGGAGCAGGCGGAGCTGTCGGAGGACGGAGCAGCCGGATTTCTGCGTGAGCTGGTGAAGAGTGATCTGGCGAATGAGTACGGGATGGAGCTGCGGCGGTGGATTGAAGAGCTGGAAGTAAATCTCAGCCGGCGGGTATTTACTTCCGGCGAGGTGGTCCCCAACGGTACGACTCGCATCATCCCTGTCCGGCCATGAGTCCGTTGTCTGCGGGATGAACAGCAGTCCCGGCGCTGAGGTGCTGTTGAGAAAACTCAACGCCTGTCCGCAGCCGTCGTGCGTTCCCGTCAGTTCCCGAAATACCCGACATTCCGCGCGGCCAACGGTTGATTTAGTGCGGTGTTTGATTATACCCGCGGGTGTGCCAATTGGTTACTCGCTTCAATTCAGCGACCCACAACCGAACTGCGACCTGCGAGGTGTCTGTGGCCATTGGAATTGATCCGCTCATCGACTATGCCTTCAAAATGCTGTTCGGCAGCGATGACCACAAATCGCTCACCATCAGTCTGATCAACACGGTGCTTATCGGGCAGCCGCCTGTGACCGATATCACATTCCCC
>SXXK01000488.1 GCA_005791255.1 Planctomyces sp.
CGACGGGCGAGCGGATTTCGCTGCCGAAGGAGCAGATTGAGGAGCGACGGAGTGAGCCGATCTCGGCAATGCCGGTGCTGACCGGTCGGCTGTCGGCGCAGGAGTTTGCGGATCTGGCAGCGTGGCTGTCGGGTCTGACGGAACCGGCAGCCGGGAATTTGCCGCCAGGTGGGCCGGGAAACGCGGTCAGCGACCGGATCCAGCGAAAGGAAGATCGTCTGATACTGTCTGACGGGGACGGTGTCATTGGGGAGTATGTCTTTCGTGATCCGAAGATTCTGCGTCCGTATTTTGCGGGCCTGCGGTCTGTTTCAGGCTTCCAGGTAACTCGCCATCATCCTCCGCGGCCGGGTGTGGATGCCGTGGATCATGACACAATGCATCCGGGGCTGTGGCTGGGTTTGGGTGACTTTACGGGAAGCGATTTCTGGCGTAACAGGGGCGAGTGGCGTCATGTGAAATTCGCAGAGGAGCCGCGAGTTGAAAACGGTGAAATTCGATTTGCCACCATTTCGGAAATGCGGAATGAGCAGGGGGAGGTTCTGGGCAGTTTGATGACTCGAATTCGGGTACTCAGTCGCAGCGGTCAGCGGATGATTGTTTGGACGGCGGAGTTTTCGAGTGAGGGGCGGGAGCTGGTGTTTGGGGATCAGGAGGAAATGGGCTTTGGTGCTCGCGTGGCGACTCCGCTGACGGAAAAGTCCGGTGGTCGGATTGTCAGTTCTGCGGGGCGCAGCGGTGCCGCTGCGACCTGGGGGCAGGCTGCGGACTGGTGTGACTATTCGGGGACGCAGGGCTTGTTGCGTCCCGGGATTACGCTGCTGGCGGCTCCTGCGAATTTTCGTGGCAGCTGGTGGCATAACCGGGACTATGGCGTGTTTGTGGCCAATCCATTCGGTCGCGAGGCGATGAAGCAGGGTGATCGAAGTGAGGTCAGGGTGCCGCGCGGAGAAGTGTTTCGGGTGGAATTTGCCGCGGTTTTGCATGATGCGGCGGAGTATTCTGCGGAATCCGCCTGGAAGTGGTATTTGGAATTGTCAGGCGGGCAGCCTGCTGCTTCCGGCAGGTGAAGTTATCTGCATCAGGCCATGTCATCAACGGGCAGGCCACGTTCCAGCCTGATGCGGCGAACTTCGGCGAGCACGGCTTCAACGATTGCCGAGTTGCCGGCGATGCGGAAGTACTGAGTAAAGTTGACCAGCAGATTCACGCACCAGGTGGCGATGGCCATGGAGAAGTGCAGCAGGGAGTCAGAGATCCCGGTATAGCTGGTCAGTGAAACGGCAGTTGCGGGATCCGCAATGGCACCACAGCAGCCGGTACCGAGAGCCATCAGAAAGGTGAACATAATTCCCGGCAGGATGCCGTACTTGAGTTTCTGGTTGGCCTTGTAAAGCTGAGGAGACAGGCTGTAAGCCGCTGATGTTTCTTCGATCCAGCGGCCGGTACCCATAAAGTATGTGAACAGCAGGGCGTGCACCATGGTGACGCTGGTGAGTGCAAACAGGCCGATGAGGATGTGGGTACCGATGCGGCGATTGACATCCGGGTCGCGTCCGCCGAGTGTCATGGGGTCGCCGATTTGCAGGCCCATGAGCAGCGAGGCCAGCATCGTTACGTTGGCAAGGACGGCCAGCGTGAGGAAGATGCGTTTCATGGAAAGGTCCAGACGAGGTCTGAGTGTGCAGGCAGAAAAGGGATACCAGCGATACTGTGGTACAGATGTTCTGCAATCGCATTATTCTGCGGCTGAGCAGTCTGCAAACACCCGGTCTTTGCCTGACCGGCAAGTTTCCCGTTTCCGGCGAACAGAGAGACGAAAAAAGCCGCAGGCATTTCCCTGAGGACGCCTGCGGCCGCGGTTTTAGGTGACGGACAGTGCCGGATGCCGTTCACTGCAGTTTCATGACCGTCTTCTGTTCGACAATCTGGTCAATCTGCTGGCCGAGCTGTTTGATGGTCAGTTCCATGGTCAGGTCAACGTCGGACTGGGCGACTCGACCGGCCTTCTGGTCGAACAGCACTTTCCCTCCGCCTTTGGCACTCTTCAGCGTAATTTGCTGAGGCGAGCCTTCCTTGCTTTTGATGGTGATTGTCGGCTGCATTTGAATTTCAGCAAAGCCGGTGGCGGCATCGATTCCGTTGAATGTCAGTTTGGAGTTGATCGTCATGACGCCCACGGGCATATCGACATTCTGGACGTTTTCCCAGGATTCCCCCTTGCGGATGCCTTCCGTGGGCAGTGTGACGGCCGACTGGGTCATCAATTGCTTCAGAGTATCCTCGCTCATTGCTCCACCGGAACCTGCGAGGGCACTCAGCAGTTCTTCCGGCACTTCCACTGCACCGATCTTTCCTGTGGGCTGCATGGTGACTGCAAAGGGCTTGTTGATGATGCGGCTGAACACATCGGCCATGCTTTTGGCGACAGGTGATGTGGGAGCAGCTGAATCACTGGAGTCATACTTGAAGCCACCGACGAGGCCACCGTCGGATTCCACCTGGACACGTCCAATCGTCTGGACCATTTTTGCATCGCCGTTGGAGGCGATTTCGTTGATTTTCCAGTCCATGTCGAGGGTCTGCTTCAGCTGCATGCTTTGCTTCTGGCCACCGAAGGACATTTGCATCTTCGTCGACTGTTCCACGACATATTTGAGGGATTCATTGGAATTGAACTTCCATGCCAGTTTTTCCTGAGCGATGGCAGGGGTGATGGAAGCCAGAGCGAGCCCCAGCAGCAGCAGACGACGAAGGGTACCTGACAACATGAGTGGAGTCTCCAGTGGCGAGGACGCTGTGAGTAAGGAAATTGGCTGCGAGTTCCCGGCAGGAATCGCGACCGGATGATCGGTCAGACACTCTTTGAATATATCAGAACCGGCAAATTCTGCAGAAGACTGAAATGGCAGCTTTCGAGTTTCGGGCAAATGTGCAGTGGAATTTACGTCATATTCACACGGAGCGGGCTGATTGCAGTCGTTTTCGCAGCATGTTCAGGGCCGTCCGAGCCGCTCGCTGGCGAAAAATCGCCAGATTTCCTGACATACTGACGTCCGCTGTCTCCAGTTCGTCGGCCGATGCGAGTGCGACCATGCCGCGTCTGACAGAAACTCCGCCAGGGGCCTGCTGGTCCTCGACGGGCGATGACAGCAGAGCCCATTTGCAGGAATGGCTTCGGAAATAGCCTGTCATCAGATCGCGAGCGAACTGAGGCCAGGTATCAAGCGAGCATCCGGGCTCCCAGACAGGCAGCACGAGGGATTCATGAAGCACAGAGGCTGTGGCGGGTTTTTCGGTGAGCCACATGGCGATTTGACCGCCGGTCACAGCACCCTCCAGCAATGCCACACTCTGACCGCTGGAAATCAGCAGATCTGAAGTGACATCGTGCAGCTCTGCGTCGCCCTCTCCAAACACGGCCATTCCCAGTCGTTCGCGGATCCGGAGTTCCGTTTCTGTGCACAGGCTGCGAGCGGTTTCTGCTGATGCGGCGCGGGCGGTGATCCAGAGGGAGATCACGGCTTCGCTGGCGGTAATTCCGACTTCCGGATTGCGGCCGCGGGCGGTCAGGCCATCCAGCAGTCGTTCCGCCTCGGATTCCCCGTAGCCGAATGTGCGAATGACTGTTCGACACATCTGAATCCCGCTGTCCAGCAGGTGGGGACGAATCAGGTGTTCGAACATGGGCCGCATCTCGGCAGGAACTCCGGGCATGGCTGCCAGCAGGCAGTCCTGCTGAGCGTTGGGGCCGGGGACTTTCAGCAGGATGCCGGGGGCCGTACCCCAGTCGTTGCGAACAGCCGTGGCCTGTTCCGGGCGATCGGCCTGTACGACATTGCGAGCGGGCATGGGGCGTCCGCGAGCGGTGAACATGGCTTCGATACGCTGCAGTGACTCGGCATCACGTACAAGCGGCTGGTGGAAGGCGGCGGCCATGGCCTCGCGTGTCAGGTCGTCCAGTGTGGGACCAAGTCCGCCGGTAATCAGAACTGCCTGGGATCGTTTGGCTGCCCGCTGCAGTTCCTCAATGATCAGGTCCAGTTCATCGGGCAGCGTGGTGTGCCGCATCACGGTCCAGCCCAGTGACTCAAGTTCCCGACTGAGCCACTGGCTGTTGGTGTCAAGTTTTGAGCCGCAGGTCAGTTCGGTGCCGATGGCAATGATTTCCGCGTGTGCGGTGGTGCCCATCCGTGCTATTCCCATTCGATCGTGGCTGGCGGCTTGGAGCTGACGTCGTAAACGACACGATTGATTCCGCGGACGGAATTGATGATGCGTGTGGAGATGCGTCCGAGCACATCCCAGGGGAAGTGGAACCAGTCAGCCGTCATGAAGTCTTCCGTCTGCACGGCTCGCACCGCAGCGGTGTTTTCGTAGGTGCGGTCATCCCCCATGACGCCCACCGACTGGACCGGCAGCAGCACAACAAAAGCCTGCTGAATCTGTCGGTACAGACCTGCGGCGTGCAGTTCTTCGATCAGGATGGCGTCCGCTTCGCGCAGGATTCTGAGGCGATCCGGTTCAACGGCACCGAGGCAGCGAACAGCCAGTCCGGGGCCTGGGAAGGGGTGTCGCCAGACCATTTTTTCGGGAAGCCCAAGTTCTGCGCCCATCCGCCGAACCTCGTCCTTGAACAGGTCCCGCAGGGGTTCGATCAGTTCAAATCCCAGCTCTGCCGGCAGTCCACCCACGTTGTGGTGCGACTTGATGGTGGCAGCCGGTCCGTCAGGGTTGGCGCCACTTTCGATGACATCGGGGTACAGGGTTCCCTGTGCCAGAAAGCGGGCATTGGGGATGGACCTGGCTTCTTCCCGAAAGACGTCGATGAAGGCCTTGCCGATGATTTTGCGCTTTCGCTGCGGATCGGTGACACCGGCCAGTTCTGAAAGGAACCGCTGTGAGGCATCCACGACATGCAGATCGGTGCGGAAGTGCTCAGTGAACTGCTCTTCCACATCCTGCCGCTCACCTTTTCGCAGCAGCCCATTATCGACGAAGATACAGGACAACTGATCTCCGATGGCGGCTGAGATGAGGGCAGCAGTGACTGCCGAATCGACTCCACCGGACAGCCCGCAGATGACTCGATCACTGCCGACGCGTTCGCGGATCAGCTGTTTCTGCTGTTCGATCAGTGAGCTGATCTGCCATGTGCCGTGGCAGCCACAGATGTGACGGACGAAGTTGGCAAGCAGTTGCCCTCCGAATTCGGTGTGAGTGACCTCGGGGTGAAACTGCAGGCCGTAGATGGGCAGATTGCGGTGTCGCACGGCGGCGTTCGGGCAGGTTGCTGTCGATGCGATGGCCGTGAAATCGCCGGTGAGAGTTTCGACCTGATCACCATGACTCATCCAGGCCGTGAACGTATTTGGAAGTCCGTCGAACAGCCGGGAATCTGCGGAGTCAATGCGGGAGCAGGGGGCGCGGCCGAATTCACGGGCATGCGCGGGCAGGATCCGTCCACCAAGGGTGTGGCAGGTGATCTGCATGCCATAGCAGATACCGAGGACCGGGATTCCCAGCTGAAAGATGGCGGGGTCAACTTTGGGAGAACCTGGGCCGTAGACGCTGGCGGGGCCTCCGGAAAGAATCAGGCCGCGGGGAGCGAGTTGCCGGATTCGCTCGGCAGTCAGATCATGTCGAACGATCTGGCAAAAAACATTTTGATCGCGGACTCGACGAGCGATCAGCTGGGCGGTTTGAGACCCGAAGTCCATCACCAGTACCAGCTCGTTGGTGGCGCCGGGGGCTGTGGAATTGGTGTGGTCTGGTTTTGCGGTGCCTGACATCTTTGGCTGGTCTTGGCTTCTGAGCAGTTCTGGGGCGGCTGCCGCTGCTGCGGATTCGCCGGGGAAAAGCGTCAGAGCGTACCAGAGGGCGGGCGAAGGTACCAGGGAGCGAGCCCGTCTCTGGTCTGGAATGACTGATTTTGAAGGACCGGGATTTCCAGGTTTCCCGCGGAAATTCCCCTTCGGCCTACAGGATGAACGGCCGGACCGCTAGACTTCAGGGGCCAGTAATTCAGCGCTGTCGCAGGTTGTGCGGTGACTGGCTGTACTCAGGATCAGGTTCTCTGCATGTCTTCCACGACGTCCGGTCTTGCTCGCATCGACTTGCCGCCGACCATTCGCAGGCTGCTGGGGCGCGTGCGCATGCGACTTCGCAGGGATGCCCTGCTTGCCGGAGTGCTTTGGATTGCCTGTGCATCTGCAGTGCTGTTCTGGGGAACTCTGGGGATTGATGCCGGCTGGTTTCAGCTGCAGCGTCTGGAACTGCCGGTGGGTTTGCGGTCCATATTTTTGGTGCTGCTGATTCCGGTGGTACTGGTGCTGCTGACCCGTCGCGTGCTGCGTCCCATGCTCCGATCAATTCGCGATCAGGATGTGGCGCTGCTGCTGGAGCGCCGATTTCCGCAGTTTCAGGATCGTCTGGTAACTGCGGTCGAGTCATCGCGGGGGCTGCCGGTGGATGGCCCTTTATCGCTGGAGATGCTGCGGCGTGCGGTCAATCAGGCTGAGCTGCAGGCGGCGACTGTGCAGGAAGCCGACCTGTTTGAGACTCGCCGGTTGCGGCGGCTGGCGACTGCGGCGGCGGTGCTGCTTTGTTCAATCGTGATCCCGTCACTGTTCAATCCGGGGCTGCCACAGCGGTGGTGGAATGCGTTTGTGCTGTGTCAGGAAGTGTACTGGCAGCGAACCACGCTGGTACAGGTCGCGGCGATAGCGCAGCCTGACGATCGGCGGGTGGAGTTTCGGCAGCAGGATGACCGATCAAACTCGCTGGTCTACCGGCATCCGCGATCGGCCGATCTGGAGCTTGAATTTTCGATACCGGAGCAGGATCAGGCGACCGGGCGAACGTGGGTTGTGCCGGGGCGAATTCGTGTGGACGTGATTCGGCAGGATGGCAGTCGCAGCCGTGCCTGGGTGAGTTCGTCCGGCGGTCGTCGCTTTCGATTCTTTGTCACGCAGCTGCGGGAACCGGTGCAGATCGAGGTTCTGGCCGGTGATTACCGCAACCTGCAGCCCTGGCTGGTGGAAATCGTGGACGTTCCGGGGCTGGACAGTATCCAGCTGCAGTGTGCATATCCGGAGTACACGGGCTGGAACCAGCAGCGTGAGACGGCGGTCACTGTGACCGGCAGCGAACTGCCATTGCCTGAAGGGACCGCCTTTCAGTTGTCAGCTCGCTCTGCCAAACCGTTGCAGTCAGCCCGAATTGTCACCGAGCGATTTGAGATTGAAGGCGACCGTGTGAGCAGTCGGGTGGTGTTTTTTGACGGTCGCGGGGATTCGGTCAGCGGGACAGCTCTGATTGCAGCTGACGGGGTGACGATCACGGCCGGATTTCGGGTGCTGACGACAGCAGAGTCTGAGTCACTGAGTGCGGTCGTGGCAGCGGGGGGAGACAGCAGTGAATCGTTGGGCACGATCAATCCTCAGCAGCTGGCAATTCCTCCAAATACCAGCCTCCGATTTTCGCTGCATGACATGGACGACGTGAAGTCAGCCAGCCCCGAGACACTGCGGATTGCCGGAGTGCGGGATGTGCCACCGGTCGTGGTGGCGCAGATGACGGGGATCGGCAATTCAATTACGAAGCGCGCTCGGATTCCTGTGGCGGGTCGTCTGCGGGATGATTATGGGCTGCAGTCGGCGCGGTTTGAGTTTCAGGTGGATGACGAAACTGGCTGGCGTCCGAGAAATTTCCGAACCACTCCACAGCCCGGCAGTACGGATTACAGTCTCAGTCGCAGTGCGGACGAAGCCTGGGAGTTTTTTGAGGTGCAGCCGCTGGAACTTTCGGAAGGGCAATCGCTGACGCTGTCGGTGGTGGCAGCAGATGGCAATCCATCGCCTGGCCCCGGCGTCACTCGCAGTGCTCCGCTGGCATTTCAGATCGTCAGTGATGATGAGTTGCTGTCGATTTTGTACACTCGGGAAATCGGTCTGAGGACTCGGTTTGAAGAGGTGATCGGTCAGTTGGAGGACATTCGTCGCGACCTCGAGTTTCATCGGCAGGTCGCTGTGCGGGCCGATGCGGCGGGGGCTGCTGCTGCGGAAACGGATCTGGCCAGTCTTGCCACGTGTGGCAGCCGTTCGGGGAACAGTCTGCGGAGGCAGGCGAACGAGCTGAGTGCGATTATTGAGTCCTTTGAGGAAATCGTGCGACAGCTGGTCAACAACGCGATACCGCTGCACAACGCGGAAACGATGCAGGCCGGGATCGTGGATCCGCTGAAGCAGGCTCGCGATTCGGCAATACCGCAGGTGGATCGTGCGGTGGCCGCGTTTCGCGCTGCTGTGACGGAGCGACAACCGGCAGCCGAGCTGGCAGGTCAGGCGGAGCAGGAAATCTCAGATTTGATTGCCGCGCTGCGGGGCGTGCTGGACAATGTTCGTGATCTGGCGGAGTTTCATGAGGCTTTGCGGGATCTGAAGCAGCTTTCTGAAGAGCAGCAGCGGCTGATGGAAGAGACGAAGCGACTGCTGAAGAATCGACTGCTGGATGATCTGTTGAAATGACACGCCGAGGCGTGGAATCGAGGACTGCGATGAACGTGGTGTCTTTGCTGGCGGGACTGATGGGTCTGGTGTTGCTGGCCGGCGCATGGACGGGGCAGCCACCTCAGGGAACTTTGGGCAAGCCGGCGGACCCGCCGAAAAACGGGTCTGCGGCGAAAGATCCGCAGACGCTGCGCAATGAGCAGATTGCGGTCAGTGGACGGTATGCGCGATTTGAACGCATGCTGATGCAGATGGCTGATATTCTGGGGCGACAGGACCCGGAGCGTGCTGATTTGCTGCGCAAAACACTGGGTAAGGGCCGTGAAGACCAGGTTCGGGAGGATCTGGAAAAGGCCATTGCCCTGCTTGAGTCGGGTGAATTGGGAGCGGCGTCTGAGAAGCAGACGGAACTGCTGCAAAGTTTTCAGTCACTGATGAAGCTGCTGCAGAGTGAGGATCGTCGCAGTGCGGTGGAGCGTGAGCGAGAGCGGCTGAACGGGTTATTGAAGGATCTGCGGAATGTGATCGGTGAGCAGCGATCAGCTCGTGCCGCCACTCAGAATGAAGAGTCACCCTCGAATGCGGCTCCCGGGCAGCAGAA
Source organism: Planctomyces sp. (assembly GCA_005791255.1). GTDB lineage: Bacteria > Planctomycetota > Planctomycetia > Planctomycetales > Planctomycetaceae > SXXK01. The sequence continues at coordinate 9,112 of SXXK01000488.1, forward strand.
GGCGCTGGAGGGAACAGGGAAGCTGCTGGACGAGATGCAGCAGCACGATCAGAAGTCTGAGGGCGAGAAGTCTGAGGGCGAGAAGTCTGAGGGCGAGAAGTCTGAGGGCGAGAAGTCTGAGGGCGAGAAGTCTGAGGGCGAGAAGTCTGAGGGTGAGAAGTCCGAGGGTGAGAAGTCCGAGGGTGAG
>SXXK01000489.1 GCA_005791255.1 Planctomyces sp.
CAGCGACACTATCGGGTATTTCAACAATACAGGTGAACGGTGAGACGCGACTGAAGACAAGGAATTCCGTTTCGGCAGCTGGTGATTGCCCAGGCCTTGCTGATACAACGGTTGCTGAGATGGCCACGAGGCTGTTACCGGGACCGGAATCAGTTTCTGTCGGCACAACGGGAATTGGCAGTTGGATGTTCATGGGACTGATGAACTGACCTGCCGGCAGGCGTTTAGCGTATTCCGATTCACGAGCGCCGGAGGCGGTCATCTGCAGTCGACCGACATCGAGTGTCCAGTCGGGCATTCGTGATTCGGGAGTTGGCCGAGCCGGCGACTTTTCGGCAAGGAAAAGTTCGGACCACGTGATGCGTTCTGAGATTGCAGGCCATGGGATGCTGGCATTGGAACTGTCGGTGGCTGATTTTCGTTCGGGGAGAGGCAGGCTCCAGATCACAGTGAAGTCGGATTGTCCGAAGAGTGATCGGATGGCCGTGCCATCGACAAAGAATCGCTGACCATCGCGCTGGAGTGCATACTTTTCGCGGTTGGAGAGTACTGCTGGTTCGCTGACAAATTCAGTGTTGTCAGGGAAGTTCATTTCCAGAGGCCCGAGAGCGACGGACCACTGTGTGAGTCGCACGGCGAACTGGAGTCGATCGGCAAGCCACCATGCGGCTACTGCGCCCTGTGGATCCACGGGATTCAGTCGGGTGAGTCTGATGGGGCGAGTTTCGCCGACGACTGTGAGTCTGAGTGGTGAGCCTCGCTGCAGTACGTCTCCGGGTTTGAGTGGGGGATCGGAAACGGCGTCACCGGTATCAGCGAAGACGAGTCCGGTACCGGACTGGTCATTGAGGACCAGCGAGGATTCAAGAATCTGGGATTTTTCAAGAGTTGGGCTGGGTATGCGCAGATCAGCATCATCTGGAAGTATTTCCAGGGTTCCCTGCAGGGTAATGGCGTGCAGGCCGGTTGTGCCTTCGCGCAGCAGGATGATGACCTGGTTTCCGCGACGGTGCCATGAGGCGAGTCGATTTGCTTCACCGGCTGTGACTTCGACGTTCTGTACGATGACTTTTTCGGGAATTGTGATGCGGTGTCGAAAGACGGCCAGGGCGGAAGTTTCGACGTCCATGCGGCAGGTCCAGTTCATGTTCTGTTCGGTGAAAGTGCACTCCTGCGAAATCCGGACTTCATTGGTTGTGATGCGGTCGGGGGCAGTGAGTTGCAGGCTGAGGGAATTCTGTGAGATCTGGAAGATCAGATCGGACCTTCTCAGCCATGGGCCCCAGCGTGGTGAAACGTCTGTGAAGTTGAGCGGAGTGGCCAGCGTTCTGTCGGGAGTGACGGGTGCAAAGATGGGGTTTGCCCGCAGGGCGAGAATTCCGCCGAGTGTCGGCGTACAGTCGGCGAACTGATTCAGCTGATGCACTGGAATCAACTGCTGCTGTAGTGGCAGGGGCCGAGTTGATCTGAGTTGCAGGTGCAGAATGAAGTCCGCCGGAACAACTCCGGGAAGAGCAATGACGGCGGATTGATTGTCAGTCGACCAGAGCAGTTCAGGGTTCTGGAATCCGGCAGCAGCGGCAGCCGAGAGGAGTTTGAATCCGTCGGGTATGCGGTAGCGTATTTCTGTGCTGAGTGGGTTCCATTGTTCAAAGCGGCAGTAGCAGCTGAGATTTTGCAGTCCGGAGGTGTTTTCGGCGACAGTCATGACTTCAACTCGGGCGGGATTTGCGCGGCTGCGATCGAGTTCTGTCTGGAGCAGTCGCACGTCGACAGAGTCTCCGCCAGCCAGTCCGTTGAACGGGACAGATCCGCTGGCGGGATTCCACTGGATGAAACCGTCAGTGGACTGCAGTCGGGCGATTGAAAACAGTCCTTCAGCGGCGATGATTTCGATTTCTGACAGCGGGCTGGGTGGAGCGGGTATGCGGAATTGCAGCCCTGACGGCTGACGGAGCGTGTGAGGACGAAGTCGGCAGACAACGAAGTGTTCTGAGAATGCTGCGACTTCGTCGGCGGCTACTGCGGTGCGATTCTGGTCGGTGTCAGCGATTGGAAAATCGGGAACAGTTTTGGAGGCGGGGATGGGAATGGCGAGTTGATCGGGAGGATTCGGTTCAGGAAAGACCTGTTGTCCGTTGACTTCACAGGAAACCAGCTGAGTTCCCTGGGTGGGCAGGTTGAGAGCGCCAGCCTGATCGCTGCTTGGCACGGAGACCACCAGTTCAAGTCTGAGTTCGACGGAGTCCGGTGTGCTGGCGGTGACGATGGCTTTAAGGGAGCGTACGACGGCGTCGGATTTTTTAGGAATCAGCAGTTCGAGTTCTCGGAGTTGCCGGAGATAACTGCGGCGAACGAAGGCGATTCCCGCAGTTTCGGGAGTGGGTGGAGGTGTGAGGATGTCGGGAGTCCGGGCATTTTCGGTCAGGGGGCTGCGGGGGGGCTGAGCGGCTTCCTGGGCTATCGCGGAGTGGGTTGTGAGGGTCACGAGGAGTGTCAGGCTGCGGAGTATTGCGGTGTTTCGGAAGCTGCGCAGGTATCTGAGGAAACTGCGAGTTGACAGCATCAGCAGCAACGCTCCGGCACTTCCCCAGAACGCTCCCTGCAGTGCGGCATGGACGACGGGAGTCAATTCAAACAGACCAGCGGGTGAAAGCATTATGATTGGTAGAGCTGCAGCCTGAGGATTTCTCAGCAGCAGTGTTGAGCAGGAGAGGCAGATGCCGAAGAAGACAACGCCCATCCCGGCGGCAACGATCCGGCGTCGCTGTTTCTGAGTGACTTCCAGCGACATGGGATAGTCTTTTGTATCCGGCTGCACGAACCATGCGCGGGTCCAGCCACGGGTTCCTGAAAGTTGCCAGTACAACTGGAATTGAGTTGTTTCTGCGTGCGGTCCGGACGTGAATCCAGCGGAGTTTGCTGCGTGGGCGGGCTCAGGCGAGTTCCGAAAAAAGAGTTCGTCAAGCTGCGGAGCATCGGAGGAATCAGCAACACGGAATTCAGAGGGAGGCAGTTCTGGTTCAAGTTCGGGAGCGATCAGCAGGTGGTGTACGAATTGAACGCCCTTGCCATTGATGGATTGCAATCTTGATAAATTCAGTCGACTGCGAATGTTTTCGAGCGGAGTGAATTCGGGGCTCCATGTCAAAACGACGCGACAGCGATCGGTTGTGGCGGGCAGCGGGATCCGGAGTCCAGTGGGACCCCGTTCGGCAGCGATCCGTCTCCCTTCGACAAGGACATAGGGTTGTGTCTGGGCGGTATCGATCAGCAGCTGATTTGCAGTTACGGGGCCGGCGACATCGATGACTGCGAGCATTCGGTGTTCGACCTGTCCCTTGCGTTCCCGAATCAAGTGATAGCAGGCGGCATCAGCTGACTGTATCGGGTCTCTGGCTTCGGGACTGGATCGTTGAATAACGATGGTTTGGGGTTCGATGGGCAGGATCCACGATGCCAGTTGAGCATTTTCCGGGACAGCCGGTGATTCCTGCAGTCCTGTGACATTGAGGATCTTCAGATCGGAGCGAGGCAGGGTGATTATGGCGGTGGTGGTTTCTGCTTCGGGGAGAAAGGGAACTGCCGCAGAAAATTGTCCGGTGACTGCGCGTCGGATACTTCCATTGATAAGCACGGTGGCATCGTTGCGGAACTGTGGCAGTGGCAGGATGGCGTCTCTCCAGGAATTTTCAGAGCCTGCTACGGCGCGCCATGTCGGGGTAATGGTCTGTCCATTGACAGTCCAGCTGATTTCTTCAGCGAATTCAGCGTCCAGTCGGAGAATGATGCTGGACTGCAATTGTGAGGGAGAGCATTCGACCTGCAGATTTTCGACAACAACACCGTCACCGTCAGTCCGTAACTGATGTGTCACACGGCAACGGGCAGGCTGGGTGGCCGGTTGCATTTGCGGGAGCGAGTCACCGCCGAAGTAGCAGAGAGTATCTTCCGAGATTTCGGTGGCGGGAAACCACGGAGCGGCGGCAAGAAACGTCTGATTTGCCATCGACTGCAGGCCGCTGGCCCAGCGGCTTGAAATGCGGGATCCCGTCAGCGTCGCGGGTGAATACAGAAGCCATGCTGCTGTGCGTTCGACGTCCGGAGCGACAGCGAGTGGAGGCTGCAGGGTGGCCGGGTCCGCCTTTTCGGACTGCTGCATTTGCAGGTCAATGACCCGTGATGTATCGGGTTCGAGGGTTTCGGGAAGGTGTACGGTGAGAACGGAGCTTTCGGAGCCATCAGAAGCCTCGCCACCTGAAGCGGATCGTTGTTCGAAATAAAGTGCGCGACCGTTTGATGTATAGCGTGCGGCTACGATCTGCCAGCCGGCATTGATGGGCCATTTCAGTTCAATGACTGCAGCTTCACGGCACTGCACATTGACGAAGCAGCGAACGGCAGCCAGTTGCCCGGTGGGTTGCAGAAGTGTTGCGACAGCATCGGAGAGAACTGCGGCGGTCGTGGAAGTGCGGACGGTGGCCGAGGCATCGCTGCTGTACTGCGTTAACTGATAGGTGCGTGACTGATCCGGTCCTGGAACAACGTCTCGTTCCTGCATTCCGGTGAGTGCCCAGTCATCGATATTGACGGTGGATGGCAGAGAGACACTGACGATGCCCGGCGGCGTTAAGAGTGTTCCACGAGTTTCCTGTGCGCTTTGCCATTCCTGCATCGCCAGGGCCGGGAGATCCCATTTGTCGGCATCCGGGATCACAGATGCGGTGGAGATCGTCAGTGATCCGGCGGAACCGGCATCAGAGAGTCTGATGAGCAGACTTTGTGAGTTTTCGGAAGTGTGAGTTTCCCAGCGCACTGAGCGGTTTTCATCAGTGCGAACGGCAGTCACGCGGGCGCCGGGGCTAAGTCGTGCCGACAACGCTGCGAGGTCGCGCGAGTTCTGTGGGAGCCCGATGGTCCATCGAGAGGACATGATGTCGCCGTTCAGGACGTGATTTGCCGAGAAACTTGTCAGTGGCAGTGGTTCGGATGGCTGCAGGTGGGATGTGTTTCGACAGGAAAATGCGAGCCTGGCGGGTTCAGACGCCAGCAGTTCCCAGAGCAATCCGGATTCAGCGGGCTGGGGCCCAAGGACGAGGCAGCCCAGTCCGGTAACTTCTGTTTCCGGAGGAGTTTTGAGCTGCAGCGAAGTGGCGCTGCTGGCGGGCAGCTCCAGTCGAAATATTGTGGATTCGCCTGAGACGAGTCCATCAGCGGTCCACGTGCCGCTGAGATCTCCGGTCAGACCGGGTTTCAGGACGAACAGACGTCTTTCAGGATCCGCACCCAGTGGGACGGTTCCCTGTGGATCACGGAGTTGCAGTTGCCGCAGGCTTGTGCGTCCGAGCAGGAGACCGTTTCCGGAAGCTGCCTCTGCGGATCTGCTGAGTCCGAACTGCAGAGTACCGGAGACCAGAGAGCGTCCTCTGAATTCTGCTTCATAGCGGGCCATACGGATTGTTGGGGCAGACGGTTCCTTCGAGATTGTCAGAAGTTTCTGCAGGGCACTGAGATCTTTTTGGGAGAGTGGTACGTATTCACCCGCAGCGATCATTTCAGGGAGTTGCTCTGGTGTGGTGGGTGCAGTACTGACACTGGGAGTTGTCGGGGATTCTGCGGTGCTGACGGAAGCAGGGGATTGGGGAACCTGCGGATCAGTCTGTCCGGTGGCAGCCTGGAGCAACAACGAGAAAAGTATCAGGAAGTGTCCGGACATTTCAGCGTGCCGAGCCTGAGGAGAGATCCGGTTGCAGAGCACTGCTGCCCGATGCTGCACCGTGGTTATCTCGAACGTCTACGGCAGCCAGGTCGGGAAAACCGAAGATGGAGGGCAGTTCGGCGGTGTTGGCAATCGAGTTGCCGGAGGTGCGTCGATCTGCCAGATATCTGTGCAGCTGAGCGATACACAATCCTGCCAGTATGCCGGCAACGGCAGCTGGCAGAAAGACGGCTGACCAGACAGGCTGAGCAATCCATGTGGTGAGTGCCAGGGCAGGCGTGAGGACGAGGGGTACGAGTGGCGAGAGGCGTCTGAACAGGGACATGGACAGAAAGATCAGAGCACAGCCGGGCGCGGCAGCGAGGACCTGCAGGGCAAGTGGAACTTCGATGACTCTGAGTTCCCGGGCTGCCGCGGTACCGAGGCAAAGTCCGCTGGCATTTTGCTGTCGGATTACCGACGGAGTGCAGGTTTCAACGGCCGTCCGGACTGCAGGCGAGAAGGTGGAGATTACGGAGGCGAGGTCGGCGGCATGCTGTGCCGCGACGGGCTGCCTCCACGGCAGCGCCGAGGTCAGCCCGTGATCAAACGAATCAAAGTCGCTGCCGAGCGGAATACTGCGGGCGCCGGGGGATGACAGCAGGCTCCAGACGACCGGCAAGGCAGCTTCTTCAGCGGAAAAACGGGGTCTCAGCAGGCTGAGCCGGCGGTAAAACGCCGAGCCTGATGGAGTAATCTGGCGACATCTGATCAGCAGCACTGTCGGGCCTTGCAACTGTTCGAGCGCCGTGGGCAGGATCTGCCAGCGTACAGCAGTGCCGTCTGTCGTTGGCACTGCCTGCAGTGCTGTTCTGGCAACGTCGGCTGTGGTCAGCATCTGACTGCCCAGCTGCACAGATTCGAGCTGTAATTCATTTTCGAGGCTGAAATAGATGTTCCGGGGAACGTCCTCCCACGCCGCGATTATTGATGTAAGAGCCTGTCCGGGCAGCAATTCGGAGCCTGCGAGGATCAGCAGGGGGCTTTCTGCGCCTCCAAAGCCGGCTGTTTCGGCGCGGCGGACAGGCAGTGTCAGGTTCTGTGCCGTCAGGGCGGGAATGGCTGACGAACCTCCACCCGTCTGCCCGCTTCGCCATTGCCACGCAGCATCAGACTCTTCGGAAAATACGGGCTCCCAGCGGACGGGGTCTGCGACCTGCAGTCCGCTCCATGATGCTGTTTGTGCGCGAATGCTGCGAATCAGGCAGTCACCGGGAATCACCAGCGGCACTTCCTGAATTGCGTTTTGGCTGGCTGAGCCCGATTGCTGAGCACTCCAGATCCAGCCCACATCCAGCAACAGTTCTCCTCGAGCTGACTGAGGAAGTCGAAATGTCCACTTTCCAGAGGGCCCTATCACCGGTCGCAGTGGTTCACGAATGCCTGCAGCACGCACTATCGGCTGGACTCGATCCGGCACAAACAACGCTACTTCAGTCAGGTCTTTATGATCGATCAGAAAGCGAATCTGCTGTCGGAGTTCAAGTCCGTTGGCGACCGGCGCCAATCTCGTGGAAACATCTGCTTCGACGACCGGGTCCTGTTTTCGCAGTGAGACCAGCAGTGGTTGCTCCGGATCTCGATAAAGCAGGCTGCGCGGGGGATTGACCGGACCTGCAGTCTCCGGGCCAGCACCAGCTGACGAGATCGCGTTCAGAGCATCGGCAGATGCGGGCGCGGTGATTTCAATTCGATTCTGGTCGGACTGCAGCAGTCGAATGGTAACGGGTTGACCGGTGCGTTCGCGTACCTGAGGGCAGAGCAGGCTGAGTACAGCATCTGCTGTGGCTTCCTGTTTTGCGAGACAGCGGAGTTCAGCACTGAATTCCCCTGTTTGTCGTTCGAGAAATGTCAGTGTGATCCAGTCCGGCTGACCTTCAACATCACGCAGAACTGCTCCCGAGGTGCCCGGCTGTCGCTGAAGTACAATGTCGCCGGGCAGCAGGCCCCAGATTTCACGCATTGCCTGCGGCCACTGCAGCGGCAATTCCAGGAGTGAACCGCGGAGAACATTCACGTTCCAGCGCATCAGCAGACTGACGGAGTTGCCTTCCGGCTTCAATTCCAGTTCCTGTGTGAAGATGTACTGTGCCTCCGTCTCCTTCACCAGAAGCTGAATCCTGGATTCCGGAGATCGAAGCCGAAATGCGGTCGCTGCGACCCCTCCGGCCACGTCGGAGGCCACGCGGCGTCGCTGAGCGCCCTCCACCTTCGACTGCTCCACAACAAGTCCTGACGGGATCAGAATATCGAGGTCACCTGTCTGGACATTGGCCTCCTGAACAACCGGAAGCGAAACAGCAACCGCGAGTGGAAAAGCCTGTTCCCTCATTTCCAGTTCGAAACCGAGAGTCAGCTGGCCTTCAACCGCTGAAGTGAGGCGTATCAGAGTCCGCTGCGGATTTTCATTCGGCAGCGATTCAAAATTCTTCAGTACCGAGGCATTGGCTGAGTTTCGAGCACTGACTTCCTGAAGCTCGAAACCCGGTGGATAGACCACACTGACCTCGGAAAGAGATCCACCAGTGATCTGCAGCGACTGTGTGCCATTGAGACTGACAGGAATAGTCGTCAGGTCAAGTTTGATGCGGGACTGGGACTGCACTACCGGGGGTACGGCGATCTGAGGTGTGATTTCGGACCATGTCAAAAAGATCGGACCTGAGAGCCCCCAGAGTTCAACAGCCCGCACACCCTGTTCATCACGCTGCGTTTCCGACACCGCATCGGCTGGCAGACGCTGCAGGTCGACAGGGACAGCAAAATCGAGGCGTGCGTGGGAGGCTGTGGATTGCGGGAGAGTCAGATTCAACTGCCAGCCCCCCCCGGTTACAGGTCGTGCGCGGCTGATCATCTGCAGAGTGAGTGTGTGCAGGCCCCGACCGCGGAGATGCCAGGTCCTCAGATTCTGCTCACCAGCCGACAGGACGGCTTCGGCGCCTGCGGCCTGTGATTCATGGCGAAACTCGGTCAGAAACACTTCGCCGAATGAAACGGGAACGGCAATCCACTCGCCGTCGGTACGAATCTGTACCTGCAGTCGGAATGTCAGTCGCACAACATCGCGTTCAACGGCTCCTGTGATCTCGGTGTGGGCAATTGTGAATGCCGGTACTGCACGCTGTTGCAACCCGCGCTGCAGCAGGAGATCAGCAATGTCAGGCCCCAGCAGATTGCGGAGTGGTACGAGGTCCCCCGATTTCATGCGGATCAATATATCAGATGTTCCGAGCGTTTCAGCGGCGGGGTCCTGCGTTGCGGGTGGCGTCGCTGCGGGCGGGGCGAGATCGGACTGTGCAATCACAGGTTGCGCAAAGAGACACAGACTGGCAAGCAAAGGACCGGCAAGCAACAGTCGTGCGGCGCTGCCGAAGTTCGGGAGTCGCCAATGCATAGACCCTAACCCTTCCCGCGCCACTGAAGGTTGCTGAACTGACTGACACAGAGGCGGCAGACCTGTGTCAACCGCCGGAGCGACTGAACCGGAATCCGCCGAGCAGAGTCCGCCAGCCTGCAGTCAGTATAGTTTACGCAAACAGCCCGGGCCGGAGAAGTTGCCAAAGTTTACCGAGGTCCTGCAATGTCACGTTTTGTTGAGCGGGCGGATCGCATGTGTTCATTTGAACAGATTTGTGAGTTGTTGCTGGAGTTCGGGTGAGCTGGCAGCGAGCAGGCTGGGTGCGAAGAGATCGATTTTTTCGCCTTTAAGGTTGGAGAGGACTCCACCGGACTCGGTGACCAGCAGGGCTCCGGCGGCGATATCCCAGACATTCAGGCTGCTGGACCAGAATGCGTCGATGCGGCCGGCTGCGAGGTTAGCGAGATTGAGAGCAGCGGACCCGGTGCGCTGTACGGTCTGCAACGTGCTGAGAGCGGTGAGGAATCTGCGGACCGCCGGGTTTTCCGGATTTGCAGCTATGGGGAGGCTGGCCATCCCGAACGCTCGATCGATACGCGTTTCGCCGCTGGTTTGCAGTGGCGAACCGTTGAGTGCGGCACCGCCGTTTCGGATAGCGGTGAACAGGTCATGTCTGGTTGGATCCAGAATGACGCCGACTTCGATCTCACCGTGGTACATCAGGGCGATGGAGACGGCGTAATAAGGGAATCCGTGAACATAGTTTGAGGTTCCGTCAAGGGGATCGATAATCCAGACGGCTTCGTGGCTGGAGCCGCGTTCGTTGAGATTTTCTTCACCGAGGAACGAGTGATCAGGGAAGTGCTGCCGGAGTCGGCTGACGATTGCGGTCTGGGAGGCTTCATCTGCGTCAGTGACGAGGTTTGCTCGACTTTTTTCGCGGACGGAGAAGCGGCCCTGCCAGTCCAGCAGGACCTGTCCGGCGACTTGAGCGGCTTCGACGGCAGCGTTCAGCCAGGCTTGTTGCGACATAAATTGCACCTTCCGGAGAGCAGAATTCGGGGTTCTGGCAGGAAAACGTTGATCTGGCCGTGGTCTGGAAGTGTAGTGGAATGGCGGACTGTGGGAACGTCAGCCGTGGCAGGCGAGGTGATCGAGGTGTCAAATCCGATACGATCGTTGCAGACTGTATTTGCTGCCACCGATGCCTCTCTTCCGCAGTGCGTCCAGCTGGAATGGGGTTGCCGAACTGTCGTTTTCCCCCGATTGTGAGAGGTGTTTGTGCAGGAAAACCTGCAGAAAACATGACCCGGAGGGGGGCAATCGGCCGAAACTGCCGATGGAGAAGTGTTTCCATTACCTCGCCGATCTGAGAAAGCTGAAGCCTGTGGGATTGTCATGAAGTCTGCACGCGTTGTGCCCGGTCGTCGCGGTGCCGTTCTGTCCATGGAACTGGTGCTGGTGCTGCCGATTTTTTTGCTGCTGATTTTCGGCATCGCTCAGTTTTCGATGCTGATGGCGGCGCACGCGCGGATCACATCGGCAGCGCAGTCCGGGGTGAGGATGATGAGTCTCAGTGGGTCCGGTGTTCCTGAAGTGCAGGAGCGGGTAGCGAACCTGCTGGGGGCGACGCTGGCGGTCAACTGCGAGATTGACGTTCAGCCGGCGGAGTATGCCGGGCAGATCGGCAGTGTTTTCATCAAAGTGCCTATGAGCAATGCCAGTCCGGATCTGCTGTGGATGACGGGATTCAGTCTGACGGATCGCTATCTGGAATCAAGTGCTGCAATGGTGATGGAGCGGGTAGCAGTCGTGGAAATGACGGCTGAGGACAGCGGTTCGGCCCTTTGAGTTATTCGCACGGCATCGAGATGCATTTTGAGTACTGAAGGAGACACCTGTGAAGATCACGCCCTGGATGCTGACGATTGCGACATTTTCGATTGTCTGTACTCTGGCCGCGGGTTACATGCTGAAACTGGCATTTGGTCGGGCTCCGGTAACCGAGTCGCCTCGCACGACACGCACCATTCCCATGCTGCAGTCGGACGTGGAGCCGGGTACGGTCATTACCCGAGCACACATTGGGATGGGTCCGTGGGATCGCAGCAAGACTCTTGAGCCGGACACCATGCTGAATTCGGACACGATCATCAACCGGATCTCGAAGGAGAAGATCACTGCGGCGACTCCGCTGCGAGGTTCGATGTTTTATGCTCCGGGAGATTTTCCGGCGCTGGACATTGCCGAGGGGAAGCGAGCGGTGGTGGTGCGGGTCAGTCCGACGACGGCGGCACTGAATGCGAAGCTGAAGCCGGGGCAGTACGTGGATGTGCAGTTGACAGTTGATGAAGCGGACGTCTCAGCAGCAGCTCGACGTCGTGCGGGTTTGGATCCCCGCAGTGACACTCTTAGCGGTGATGCCATGACGGCGACACTGTTTAAAGGTGTGAAGGTGGTGCAGGTCAATCGGTCTTCCCCCGGAACTCCGATACCGACCGCGGCTGGCAGCCAGAGCGTGACACTCGAACTGGATGAGGAGCAGTCGCGGATTGCTCTGCTGGCGCAGAAGAAGGGAGAGATTGATCTGATTTACAGCAACAACGGTCCGGGGAAGGGCGGAATCAGTATTGAAGCCAGCGAGGACGACCGAATTTTCTTCATGGAGATTCTGGGACTGAAGTCCGTGGCACGTGAAGAGAACAAGCCATACCGAACCGAGCAGTATCGCGGGCCCAGTTTCAACAGTCAGTATTTTGAGGACGGGCAGCGCATGGGCAACCCAACCGGACCGCGTACGGCCCCGGCACCGCCGAACAGTTCCTCCATTCGCGGCCCCTCGACTACGCAGCTGAACGACAATGATGTCACTCTGGATGACCTCGCCGGCAACCTGCCGGCGGACAGTGGAGTTCCTCGCTGAATTTCCGGAGGTCAGATACTCGCAACAGGAGAGTGCTCATGCGCAGGGCTGAGTACAGAACGAGTCTGCTGTGTGATTGCAGCTCGACCGGTGTGCGGCTCTGTGTGGCTCGTTCCGGCGTGCTGTCTGTGTGGTCCGTGGCGGCTCTCAGTTTTGTCGGTTTGCTGTCCTTTCTGGTGCTGGACCTGTGGCTGCTTTCGGGACTGATGCAGCAGGCTCGCAACTGCTGTGAATCTGCGGCTGTGGCTGCTGCTCACAAGTGGCTGGCTGACGATCTGCTCCGCAGTGGTTATCAGCAGTTTCAGGTTGATGGTCGGCAGGCGACATGCACTGACGCAGCGCTCGATCAGGCTGGCTGGTATTCTGAACGATCGCAGCTTCCGCCGCTGAGCGAAGCGGACGTGGAGTACGTCTGGCGTGAAAACTCAGCAGATGCCGCTTCCTTTCCAGTTCCGTCAGCAGTTCGCGTGCGACATCCGATGGCTGATGGTCGCATTTATCGTCGTCCTGGCAGTTTGCTGAATGTTTCGGAATGTGCGGCAGCGGCGACAGCCAGTCTGGAAAACCGCCCGGTGGCATTCCGTCCGGCGCCCGGCCAGACTCTTCCGATGCTGCCGTTTTCGATCTGCGATGATCCTGGTGCAGCCGGGGCGGGTTGGTGGACTTCGCAGATCGAGCAGATGGGGGGGGCGGACGAGGTCTCATGGAATTCTGAACAGCGGATTTTCGAGCAGGGTCCGGACGGTATTCCGGAAATTTCGGTTGAGCTGACGACTGAGCCGTCGGGACGTCCGGATGAACTGTCTCTGCTGGATTTCAGCGGTGGTGACCAAACTGCGGCCAGACCACTGAAGCGTCAGATCGAGGAAGGTCTGAGGTTTGCGGATCTGGAGGTTCTGGGGTGGAAGGAGTTGGCCCTGCCGGCAGTGTTTCCAGCTCTGCAGCCGCAGGCGGAGCAGTTGGCGGAACTTCAGGTGGAACTGGCGAGCGGGCGAATGGAGCCGAGTCTGCTGATGCTGTGCAGTCGTCTGGCGAGTGGGGGAGTTTCGCTGCAGCGAGCTGTGGCGGTGCGGGTGGTTGATGCTGTGCAGTCGGACGTGCAAACGGTCAGGCTGCGATTTCAGCCTTGCGTGATGGTGACCTCCATGGCTGTCACCGGAAGTCCGGAAACTTCAGAGAATCGCTACGTCTACAGTGTGCGTCTGGCGAACTGAGGGCGACTGTTTGCGGATTGCGGTCGTATTGCCGGATTGGCGTAGCCGGTAAGGCTCGGGACCGGCCGGCAGAATTTTGTCGGTTCCGCTTGCAGTTGATTCAGTTTCCCTGGAGCATTACGAGGCTGGTTTTTTCGTTAATCCGGGTGGGAGACTGGTCTGATGGCTGGGCGAAACTTGATCGTGTCACTGGCTGTGGTGTGCCTGTGGATGCTGCTTCCGGTGAGCGGCATGGCGCAGACAAATTCATCGCCCGGGGCTGCTGCTGGCCCGTCGGAGGTGAGCAAGCTGCTGCAGCAGCTGCAGAAGGAAAGCCCGGAAAATGCTGCGAAGCTGCTCGATGAGGCGATTGCGGCTGACCCAGCCAATTTTCGTCTGCATTCGTATCGTTCGCTTGTGGCCAGCCGTTATGCAGCAGCGGGCAATCTGCCGGAGGCACTGAAGCAGGCAGAACAGGGTTGCGATGCGCTGTTGCAGAAAATTGAGGAGCCGCTGGCGGCCGGTATGACCGCTTCGTCGGTTCAGATGTACTACGGTTTTGCCCGTCGAGCGGGCAAAGCGGACCCCGGTCGTGTGGAGGCTGCACTGGCAGGTCTGCGGAAAGCGGGTACGCAGTCTGCAGATGGTCAGTATCTTCAGGCGATTGCTCAGTTGACGGTGCTGCGGAGCGAGTTGCTGGCGAGCGGCGGTCGTGTTGAGGATGCTGTGGCGGCGATCCGCGACGAGTTGCAGTTGTTGCGGGCGGGAATTGAGCAGCCGTCGAGTTCTGAGAAGGCTGTATTGGCATCCGCGAGGCTTCTGCAGGCGTTGCAGTTGCCTTTTGGGGGTCAGTCGGACGCAGAGCAGGAGGCGGCGAAGCAGCAGTTGCAGGAACTGTTCACTGCTGCTTTGACGCGACTGCCGGAATCCTCAGCTTTGCTGTCAGAGTATCTGCGCGTGCAGGGTTCTGAGGCGTCACGTCTTTCCGGCACGGATCCGGAAGCTGCGACACGGATTCTGGAGGCTGCAAGGGCTCTGGCGGCTGAATCAGAATTGAAGGAGCAACCGGCAGTAAAGGCTGCTGTGGCGATGTATGCACCGCTGGACCGTCGCATTGAATCGGCGCGACTGCAGTTGCAGATGATCGGCAAGCCGGCACCGGCACTGGACATTGCCGCTACGGCTCATGGAACGCCCGTCACGGCAGACTCACTGAAGGGCAAGGTAGTGCTGCTGGATTTCTGGGCGATCTGGTGCGGTCCGTGTATTGCGACATTTCCCCATCTGAACAGTATGTACGACGAGTTCCACAGTCGCGGTTTGGAGATTGTGGGTGTGACTCGCCAGTATGGTTATGAGTGGAATGCGGAGACGAAGCGTGCATCTCGTGCCGAGGGGGATGTATCTATGGAAGCGGAACTGGCAATGCTGGAGGAGTTCATGAAGCACCATGAGCTGCGACATCCAACGATTGTGACTCCGAAGGAGTCAGCGATGCAGAAACAGTTTGGGGTGACGGGAATTCCGCATGCGGTGCTGATTGACAGGCAGGGCAATGTGCGGATGATTAAGGTTGGTTCGGGTGAAGCCAACGCGAAGGCGCTGCATGACATGGTGCAGACGCTGCTGGCCGAGTGAGCTTTCCTGGCTGTGCGTCCGGGTTGTCGTAAGGTTTGTGGTCAGCAGAGGGAACGGCGAGACAGATGACTGGACAGGCGACGCTGCCGCGTGGATTTCGTGCGGCCGGATATACTTGTGGAATCAAGGTCAGCGGGAAGTCGGATTTGGCGCTTTTCGTGGCGGATGGTCCATCGTCAGCCGCTGGCGTGTTCACGACGAATCGCGTCTGCGGTGCTCCCGTTGTGGTATCTCGTCGGCGCGTTCCGTCCGGATCGGCTCGTGCGGTCATCATCAACTCGGGCAATTCGAACGCAGCGACCGGGGATCCTGGAATTGCGGATGCCGAACGCATGACGGCAGAACTGGCATTGGCGATTGGCTGTCGTCCGGAAGATGTGCTGGTGTGTTCGACAGGGGTGATTGGTGTGCCGTTGCCGATGCCCCTGCTGTTGTCCGGCATTCCGCAGGCTGCGGGAAAGCTGGCATCGGATGCTCAGTCGCTGCTGGATGCCGCGACAGCGATGATGACGACCGATACGGTTCCCAAACTGACATCTCTGGATTTGACGCTGAGTGGTGGAGGTGTGCGGATTGCGGGTGTGTGCAAGGGGGCAGCCATGATTGCTCCCAACATGGCGACCATGCTGGGAGTAGTGATGACGGATGCGTTGCTCACGCCTGCTCAATGTACGGAACTGCTGCGAGCGGGTGTGGAGGATACCTTCAACTGCATCAGCGTGGACGGTCACATGAGCACCAGTGATACGGTACTGCTGCTGGCCAGCGGGGCCTCGGGTGTGAATCCGGGGGCCGACGATCTGGCGGAGCTGGCTGCGGGGATTCGGCAGGTTTGTCAGCATTTGGCGACCGGCATCATTCGGGACGCGGAGGGGGCGGATCACTTCATTACGGTGGACGTTGCGGGAATTGTCACCCGTTCGGCTGCTCGACAGATGGCGAGGGCGATAGCGGACAGTGCGCTCGTGAAGACGGCAATCACGGGCGGGGATCCGAACTGGGGGCGGATTGTCTCTGCGGCGGGTTACAGTGGGGTCGGATTTGATCCGGCGTATCTTTCATTGCGTATCAACGGGACTGAGGTCTATCGGGCTGGAACGCCGGCAATTTTTGATGCTGCGGTTGTATCGCGAGGACTGAAGTCCGCTCGTGAGGTTCATCTGGAGCTGACTCTGCATGGCGGTCCGGAATCAGGAAGTTGCAGTGCTCGTTTCTGGACATCGGACCTGACAGCTGAATATGTGAGGTTGAATTCCGAGTACACGACCTGAATGTGCCGGGAGGGTGGATGATGCGATTGCTGCGAAAAACGGTGTGTTCTCGGGTGATGCTTTGCGGTGTGTTGTTTGTGACTGTCAGCACTGCGGCCGAGGCACAGCAGCGTTTTGAGCAGCAGCGGGAAGCGATGGTTCAGCGGTCGCTTGAGGCGGAGGGAATTCGGAATCCGCGTGTGCTGGAGGCGATGCGGAAGGTGCCTCGGCACGAGTTTGTGAGGACGGCAGACAGGAGCCGGGCTTATGAGGACACGGCTCTGCCGATAGGCAATCAACAGACAATTTCGCCGCCCTATGTCGTGGCTTACATGACGGAGGTGCTGGATCCGGGCCCGGAGGATCGGGTGCTGGAGATCGGTACCGGCAGTGGTTATCAGGCTGCGGTGCTGGGTGCGATCTGTCGGGACGTTTACACGATCGAAATTGTGCCGCAGCTGGCAAAGCAGGCGACTCGACGGCTGCAGGACCTGGGTTATGAGAATGTGCATGTCCGGGAGGGTGACGGCTACAAGGGCTGGGAGGAGCATGCGCCGTTTGATCGGATTATTGTGACGTGTTCTCCGGAGAGCGTTCCGCAGCCATTGATTGACCAGCTGAAAGAAGGCGGGCGGATGATCATTCCGATGGGTGAGCGTTACCAGCAGTCCTTTCATCTGCTGAAGAAGGAGAATGGCTCGCTGCAGGACGAGAGGCTGATCTCCACGCTGTTTGTGCCGATGACGGGTGAGTCTGAGGAGCAGCGTCGAGTGCAGCCGGATCCGGATCAACCGCAGATTGTGAATGGTGGTTTTGAGCGTGATGAGAATGGTGACGGGCGGGTGGATGGCTGGCACTACCAGAGAAATGCCCGTTTGGAGACGGATGGCGCGATGGAGGGGCAGCAGTATCTGCGATTTGAGAATGCGGATGCGGACTCGCTGTCTCAGGCGCTCCAGGGGACGGCAGTCAACGGCCGTCGTTTGGCGGCGCTGCGATTGCAGTTCTGGATGCGTTGTACGGGAGTTGTTCCGGGTGCTGGTCCGTCCGGGCAGGCAGCGGTGGTGGTGCATTTTTATGACGGTGTGCGACGTGAGATCGGGGCTGTTGTGATTGGTCGCTGGCGGGGAACGCTGGACTGGCAGGATGTACGTTCTGTGGTGCAGGTACCTGCTGAAGCGAAGGAAATGATCTTTCGCATCGGACTGAATGGTGCTGTGGGTCAGCTGGACCTTGATGATCTGAAGATTGTTCCTGTTCCGCGATGATTCGGGGCAGGTGCGGCGTCTTTATTCCGGGGCGAGAGCAATGAGCGTGTACCCTGTGGTTCTGTGTCCTGTGTTCCTGCTGTGCTGGCTGTTTTTGCAGACAGCGGCAGTCTGTCAGGACGCGGCGAAGCCGGCGGATCCTGCCGCTCCCGCCGATGGCGTCGGTTCCGGTGATCCCGAGAACCCGTTTCCTCGGGCCGTCAGGGTGCCTGCGGGGGTTATGGATGGCGGGGCGGAGTGGTTTAATACATCGCAGCCACTGGCGCTTGAGGATCTGCGCGGGAAGGTTGTGTTGCTTGATTTCTGGACGTACTGCTGCATCAACTGTATGCACATCCTTCCGGATCTGAAGTTTTTGGAGGAGAAGTACGGCGATCAGCTGGTGGTGATTGGCGTGCATTCCGCCAAGTTTGACAATGAGAAGGATTCGCAGAGCATTCGCAATGCGATGCTGCGGTATGAAATCGAGCATCCGGTGGTGAATGACAGTGAGATGCTGATTTGGCGACGTTTTGGGACTCGAGCATGGCCGACTGTCGCGTTGATTGATCCGGAAGGGAACTACTGTGGTTCGCAGAGTGGTGAGGGCAACAGGGAGCTGCTGGACGGTGTCATTGGACGTTTGATTGAGTATCACCGTTTCAAGGGCACTTTGAACGAAAAGCCTTTGGCGTTTTCTCAGGAGTCTGTCCGTGTTGCTGAGACTCCGCTGCGTTATCCGGGCAAGGTGAGTGTTGATACAGAGGGCAATCGCGTATTCATTACTGACAGCAATCATAATCGGATCGTTGTGGCTGGAATGAATGGTGAGCTGCAATCAGTGATTGGCAGTGGTGTGGCTGGACGGCGGGACGGCAGTTTTCAGGAGGCTGAGTTTTTCAGGCCGCAGGGAACAGTGCTGGTGAACGGGGTGCTGTATGTGGCTGACACGGAGAATCATTTGATTCGTGCGGTGAATCTGGCGGAGGGGCGTGTATCGACTCTGGCTGGTACGGGTCTGCAGGGGCAGCCGGGGCAGTCTCTGGACGGCGGGCTGCTTGAAGTACCGCTGAACAGTCCGTGGTCGATTGCTCATTCCAGGGGGACTTTATTCATTGCGATGGCGGGGCCGCATCAGATCTGGTCGCACGTGCTGGGAAGTGATCGTGTGGCTGTGCATGCGGGCAGTGGTCGTGAGGATGTTGTGAATGGTGCGTTGGCTGAGGCTGCATTTGCTCAGCCATCGGAACTGGTGGTGGACGCTGAGGGAACGTGGCTGTACGTCGTTGACAGTGAAGGATCGGCGGTGCGTCGAGTTTCCACTGACGTGGCGGGTCGGGCAGAGACGCTGGCTGGCACTTCGGAGTTGCCGCGCGGGCAGTCATTGTTTGCATTTGGCTATCAGGATGGTGTCGGGGACGCTGCAAGATTTCAGCATCCGCTGGGTGTGGCACAGCATGGCCAGACTCTGTTTGTTGCTGATTCCTACAATCATCGCATCCGACGAATTGATCTGAATGGGAATGCTGTGACGACCTGGCAGGGAGACGGTACAGCCGGAAATGCAATACAGCCATTGCAGCTGAGCGAACCAGGCGGGCTGGCGTATGCCGGGGGGCGACTGTTCATAGCCGACACAAACAATCACCGGATTATTACGGTGGATGAGGCTACGGGGGTGTCGGCGGAGTTTTCTGTGGTCGGCCTGACGCCGCCGGAGACAACTGTTCGGCGACCGCTGCCGGACCTGAAGTCCGCCGTGGAGGTGGCTCCGGTGAGGCTGGCAGCGACCGCAGAGTTGTTAACCGTTGTGAAGTTGCAGATTCCGGCGGGCTGGAAGAGGAATGCCGATTTTCCGGTGACGTGGGCGGTGTTTGCTGAGTCTGAGCAGACTGTTGTGCCGAAGTCTGCTTTGGCGGTGCGGCAGGAAGGTGAGGTGGTGGGGGATGGCAGCGAGGTGCAGATTGTGATTCCGCTTTCCGGCCAGCCGGGCGAGGCGTCTTTGGTTCTGCAGGTCACGTGGGGGTACTGCACGTCTGACGGCAAGGGGTTGTGTCGGATGGCATCGGCGGTGTGGAAGGTGCCTGTGGTGCTGAACACCGACGGTGGTGAAAGTCGGCTGGAGCTGCAGTTTCCTGAGCCGGATATCCGGTGAGGTGCTGCTGGTCAGCGGAAGCAGGTGTAATCATCGCTGGAGGGTGGTCCGGGGTGCAGTCGGGAGGAGCACCAGAGCAGCCCGGGAACGGTGATTGCCCAGAGGCTGCCCAGCAGCAGCAGGCTGGGCAGTTCGGGGGTGGCGATGTGCACCAGTTCCATCCGCTGTCCTCCCAGAAATGTCATCGGGGCACCGACGTACGTGAGTGCGGCTGCCAGCAGAGGTCGCTGGCAGAGCCAGCGCAGGCAATTGGGCATGGTGGTGGCAAACTGAGCCCACAGCACGGTCATCCAGAGGGGCGGTAAAGAGGGCAGGGGGCCAGCCTGAGTGAATTTCAGGATCCCGGCAGCGATGAGCAGGGAGTCGACGAGGAGTCCAGCGGAAGCTGCGACTGTCATGAGCAGGATTTGGCGACTGCGGCGTGGGTGCAGTTGCAGGTGAACAGCCATGAGTATTGCGGCGCAGGCGATGCCGATTTGTGAGTGACCTGCGGCGGATGCTCCCATACAGGCCAGCCAGCCGGCTTCATAGAGCAGAAAATTCAGCAGGTTGGACATGGGGGTATTTACTGCGCCGGGGAACGGTTCAGGTGGTTTTTTTCGGGGGTGGATCGCGTTTGAGAACACCCTTCTTGATTTCTTCAACGACTTTGGCGAGCACAGCGGCGTCTTTTGTTTTCATGACATGCGCGATGCGGGTGGCGGGGATGAGCATGCGAGTCATGAGTTCTTCGGCGGATTCCCAGAGTTTTGCCTGTTTTTTGGGTGGAGCGAGATAGAGGTTGGTGACCAGTTCAGCAAGTCGCTGCTCATCCATCTGCTCGCGGTTGTCGTAGTACCTCTGGATGACTTTCTGCTGATATGGAGAGTAGTTGCGATCGCTCATGGGGTTTGACTGGCGTGTTGGAAGCGGTGTGCAGAAGCGGGAAGGCTGATCGGACGATGTGTCTGATTCAGCCTGTGACGGTGGGTATTTGAGAGGAAGTTGTTGACAACTTCCAGCCCATTTTGGGGACTGGAATCGACCGAAAATCGGCGTGATTCCGGATGATCGACGCGATTCGCTGCGGGAAATGCAGTAGGATTTCAGCGGTGTGTGCCTGTGACAGGGTGCAATCGATGGCAATTTTCACGGTTTCTGACGGGCGGTATTCTGCAAATGTCTGACGTTGGTAATATTTTTCGCGGCTGTATTCCTGCACTGATGACTCCGTGTTCAGCTTCGGGTCAACCGGATTTTGAGGCTCTTGTCAGTACGGCTCGTCGGCTGGTTGGGGCTGGGATGCGTGGGGTGGTGTATTGTGGTTCCATGGGGGATTGGCCTTTGCTGACGGACCTTCAGCGTCAGGAAGGTGTGGAGCGATTGTGTCGAGCGGGCGTGCCTGTGGTGGTAGGAACGGGAGCGCAGAATCCGGCGCTGGCAGCGGCTCATGCCGCTCATGCTCGCAGAGCGGGTGCAGCGGGTCTGATGGTCATTCCGCGAGTGCTTTCGCGGGGAACATCAGCGGCGGCTCAGCGGCAGCATTTTGCTGGCGTGCTGCGTGCTGCTGATGGTCTGCCTGCGGTGATTTACAACAGTCCGTACTACGGCTTCGAGACTCGTGCGGAACTGTTTTTTGACCTGCGGCAGGAGTTTTCAAATCTGGTGGGGTTCAAGGAATTCGGCGGTGCCAGGTCGCTGAGCTATGCTGCCGAGCACATCACCAGTCGTGACGCTTCACTGACACTGATGGTTGGCGTGGATACTCAGGTGTATCACGGTTATGTGAACTGCGGGGCCAGTGGTGCGATTACGGGAGTGGGCAATGCACTTCCGAAGGAGGTGCTGCGTTTGGTGGACTTGTGTGAACGGGCGGCGGGAGGCTGTGCAAGGTCTCGCTTGCTGGCGCAGCAGCTCAGCGAATCGCTGATGGTACTGTCGACCTATGATGAAGGTCCTGATCTGGTGCTGTACTACAAGGCCCTGATGGTGCTGGAAGGGCACACGGAGTATGAGCATCAGATTGGCAGCTCGGACAGGTTGAGTGACAGTCAGTTGAACTTTCTTAAGGCACAGTGGGGTTTGTTCCGCGCCTGGTGGTCAAATTGGGAGGGGGCCGTCTGACACGGCCGGCGGGGAATAGTGATCGAGCGGAGTGTTGTTGTGTGTGTGTTGAGTTAAAAGGGGATACCGGATGAGAGGCTCGCTGCTGGTGATTGCGCTGGTGACTGCTGGAGTACCAAACATGCTGGCGGATGATGGGATGTTTCCCATGAGCGAGCTGCCGCGGGTGAATCTGCGAGAGCGGGGAATTGAGCTGACGGCAGAACAGTTGTTCAACCCCAGCGAGATCAGTCTGGTCGACGGTATCTGCCGAGTGAATGGCTGCACGGGATCGTTTGTCTCTGATTCGGGCCTGATCATCACCAATCACCACTGTGCTTTTGACGCGATTCAGAAGGCCAGCACCAGTGATCGCGATCTGCTGACGAATGGTTTTATCGCTGGCAGCCGTGGTGAGGAGATTCCGGCTCCTGATTATCAGGTTCGCATCACGGAGAATTACCGGGACATTTCAGCGGAGGTGTTGTCGGTTGTGCAGGAGGGTATGTCGTTTCTGGAGCGAACGAAGGCGATTGAAAAACGTCGGAAGGAGCTGGAGATTGAGGCGGAGCGTCAGCATCCGGGTTTGCGTGCGGAAGCGGCAGAGATGTTTGCGGGCCGGACGTATGTGTTGTTTTTGTATACGTATCTGAAGGATGTACGACTGGTGTTTGCTCCGCCGGCATCAGTGGGAAATTTTGGGGGTGAAGCGGACAACTGGGAGTGGCCGAGACACACGGGGGATTTCTCGTTTATGCGTGCGTACACGGCTCCGGATGGCAGTTCGGCAACGTGGTCCGCGCAGAATATTCCGTATCGTCCAAAACGATTTTTGCGTGTGCAGTCGGCGGGTGTGGACGAGGGTGACGCTGTCTTTCTGCTGGGTTATCCGGGGCGAACGGCGAGGCATCGAACGGCCAGTTTTTTGCAGTATGAGAGTCGTGTTCGGCTGCCTCTGACTGTGCAGCTGTATCAGTGGCAGATTCGTCAGATGGAGGAAGCGGGAGTCGGTGACCGTTCGGTCGCGATCAGGCATGCATCGCGAACGAAATCACTGGCGAATGTGGAAAAGCGTTCGCGCGGGCAATTGCAGGGTTTGCAACGAGCACAGATCGTTGAGAAGCGATTGCAGCAGGAGTCGGAGCTGCAGTCGTGTATTGAGGCGGATGAGGTGCTGCGGCCGAAGTACGGCAGTGTGCTGCGGGACATTGCTGCGGTGTATGCCGAGATGGAGTCTGCCGGCCCGCTGGAGATTCATCTGCAGCAGTTGCGGCAGGCCTGTCGCGCAGCGGCATTTGGCTTTGCCGTTGTGGATGCGGTGCACGAGCGTGCAAAGCCGGACATCGAGCGAGAGTCGCCATGGATGGACCGAAATTATGCTCAGTCTGTGCAGGAGCTGAAGGTGTCGTTGCGTGACTGGCATCCGCCGACGGATGTGGAGATGTTGTCGGGTATGCTGCGAAGACTGAGTTCGATCCCCGGGGCTCGTCAGATTCCTGCACTGATCCCACTGACAGAGAGCGAGCAGATTTGTGAGCAGGCGGCAAAGCGGCTGATTGAAGGGACGAGACTGGGTGATGCTGGTTTTATTGAGCAGTCATTGGGACAGACGGTTGATCAGCTGCGAGCGACAAAGGATCCACTGCTGACCCTGCTGCTGGACCTGTATTCGTCTTATCGGCAGTTGCGTGAACTGGACAAGACTCGCGAGGGGCGTCTGAGCCGACTTTACGGTTCACTGCTGGAGGTGAAGGGTCAGTTTCTGCGAACGGGCTTCATTCCGGACGCGAATGGAACGCTGCGTTTTACATCGGGGCGCGTGCGAGCGTATTCGCCGGCGGATGCCGTCGTCAGGACTCCGATTTCCACGCTTCGGGGTGTGATTGAGAAGACGACAGGGCAGGACCCGTTCATTACACCTGAGCCGGTTCTGCGAGCGTACGGGGCGCGTGACTTTAAGGGTTTTTTGCATCCGCGGCTGGGGCAGGTACCGGTGGCAATCCTGTATGACACAGATACGACCGGGGGGAATTCGGGCAGTCCGGTGCTGAATTCGAAAGGCGAGCTTGTGGGAGTCAATTTTGATCGCTGTTTTGAAGCGACGATCAACGACTTTGCGTGGAATGCGGATTACAGT
Organism: Planctomyces sp.; assembly: GCA_005791255.1. GTDB lineage: Bacteria > Planctomycetota > Planctomycetia > Planctomycetales > Planctomycetaceae > SXXK01. Next base: position 23,742 of record SXXK01000489.1, read on the forward strand.
CGATCGATCGGTGTGGACATTCGATATGTGCTGTGGATTACGGGGCGCGTGTACGGAGCGACGCAGCTTCTTGACGAGATGGGTGTTGCGCTCGCTGAATGATCGTCCGGGGAATGCTTCTGAGCTGCTGAAGTCAGGAAAAAACAGCGATTTGGGCTGAATATCGTGATCCTGCCCGGGGTGCTGTACGTTGTGGGAGACGTGGGGAGTTACGGGCGGCGGTGCATGGGTATTGTCAGGGGGTAGTGTGATGTCGACAGCAGAGCCAAATGAGTTGAAGCAGGATCAGGGGCAACTGGAACTTCTGCTGGTGGCCATCGTGACTGTGATGACCTTTGGGCTGGTTCTGCTGTTTGGTTTTGTGATCGTAAATCCGCGTGAAGAGATAGTTGTACTGCGGTTTGGCAAGTATGTGACAACACTTCGACGTCAGGGCATCAGCTGGATTCATCCTGTGGGTCGTGCTTTGCATCGCATTCCGACTCGGGATATGACTCATGACATTCCGGTGACAACGGTGCTGGAGAGAAACGGGAATCCAATTCAGATCAGTGCGATTGTGGTTTACCGTGTTGATGATTCGTACAAGGCAGCATTGGAGGTCGAGAGTTATCGAACGTTTATTGAGGACCAGGCCAGTGCAGTGATCAAGCGGGTGAGTGCTCAATTTCCGTATGAATCCCCGGACCACAGTGAGCCGTGTCTGAAACTGGAGAATGACACGGTCAATCGGGCATTTGTTCAGGAGATGCAGGAGGCGGTGCAGGCGGCGGGTGTGCGGGTGCTGAATGTGCGGATGAATGACCTGACATATGCACCGGAGATTGCTCAGGCGATGCTGATGCGTCAGCAGGCGATGGCACTGATTGATGCTCGCAAAACCATCGTCGAGGGTGCGGTGGAGATTGTGAAGGATGCGGTGCAGCGGCTCAGTACTGCCGAGTTGCACATGAGTGATGAGCAGCGGGAGCAGTTGATCAGCAATCTGCTGGTGGTGATTTGCAGTGGCGAGCGAGCGCAGCCGGTGGTGCAGGTGCAGCCGTCGTCGCAGCATCGCGGGCGTCATTGAGTGCCGGCTGGATCAGCAGTGACCGGTGGGCTGCTGCGGCATCAGCGAATCTGCGATGTCGTTGGGAGTGTGGCAGCGTCTGGTGGCGGGTAGTGCGTTTAGGGTGAAGTGGGTCGGAGGACGTTGCTGAGACGGGCGGGATGGGGTGACGGTAAGTTTTGCCGAAGAAATGTGTTATGATTACGGCACTGGAAGTCATTCGATGGCAGTTTTCCGTCGTCCTGCTGGCAGATTCTCATGCGAACAGCTCTGTTTATCCTGATATTTCTGCAGGTTCTGCAGTGTCGGACTGCTGCTCAGGATGTCAGCAGCGAGGAGTTCTTTGAGAATCGGATTCGGCCTGTGCTGGCGGGTACCTGTTTCCGCTGTCATGGTGGTGAGCGGGTATCTGGTGGTTTGCGTGTGGACTCGGTGGATGCATTACTGGCGGGCGGGGATTCCGGTCCGGCGATCATCCGTGGGGATTCTGCGGGCAGTCTGCTGTTTCGGGCCATTGCCAGGCAGCCGGACGTTTCTGCAATGCCTCCTGCTGTCGATCAGTCCTTGTCGGCAGAGCAGGTGGAGGATTTTCGGAACTGGATTCTGGCGGGAGCAGTTTGGCCGGAGAGGGTAGCCGATTTTGAATCGGCGAAGCACTGGGCGTTTCAGCCGATCGGCAGTTCTGTTGTACCGACGGCAGATTCTGGTTGGTGTCGGACGGAAATCGATGCGTATGTACTGCGTGGGCTGCGAAATGCGGGACTTGAACCGAGTGGTGATGCGGACCGACGTACTCTGTTGCGTCGCGTGAACTTTGATCTGACGGGGCTGCCGCCGACACCTGACGAACTGGATGCCTTCGAGCGGGATGCAGATCCGGCCGCGTTTGAGAAAGTAGTTGATCGTCTGCTGGCGACTCCGGCTTATGGTGAAAGATGGGGACGACACTGGCTGGACGTGGTGAGGTACGCCGATACGGCGGGTGAAACGGCCGACTATCCTGTGCCTGAAGCGTGGCGCTACAGGAATTATGTGATTGAGGCTTTCAATCGGGACGTGCCATTTGACCAGTTTGTTCGCGAGCAGCTGGCCGGTGACATTCTGGCCTTGCGGAGTCCTGATGAGCGATTTGCGGAGCGAGTGACAGCAACGGGCTATCTGGCATTGTCCCGGCGGTTTGGTTTTGACTCGGAAAACTATCACCATCTGACAATTCACGACACGATTGACAGCGTGGGCCAGACATTTCTGGGTCTGAGTATTGGTTGTGCTCGCTGTCACGACCACAAATTCGATCCGATTTCCACTGCTGAGTACTATTCACTGTACGGCATCTTTGACAGCAGTCGTTACCCATTTCCGGGTTCTGAGCAGAAGCAGCGAGTGCGTTCACTGGCGCCTCTTGTGCCGCCACAGCAGGCGGAAACTGAGTGGCGGTCCTATGTGAGGCGGACGGCTGATTTGTCGCGGGAGCTGGCGGCCCTCAAGCGTCCCGTTCCTGTGGCGGTGCTGCGCAGCCTGATGGATCTGGACGGCGATTTTGAACTGCAGGCTCCGGCTGCCGGTGGCAGTTATGGAGTTCCGGTGTCTCCGTGGCTGTACACGGGAGTGGTGTCGGTCACAGGTGAGGCTCAGAGTCCGTTTCAGCACGTGTATCCGGGCGGTCGTCACGGGCTGACGGTGCCGTCGGGTGCCGAGCCGTGGCGGGTCTGGCAGGGACTGAAGACGGCCAGTGCTGAGCCGGCATCAAAGCTCTGGTTCAGCGTGGATTTTCGGGTAAGGGATGGAGCTTCACCGGAACAGGGAGGACATCGAATTCGCCTTGCATCGTCCGTGTCGGGGCGGGGTATTGATGTGCTTCTGAGTCAGGGCGGGGTGTTGTTGCAGTCGGGCGAAAAGTCTGTGAAGGCAGGTGAGTATCGGGCGGGCGAATGGCTGAGTTTGCAACTGGAGCTGGATCTGCGGGCTCACCATGTTGTCTGTCGTCTGGGGACAGAGCAGGGGATGTTGCAGAGTGAGGATTGGTGGGCGGGGCAGGAGTTTTCACCTGATCTGCTGATTCTGTGCGCGGACAGCGATCGATCGCAGGTCCGTCCGGGGCTGGATTTTGACAACATCGTTCTGCAGTCTGTGCCAGTGGGAGCAGTATCGCGAGAGTGGTCGGTGTCTGCGGGCGAGTCGGCTGAAGCCCTGGCGGCTCAGTTGCGTCAGCTGACGGGGTTGGACGGAGATCTTGAGCAACAACAGGCAGGGGATGCTGGCTTGACAGCTCCGTGGAATGCCGGGCCGGGCAGTATTGTGAAGCTGCGGCCAGAGTCACAAAGTCCGCTGGAGAATGTTTACGGAATGGGTCGTCAGGGATTGTTTCTGCCCCAGCGATCGCAGTATGACGGGTTTGGTGTGACGATCACGGATTTGCCTGCGGATCCTGCTGGTCTGGTGCATCTGGCATTTGATATTCGCCCTTATCAGGCAGCGGAAGGCTGCGGATCGTGGCGCTATTACATAGGGCACGGACCGGGCCCGCTGCCGGCTGTGGAGCTGCATTTCACGGATCGTGCGATGTTCACCAAGTCTGCGACGGGATATGTTCGTGTGGGGGAGCTGAGTGCGGGCGAATGGCACCAGGTTCAAATTGTGCTGGATACTCGGAACCGCAGTTATCGGGGTCAGATTGTGGGTGCGGGTTTGACTGCGGAGTTTCATGGGGAGTGTCTGCCCAACTGGGATGGTGTCATCGATTACAGTTTCATAGACAGTTACGGGCATCTGCCTGGCCTGCGTCCGGCGCTCGACGTGGATAATTTTGCGTTGCAGTCCGCACCCATTCCAGCGATTGATTACAGGGTTTCGCGGCAGGATGCTGCTGTTCGTCGCGGGGAAGTGCAGCGCCTGAGGCAGCAGATTTCTGCACTGCAGGGGCGTGCGGACGTGCTCCAGCAGGAGTTGCAGACACTGCTTGCCAATGGTCCTTATCCGATGGCCTACGCGATGTCCGAGGGGACTGCTCATGATGTGCGTATTCAGCAGCGGGGAGAGCCTGATCAGCTCGGGGAATCTGTTGCTCGAGGATTTCTCAAAGCAGTGGGTGGGGATGTTGCCGGAGTTGAGCTGACGGGGAGTGGTCGACTGCAGCTTGCCGAGTGGCTGGTCCGTCCTGAGAATCCATTGACAGCGAGGGTGATAGTGAATCGGGTGTGGCAGTATCATTTTGGCAGTGGTCTTGTGCGGACTCCGAATGATTTCGGGGTCCGGGGGGCAGCGCCAGTGGATCCGGAGTTGCTCGACTATCTGGCGGAACGGTTTGTACGAGAGGGCTGGCGTATCAAGTCGCTGCATCGTGTGATTCTGCGCAGTGCGGTGTGGCAGCAGCAGGCGAGTGCCGCTGGTGTGGTAAGTGCTGCTCCCGGCGTAGTTCGTCGCCGACTTTCTGCAGAAGAGATTCGTGATTCCATTCTGGCAGTGAGTGGTCAGTTGGATCGATCTGTGGGTACCGCCCATCCTTTCCCGCAGCCGTTTGAGTGGGGATTCAGTCAGCACGGTCCGTTCAGCGCTGTTTATGATCACCGGCGTCGCAGTGTGTACCTGATGACATCGCGTTTGCGGCGGCATCCTTTTCTGGGTTTGTTTGACGGTCCGGATACGAACGCATCGACGGCAGAACGTGCGCGGACAACGGTTCCGACTCAGGCTCTGTTTTTCATGAATGATCCGCTGGTTCATGAGGCTGCTGCTGCGTGGTCTGAGCGGCTGGAGGTGACTGCTTCGGAAGATTCGGAGCGACTGCGTCTGGCGTGGCGACAGGCACTGCAGCGGTGGCCGGAGGCTGAAGAACTGAGCGAGGCTTTGGAATTTATGCAGGATTATGGGGTGCGTTTTGCGGAGAGTGATGGACGTCGCAAATCACTGGAAGCGGTACTTCGATCGCTGCTTGGCAGCAACGAGTTTTTGCATGTGGATTGAACCATGAATCGAGAGATCAGTGCGTCGAAGATGACTCGCGGGCAGTGCCTGCGGTCACTGGCGGCGGGGTCGTCGCTGCTGCCGGGTTTGCTGAGTGAACTTCTGGCCGAAGACAGCGGTGTGCGACTGCGGAATCCGCTCGCGCCAGGCATTCCTGACAGCAGGCCACGAGCCAGCCGGGTGATCATGTTGTACATGAGCGGAGGCGTATCCCACGTGGATACCTGGGATCCTCGTCCGAAGCTGATGCGTGATGCCGGGAAGACGGTGACGGTGAATGAGTTTCAGGGGCGGAAGGGCAGCTTCAGTATGTATCTGAAGTCCCCGCAGTGGACATTCAGGCCGCGGGGGACATGCGGGACGCAGGTCAGCGATCTGTGTCCTCGGACAGCAGCCTGTGTGGATGATCTGTGTGTGATTCGTTCGATGAAGTCGAACCATACAAATCATTATGAAGCGACACTGGGTATGCACACGGGTTCGTTTACGTTTGCCCGTCCCAGCATGGGTTCGTGGATCAGTTACGGGCTGGGGACATTGAATCGGAATCTTCCATCCTTCATTGTTCTTGCGCCTCAGACGCCGTATGCCGGGGGGCAGGTGTGGGGCAGTGATTTTCTCCCTGGTACCCATCAGGGGACTCGTGTTGTGCCGGGCAGCGAGCCTGTCGCCAACATTCAGCGTCGAGCTGAATCTGAGGAGCTGCAGCGACTGGAGCTGGGTTTGCTGGCGCGGATGAATCAGCGGCATCGTTCTGATCGCGGTGATGATGCGCTGCTGGAGGCTCGGATGCAGTCCTTTGAGACCGCCTTTGGCATGCAGAAGGAGATGCCGGAGGTTTTTGATCTGAGTGATGAGACGGAATCGACATTCCGCAGTTACGGACTGGAGCCTGGCAGTACTGCGGGCTTTGCCTGGCAGTGTTTGATTGCGCGGCGTCTGGCTGAGCGGGGTGTGAGATTTGTGGAACTGATTGACACGGGATCGTCAGGTAACTGGGATGCCCACGGAGATATGCAGACTCATGCACCGCTGGCTGCCAATGTCGATCAGCCGACGGCGGCACTGCTGCAGGATTTAAAACAGCGGGGCATGCTGGACGACACTCTGGTGGTTTGGACGACGGAGTTTGGCAGGACACCTTTCAATGCGGCGCCGCAGGCCGCTGGTCGTGAGCATCATCACTGGGTGTTTTCATCCTGGCTGGCTGGTGGTGGAGTTCGTGGCGGGATGACCTGGGGGGCGTCGGATGACTATGGCATCGAGGTTGCGGCCGACGAAGTGCATGTGCATGATTTTCACGCCACGATTCTGCATCTCCTCGGACTGGACCATACGCGTCTGACGTGGAGAAATTCGGGACGGGATTTCCGTTTGACGGACGTGCATGGTCGTGTTGTGCAGGAGATACTGAGCTGAGTTGGTGGCAGTACTGGTTCAGGGGGCTCGGGAGAAGCCAGCAGTTCGCTGTTCGGGTGGCTGTCTGAGGAAGGCCAGCACATCGGCCATTTGCTGGACGGTGACATCCTTTTCGATTCCTTCCGGCATCAGGGACCTGTTGCTGGACCGCAGCTCTTCGATTTCGCTGCGATCCACAGCGACCTGCCGTCCTTCGGGCTGTTTCAGAGTCAGTGTTGCTGGCGTTTCACTGACCAGCAGTCCATTGAGAAGTTGGCCGTCCTTTGTGACAACGATGTATTCTGTGTATTGCGGGTCGACCCGGCGATTGGGGTCGAGGATGTCATACAGCAGGGCATCGGCGGCACGAGCGCGTGTGTCGCTGATGTCCGGTCCGACATTGTGGCCGAGGCCTCCGACGCGATGACATTTGCTGCAGGTGCGTTCGAACACAAGTGCTCCGCGAGCGATATCTGCGTCCAGTGAAAGAGCCGCGGCATAATTCCGGGCCACCTGCTGGCGGTCGGCGGAGACTGCTCCTCCGAATAATGAGCGGGCGATTTCCTGAGTGTTTTTGTCGCTGTTCTGCAGCAGTGGCAGTCTCTGATCAATGGAGAGAGCTGCCGCAGGGATATCTCCGGACTGCATCCGAGCGAGCAGATCGTTCAGGCTGTCTCTGCGGCTGAGGAACAGGTCGATGGCGGTGGAACGCGCCGCCGGTGTCAGTTGAGACCAGCAATCCATGACCTGTCGAACGAGGTCTGGTCGACCCGAGCGTCGGATAACGTCAACCGCAGCTTTCTGGCAGGCTGATGATTCTCCTGGTGACAGCAAACTGGAGACAGCAGTCTGGAGTTGTTCGGTCGGCAGCTGCGGCAGCAATGACATCGCGGCAGTACGATCCAGATCTGAGGCGGTGCGATCGACGGCGACAGCAGCGGCAGTCTCAAGGGTCTGGCGGATCCCCGCGAGGCTATCAGCGAGTTCCGGTGGTGGGTTTTGAAGCAGAGCGGAAACGGATTTGGGCATGTGGCTGTTGCGTGATCCGGGCAGTCCTTCGGAAAGGCCAACAACGACCGCTGTGCGGAACCAGACAGGCGTGATTGCGGAATCGCGAATGCTGTCAGCCACGATTTTCAGGGCATCGAGGTTGCCATGGACGCAGGTGTTGACGGCCAGACGCCGCAGATAGTCCTGTCGAACAGCGAGTTGTGTGGTATCTGGTGAGGCCGGGGCAGCGGCCAGCAGTTGAATGACGAGATGCGCGGATTCCGGGACCGCCACAAGAAATGCTCGCTGGATCCATGGATCATCGGTGGCGGCGATCTTTGCAGCGGTGGCTGAGAGATTGGCATCGGTGCTGTTGAGGGCCAGGAGTGCCTGAAAGCAGACTCCGGGGGCCGGATCCTGCAGCAGTGTGGAGAGCACTCTTTGTCGAACGGAGATATCCTGAACGATGCCGGACAGGCGGGCTGCATCCTGTCGGGCCTGGGCAAACGTATCTTCGGCTGCGATGCTGATGTCGGCGGGGGTGAGTGCGTGCAGTCCGTGGAGTGTCCAGAGGGCATGCAATCGACCGAAGGCGGACGGCAGACCCGGGTCCTGGGCAGCGAGCAGTCTGCGGAGCAGCGGGATTGATGATTCGTCGCGTTTTTCGAGCAGCAGTCGCTGCCCGAGGAGTCGTCGCCAGCCATTTCCATCGGTCAGGAGTGCGACGCAGTCGGCGACAGACTGAGGCTGTCGGAAGGCAGTGGATGTTGAGTGCAGCGGAGTAATTCTCCAGATGCGTCCGCGATCCTCACCGGCTCGCCAGTCCATCTTTGCGGCGACATCATCGGGAACAAATTTGGGGTGTTCGACCCACAAACGGTACATGTCTGCGAGGTACAGGGAGCCGTCGGGGCCTGTGGCGAGGCTGGCGGGTCGAAACCAGGTGTCGGTCGATGTGAGAAAATCGGCGGTTTCGCGTGCGCGAGAGGAGTTGAATCCAGCGCCGTCAGGCGTGATGACGGAGCGAGTGACGAGGTGCCCAACCGGCTCGCAGACGAAGACTGAAGTATCGGAATCCGGTCCGGCAAGGCCTCCGCGATACGCAGTGACTCCGCAGGCAGACGTATGGGTTCCGGCGTGCGAGAGCCAGTTGCTCTTCATCGACACTCTGGGGTAGACGCGTGTTTTTTCACCGGCTGGTCCGGCGTCTGTATGTCCTGCCGCGATTCCGGCAAACGGATTGCGGGCCACCTGTTCCAGGGTGAACATTGCTGTCATGGAAGGGTTTCGATTGGAACTGAAGAAGCGACGGCCAAAGCTGTCGACCGTGTTGCCGAATTGTCCGGCGCCGGAGACGGCTTCAAACTTCATGGTGTACGGGTCGAAACAGAAGTCGACTCGGGGGATATCCACTGGGGCGGCAGATTCGAAGCCAGGGCGGACGCAGCGAACCTTTCCATGGCCGTAGGTGCACCAGATGCGATTATCGAGTCCCATTCGCGGGCAGCCGATCTGCATTTGTGGGTGGGCCGGAGTGAAGCCTTCGAACCAGGTCTCTGTGCGGTCAGCCACGCGATCGTGATTGTCGTCGGGCAGGTACACGATCGAGCTTTCTGTGCACGCCAGAACGCCGGTGCCCCAGGCGAGGACGCTGTGGCAAAATTTCAGGTGCTGTGCAAAGACCGATCGCCGGTCCATTTTTCCATCGTGGTTCAGATCTTCGAGCAGAACGATTTGTGAGAGTGCGTCTGTGTCCGATTTTGGTGGGCCCGACGGATAGTCGCCATATTCGGCGACAAACATGCGTCCGGCGGCGTCGAAGTCGATTGCGACCGGATCGAAGACCAGTGGTTCTGCGGCCACAAGTTCGATTTGGAAGCCGAGTTCAATCGCAAAACAGGCTGCGGACTCGGCAGGTGATTTTGGCGGATCCGTGGGCTGATCAATCCAGTGTCGGCCTCCCCGCTGCTGTTCAATGGAGCGGACGAGGTCTTCGGCGGGAGGCTGGGTCAGTGTGACGACGAGCGGCAGGATCAGGGACAGCACCTTCAGCGACGTGAGCATCGGGAACTCCGATCAGGGCGGGACAGGCAGGAGGCAGTTCGGTGCAAAAAGTTTACACATGGAAACTGGGACGGGGCGGGGATTCGCACCATTCTGCCAGCATGAGCCGTCGGATGCCAGTGTGACTTCCGGAGCGTTTCAGCGGCGTGCCGAAATTGTATCGGACAGCCAGGGATCGGCGGAGACGATTATCGGCAGGATGGTACTGAGTTGTGTGATCCAATCGGTTTCCGGAGGAATACTGCGGGAGGCTTTGAGGGATCCATCTGTCAGCCCTGATTGGATGATTCTCAGGGTTTCCAGCATAGTGCTGCGGAACGTGAGGAGTTGTTCCGAGTCAAGATCTGACCGCAGCAGGACGGTCTGGGTTTCAGTGCGAATTCTTTCAAGGCGAGCGAGTCCGGAGTGCTGGCTGCGGTAGAGGAAACCAGCAACGAATGCGCGTCGCAATCTGCCGGCGCCGTCGAAGTGATAGACCTGATTTTGTCCAAAGAAGAAGCTGGGTGCTGATTCTCGGAAGCCGACAGTGAGGGGTTCCTGGAGGGATGGCAGCAGGACTTCGGCGCGAGGCAGGAGTGCGGTAGCCTCGCGGATCAGGTCCTCGCGTTCGGATTCGTGTTGAGCCATGCAGTAACGGGTGCCTGTGTGGCATGCGAGAGGGTGTGGTGTGGATTCACAATGAACGAATCGGCACAGAGTGTAGCAGGATTTCAGCCGCTGGAAAACGGTGGTGGTCCTCGAGTTGATTTGTGTGATGCTCTGCGGATGGTAGATTTCGGGCTGTGTTTGGGACTGTTTTTGCAGGCGACGGGCTGAGCGGGGAAAGGTGCGGTGTGTGATGGTGCTGATGCGTGTGATTCCGGCGATACTGGTCCTGGTATCAATGGGTGCGGTTCGTGCGGCGGATCCTCCTGAAAAGATGGCGGCGATTGAGGGTGTGACGGAGTATCGTTTTGGGAATGGCGCGAGGGCGGCGCTGTTTCCTGATGCTTCACAGCCGACGATCACGGTGAACATGACTGTGCTTGTGGGATCTCGGCATGAGGGTTATGGCGAAGCCGGGATGGCGCATCTGCTGGAGCACCTGGTGTTCAAGGGGACTCCGACGTTTCGTGACGTGCCGAAGGCATTGCGTGATCACGGGGCCAGTTTCAACGGTACAACCAATCAGGATCGAACCAATTATTTTGAGACACTTCCGGCGACGGATGAAAATCTTGAGTTTGCGATCCATCTGGAATGTGACCGTTTGGTCAACAGTTTCATTGATCGTGAGGATCTGCTGAAGGAGTTCACGGTTGTTCGGAATGAGTTCGAGCGTGGTGAGAACAGTCCTGAGGGTGTGCTGTTTCAGCGAGTGATGGCAGCCGCTTATGAGTGGCACAACTACGGCCAGACCACGATTGGAAATCGTTCGGACATTGAGCGGGTTCCCATTGAGAATCTGCAGGCGTTTTATCGTCGGTATTATCAGCCGGACAACGTGGTGCTGATTGTGACGGGGCGTTTTGAAGAGTCGAAGGCCCTGGAACTGCTGGGTAAGTATCTGGGATCAATACCGCGGCCGGAGCGTCGGCTGGATGCGACTTACACGGAAGAGCCGGCGCAGGATGGAGAGCGGGAAGTGATTCTGAGGCGTGTCGGTGGGGTGGGAGCAGTGGTAGCTGCGTATCACATGCCTGCGGCATCACATGAGGACTGGGCGGCTTTGTCGATTCTTGGGAGTGTGTTGTCGGAGACGAAGGTTGGCCGTCTGGACCGTGCTCTGGTGGAAACGAAGATTGCGACGAGTGCATCCGGTCGATCGGACAGTTCGCATGATCCGGGTTTGTTCACATTTTCAGCGTCTCCGGTTGAGGGGCGTCTGAATGAAACTCGGGAGCTGCTGCTGAAGACGATTGATGAACTTGGCAGTGTTGAGTTTTCGGCAGAGGAAGTGGAGCGTGCGAAGCTGCGTGCGAAGCGAGGTTCTGAGCAGTTGATGACCAGTGCAGCAGCGATGGCATCGGCGCTGAGTGGAGCGGCGTCGCTGGGTGACTGGCGCCTGCTGTTTCTGCAACGGGATCGTGTGCAGAGTGTGACGGCAGCGGATGTAAATCGGGTCGCGGCGACGTATTTCAAGCCGTGGAATCGGACACTGGGTCTTTTCATCCCGTCGGATGCTCCCAGGCGTCTGACCATTCCCTCAGTGCCGTCGATTGCGGATGTGGTGAAGGACTACAAGGGTGGCGCTGCAGTAGCGGCGGGTGAAGCTTTTGATCCGACTCCGGAAAATCTGGACGCAAGGACTCGGATCATTGAGGAGGACGGCCTGCGAATTGCGTTGCTTCCGAAGAAGAATCGTGGTGAGACAGTAGCGATGACTTTGGCGCTGCGTTATGGGAACGAGGAGTCTCTGAAGGATCAGGGGACGGCGGCTTCGATGATCCCATCCATGCTGATGGCTGGCACGAAGCGACTGGATCGTCAGGCGCTGCAGCAGGAGATGGACCGTTTGAATGTACAGATTGGTGGTGGTGGCGGAGGTGGGCGTGGACGTCGTGGTGGTCGTGGCGGTGGGGGTGGTGGCGGTGCTGCCGGAACTCTGTCGTTTTCGATTGAAGCCCGTCGGGATTCACTGGAGAAGGGGATTTATCTGCTGGGTGAGATTCTTCGGGAGCCAGCGTTTCCGGCCGAAGAATTTGAGCAGATGCGTTTGCGTTCGGCCTCGATGATTGCATCGATGGAGTCGGATCCTGCGACACTGAGTTCTGAGTTATTGTCGCGCAGCCTGTCACAGTACCCGAAAGGGGATGTGCGTTATTCGATGACGATGACAGAGCGGAAGGAGGAACTGGAGTCAGTGACTTTGGATCAGTTGAAGTCTGTGTATCAGCAGCAGATGTCGGCAAGTCATGCTGAGATAGCGATTGTGGGTGATTTCGAGGTGGAATCGGCGATGTCTGCTGTCCGAGAGATTCTGAAAGGCTGGAAGTCCGAGACTCCCTGGAAGGAGATTTCCCGTGAGGCTCGTGCTGATGTGGAGGCGAAGAAGCAGGACATTGTGACACCTGATAAGGCGAACGCTGTGTTTCTGGCGGGTTTGTCATTTGCAATGAATGACGATCATCCGGATGCGGCAGCGCTGCAATTGGGCAATTTCATTCTGGGTGGCGGGACGCTCAGTTCGCGTCTGGGTGATCGCATTCGACAGAACGAGGGCCTTTCCTACGGTGTGAATTCTTCCGTGAGTATTCCGAGTACGGGGAATGATGCGCGGTTCGGCATCAATGCGATTACGAATCCGGCGAACATGAATGCTGTGGAGAAAGCGGCGATGGAAGAGCTGGAGCGTTTTCTGAAGGATGGTCCGACAGCGAAGGAGTTGTCGGATGCTCAGACGGCCTGGCTGGAGTCCCGCAAGGTCTCACGTTCGAGTGACGGGGCGATTGCGGCGCAGCTGATTTCAAATCTGCATTTGTCGCGGAAGTTTGCGCGGGATGCGGAGGAGGAGCGTCGGATATCTGTGTTGACGCCGGAGCAGGTGCGAGATGCATTCCGGCGGCATATTGATCCGGCGAAGCTGGTTGTGGTTCGAGCTGGTGATTTGCGGTGACATCATTGGTGTTGGTGCGTGGCTTGAGTTTCCGGGCTGAAGGAGCTGGAAGTGAGATCAGAAATCGGTGCTCTGGCTATTGTACTGATGCTGATGAGTTGCAGTTGTGCAGGCGCGGGGGATCGTCCGGCTGGGCGATCCTTCGCGACTCGTTCTGAAGTGATAGCACGTCACGGCATGGCGGCGACGAGTCAGCCGCTGGCGACGATGACGGCGGTTGATATTTTGCGGCGGGGTGGTTCGGCCGTGGATGCGGCGATAGCGGCAAATGCAGTGCTGTGCGTGGCTGAACCAACGGGTTGTGGGATAGGCGGGGATCTGTTTGCGATTGTCTGGGATTCCGGGACCGGCAGGCTGCACGGGTTGAACGGAAGTGGCAGATCGCCGATGGGTCTGACTGCTGAGGAATTTCGTCAGCGGGGGCTGTCACGGATTCCATCGTTTGGTGTGTTGCCGTTGTCCGTGCCTGGCTGTGTGGATGGCTGGTTTGAACTGCACGGCAGGTTTGGTCGGCTGCCGATGTCTGAGGTACTGGCGCCGGCCATCCGGTATGCTCGAGAGGGCATACCGGTGAGCGAGGTGATAGCCGAGGGCTGGCGGAGTGGTGAGACGGTCTTTCGTGATCAGCCGGGTTTTGCGGAGACTTTTCTGGTGAACGGCCGAGCGCCTCGGAAGGGCGACGTGTTCACCAATTCGGCCCTCGCTGACACATTGGAGCGGATCGTCGAGCATGGACGGGATGAGTTTTACCGTGGTTCAACCGCGGTGCGAATCTCAGATTTTGTGCGGCAGCATGGTGGGCACCTGTCGCTGGAGGATCTGCAGCAGCACAAGTCGGAGTGGGTGGCACCGGTTTCTGTAAATTACCGGGGCTATGATGTCTGGGAGCTGCCGCCGAACGGTCAGGGGATCGCAGCTTTACAGATGTTGAATCTGCTGAGCGGGTTTGACGTTGGCAAGGCTGGATTTGGCAGTGCGGACCATGTGCACTGGTTTGTGGAGGCGAAAAAGCTGGCGTTTGAGGACAGGGCCAGGTTATACGCTGACCCTCAGTTTGCAGCAGTTCCCGTGGCGGAGCTGATATCGACTGATTACGCTGATCGACGTCGCGTGCTGATGAATTCGGAGCGTGCTGCGTCCAGCTATCCGGTTGGGATTCCGGCGGCGGTGGAGGAGGGCGATACAATTTACCTGACGACGGCAGATTCTGATCGAAACATGGTGTCATTGATACAGAGCAACTATCGGGGCTTCGGTTCGGGCGTTTGCCCGACGGGACTGGGTTTTTCCTTGCAGGATCGCGGGGAAATGTTTGATCTGCAGCCTGGTCGGATGAATTCCTATGCGCCTGGCAAGCGGCCGTTCCATACGATCATCCCGGCTTTTGTGACGAAGGATGGGCAGCCGTACATGAGTTTTGGGGTGATGGGTGGAGCGACGCAGCCGCAGGGCCATGTGCAGATACTGATGAATGTTCTGGATTTCGGAATGAACATTCAGGAGGCCGGTGACGCACCGCGAATTCTGCATTCCGGGTCATCGGAACCGACTGGTGAGCAGATGACAAACGGCGGTACTGTGGCGCTGGAATCAGGTTTTCCGGAGGGTTTATCAGAGCGTTTGAGTGAGCGGGGGCATGCTCTGAAGCCGGCGCGCGGGGAATTTGGCGGATATCAGGGGATTATGTACGACGCGGTGCGAGGAGTGTATTTCGGCGCCAGTGAGTCTCGAAAGGACGGCATGGCTGCCGGCTATTGAAGTTGGTGAGCAATCCTTTACTCTTTTCTCAGTGTGCAGGTTTCGCGTATGGAGTAGTTGGCGAAGTAACCGAGAGGGCTCCATGAGAACCCGCTGGATGGCACCTGAATGCTGACTGTGACCTCGGTATTTGTTTGTGTGACTGAGATCACTGCTCCGGTACCCAGTCCGACCAGTCCCATTTGTCGCATGGCTTCCGTGGTTGCGTGTGTGGCGGTGTTTCCGGGGATTGCCGCTTTGCGAGCACCTTCGTAAGCGGCAAAGCCGATCGTGTGTCGTGCAAAATTCATGGACGCAAGGTCCAGAGCTCCGAAAAAGAGCAGCAGAATAATTGGTACCACGAGGGCAAATTCGACAGTCACGGCGCCGCGTCGTTCGGTGGAGCGTGACGGATTGCATCGTTTCATACTATGTTTCCGGAGCAGTGCATCGTCCATCGGGACTATTCGGTCAGGACGATGGAGACAGTTCGAGCGAGGTTGCGGAAGGTGGTGCGAAGTTGTTCTGCATTGGTGGCCTCATTGTATGAGCCTCCGGTAATGCTGGCGATATTTCGCAGGACGGTCTGCGAGCCTGTGAGCATACTGACGCAGTGGATTGCGACGCCTGCGCTGGCCGCATCTCTGGCGGCATCTTCGGGGTGACGACAATTCGCCCAGACGCCGTCGGTGAAGAGGATGATGACTTTATTGCTTTGGACGAGGCTGTTGGAACCGGTGAGGACGCGAACGGCCTCGTCGATACCGTCGGACAGTTTTGTATTGCCGATGAGGGGACCTGAAGAGAGTGATGTCATTCTGTCAGCGACGGCGGTGCGGTTGCTGCTCCAGGTAAAGGTCGAGGCATTTGGGAGGGGAATGTCGCAGCTGACGTCGGTGGAAGAGAGTCTGGGAAAGTAGGACTGTCGAGCAGCACTGCTCCATGTAACCAAACTGGTTCTGGGTGGCGATTGTGCGGCGCCGGCTTCGTCGAGAAAGACGTTGATGGCATCTCGCAGTGCAGCCCAGCGACTGAGGCTGGGATGTGGTGGGGAGTGATCATTCTGAATTGCTGTGCTGGGGTAGTAGGATCGCGGGTACAGGAGTGGATTTCCTGAAGGGTAGGCGTTGCTGTCGGATCGCAGGATCATGGATTGCGAGCGGTCGAGGCACAGGCAGATTTCGATCTCCTGGCGTCCGGCGGTGGCTTTTGCTGAGGTACTGAATCCGTCCCGGCCGGTCAGGGTTTTGAAGAACAATTCAACCTGCGAGAAGATTCCACTGCCACCGACTTTTGACTGCACCTGCACAGCGTTGTAGGGTGACAAGCCGGCGTTGAAGTTCCATTGTCCATTCTGGCCGGCCACTGCCTGACCTAAAACCACGTCATTCGGGCGGATTTGGAAGTCACGTCCGCCCACTTTGTTGAGGCTGGCAAATTGCACGGCGGCGGCGACAGCCTGATCAGGATCGCGGGTGCGCGCGAGATTTTCGGCGCCTGCCTTCGCTGCAGCATCGGTGGCTGTGCGCAGTTCAGGGCGTATAAGCTGCATGTAGGCATAATCTATGGAAAAGGCGATTGTGATTCCGAATGCAACGAGCATTGAGGCAATGAGAGCATGGGCGGCACCACGGCGATCTGAGGCAGCGTGGGGATGGTGACAAACCTGGCGGTTGAGACGTTTTGATTTCATAGTATGTCTCGCAGAAGGCGTTCAGCGGAGTGATCAGAGTCGGGCCATTCTGACAACAGCAGAAACGTTTTGTCCGCTCATGAAGCTGACGGGGCCGAAGGAAAGATTGGAGGCGGAGGCCGTGACTGTGACGGTAATGGCCGTGCCTCGAGGTGTATCCTGTGTGACAGCAGGTGAGATCGAGATGGTGTAGTTTGGGGCGCGACGGGAAGTCATCACGCGAGCTGCACTCTGCAGAGCAAGACTGTTGTTGTCCCCGGGGGATGAAATGGACTTGGCAGCTTCAAATGCAGCGAGGTTCAGCGTTTGTTTCAGGAAAACGACATTCGCGAATTCCACGCCGGCAAATATCAGCAGCAGCAGAAATGGCAGGCAGACGGCCGTTTCAACCGTGGCGGCACCGGCCCGGGATTTCGGGTGATACCTGAAATGGCAACCTGAGGGCGTTGGGATCTGAGGAGATTTCCTTTTCACAGCTACCTCGCAGCGGTGACCG
>SXXK01000490.1 GCA_005791255.1 Planctomyces sp.
CTCAGTCAATTCGAAAAATGGATATGTCAGATGTCCGTCGAACATCTGCCGCCGCTGCGGTTCAGCCAAATGCCCCAAATCGACCACGAAAATTCGTGAATTTGATCGCTGCTGCTTTGCCGCCGCTTCTCTGAACCACCTGAGTTCGCGAGTACACCAATCCGACTCCAGATACCCGTTTGTCAGCACCAGCACAAAACAGGCGGTCGACTGCAGCGCCTCGCGGATCTTCGCCTCCAGCGGCGAATTCCGCTGCAGGTCCTGACGATCCCAGAACGCATCCAGCCGCCCGGCCCGGCCAATTTCCTGGCTCAGCAGCGTGTCCAGCGAACGCACCAGGTTCGTCACCCAGCCGGTTTCCACACCGGCCGGCTTCAGGTCATCCACGACGGCATAACTGATGAAATAGTCGTGCCTGAATTCATTCAAAAACGCCATAAGTCACGGCTTCCGGCGAATAACGAGTCTGTTGGCGAGTGGGCCGTCACTGTACCCCGATTCGCTCGCAGCGATTCAAAAACTGCGAGGCCCCCACGCAGTCGCGGCAGTCGTGGTGTCCGGATCGCCCGTCAGTATCGCTGCGTCCGCAGCGAAAATCAACCCGGAGCCCCCTGCAATACATCCAAATCCGTCCCGGGTTCTGCGCGTCAACCACCCGCCTGCTGACAGCCACCACACGCACCCGGAATTTGCAAGTGGCCAAGAGATGCGATCATCATTCTGCGACAGTTTCGAACGATCAGACGTTGTCGAAACCTTCCCAGTTATAGCGATGTTCGCTGCTGTAGTGAGGACCTCAACCATTTCCTGCAGCCTGCTGTGCTTCCCACCGGATTACACTTTCCTCCGACCCCCATCGCCCGTCAGCATGCGATCCTTTCCTGAATTCACGTTGAAAATTCGTTTCATCGAACTCGCACAGGCAGGCTCGGCATGAGTGATCAGCAATCTTCCCGCCTGCTGTCATTTAATTTTGCCGCGATACTCGCGTTCGTGCTCAGCCTCGTCGGGATTGACGCCATTCCTGACACGAAACGTTCCCCTGAAGCACAAGTGGCGTCCGCCCCAGTGGCACAAACAAACACTCAGGCCGACCCCCAAAATCAAAAACGCCAGGAATTCGCCACGGAACTGCCCACATTTCCGAATGTCCGCACCGAAATCGCCGGTCGCTGGGCCGACCCGTTCAAGGGACGCAAACGGGAATTAACACCAGTTAACAGCGCGGTCGCCAGCAACCAGTCGAATGACAATCCCTACCAGCAGTTCCAGGAGTACCTGAAAGGCCTGCTTTGTGGCCCGAACCTCACAATCCTGCCGATTCAGCTGGATTCGGGCAATCTGCCCAGCCAGGTGGAAACGCGGGTTAACACCCGCCATGCCGTGGAATATGCCCTTGCCACCGCCGGTTACGAAATGGATTACGAAGACCGCATGTCTTATGTCAGCCCCTGCTGGAAAGTCTGGTTTGGCGGGGCATTCCGTGAATATCGCGGCGAACTGCCCATCAAGCTTTACAGCCGCAGGACCGGCAAAAAAACCGCGCAAACAGAAGGCCGTGCTCAATCAAATCTCTCCTCAGAATACCTGCTTGTCTGCTGGATTGACAACCAGCTGCTGGGCACCAAACGTATCCAGACACTTACCACAATGCTCGAGAACTTGGTCAGCCCCCAGGTGCTGCAACGCAGTCGTGTACGTTTCATCGGACCCTCGTATTCGTCAGAGGTCAACGAGGTTCAGCTGGAGACTGAAGTCTGGAAACAAGAAGACCGCCCAACGGGTGTGTGGTGCTCCTCTGAACTCACTCGCTTGTGTAACGACTTCCGCGCCATTTCTGCGTGGGCTACCAGCCCGCCCGCACAGACCATCCCGCTCGGCGACACCGCGACCGACTCAACACAAACCCTTACATGCACCATGGCCACCGACAAACGCCTCGCCCAGGCCCTTGTCACGGAACTGACAATTCGCCGCCGACAGTATGGTCACGTCCTGATCGTTCGCGAAGCCGGCTCCGGCAGCCCTGATAGCCTGTCGCAGGAAATCGCTCAGAATCTGCAGGCAATCCTGCCCCCCCAGCGTGAGCCCGGCCCGGCGACACTCACATACCTAAAAAACATCGCATTCGGTGAGAATGGCAAAAACATCTCCAGGGACAACCCAGCCCTTGATGACTACTTTCAGAGGCAGTTGGCGAATGTCACACAGAACAGGGGTTTCAGCGGAGACGACGTCTCGGCGGTCTTCGTAATTGGCAACGACACTCAGGATAAATTGACGATCCTCAAGAATCTCAAGCCGCTGTTTTCAAACGCCACATTTTTCACTCACGACCTTCACCACAACTTTTACAATCCCGATAATCTTCCGACCACCCGAGGCCTTGTAGTGGGGTCGAGGGGAACTCTCAGTGTTGACGACGAACACTCACAAATAAACGCCACAGGTATACCACCTGGAATTGTGTTTCGAGACTGCTACCAGAAAGCCACCTATCAGGCCGTGCTGTCCTTAACTGCTCAGAATTCAACAATTTCAGACCAGTTGGGAACTATCACACTTTATGAGATTGGATTCAATGGCCCCTATCTGCTCAGCACACCGTTCGCGTGGACACGACCGGCTCGAGTGTTTGGTATCGCGGCAGGTCTTCTGCTGACTCTCACTGTTATAGCTTTTGTCCGGAACGAAGGAGGACGATTCCATCTACTGCCAAAACTCAGCAATTACCTCACGTACGGCATTTCCGAATTTCGCTCATTCCTGTTGTTTCTCTCCCCGGTTGATGCCAAATCTCAGACAGCACTGACCAAAACAACAAAGAAACAGAACACGAATGACACAGTTGCGTTGCACCTGTTCCTCAGCATATTTGATCTGCGAGCAGAATTAGGAATCGCCGGAGTCTGCACACTGTCGGTTTGGAGGTGCTATCTGCACAACTCAATCCACGGCGCAATCAGCACTCTGATCGGATTTACCTTCATTCCATTGACGTTTGTAATGGTCACACGCTCCCTCATCACACTTTGGCCGCGCAACACACCATCCGCCCCAGGGCGTGCCCCGAACGTGGCCATCTCTCCAATCGCGGAACACAACCTGTTCAAACTCTGGCTTCACGCCTTCATACTCATCTGCGTCTACTACACCTGTGTGGACGCACAAACAGGCATTCCACTGATCGAAGAACCATTTACGCTGACCTCCGGAATTAGTTCCTGGCCAGTTCTGGCAGGTCTGTTCACCGTGATTGGCTTTCTTGCCTTCTGGCTGCGGAACACCTGGCGACGTTCGAGGACCACTTTGGAAATTCTTCTGACTGCAAGCTCAACACCCCGCAGCAGTTCTGCTGATAAGACATCCATGTCGACCCTGTTCAGTCACCTGCAGGAAGTGGCTTCAGCAGAGTGCTCGCCTGCATTTTCCGGCGACCAACCGTTGCCCGATTCCTGCGTCGCTGTAGAAGACCGACTTCAGGTTGCAGTTCGAATTGCGATGCTGGGACTGCTGATACTGTTTGCCTCCAGTCAGTACCACAGTCCCCACAATTGGCTTGTCAACTGGGGGTTGCTGCCACTTCCTCCAACCCGCGGCTCCGTTCTTCTGGCA
>SXXK01000491.1 GCA_005791255.1 Planctomyces sp.
GCCCGCAGATTGACTTCCGACAGCAGCACCTCAGCGTCAATCCGCAGCTGAGTATCCTCGGCTGTCGGATGAAAATGCTCGGCAGCCCAGGCCGCCAGCGAGTCTCGGAATGCATCCACATTTCCCGCCTGCAGTTTCAGTCCGGCTGCTGCCTTGTGTCCGCCGAACTGCAGCAGATGATCACGGCAGGCATCCAGAGCATCGTACAGCTGAAAGCCGGCGAAGCTGCGCCCGGAACCAGTGCCGGTCCCGTCATCCTTCAGTGAGATCAGGATCGACGGCTTGTCAAACTCCTCAGCCACCCGACTGGCTACAATACCGATCACTCCCGGATGCCACTCATGATGCGCCAGCACCAGCGTTTTGTGCTGCTGCCACGCGGCATTCTCGGCGACCATCTCCTTCGCCTGTCGCAGGATTCGCCGCTCCACCGTCTTGCGATTGTCGTTGAGCTGATCCAGCCAGGCTGCCAGTTGACTCGCACGTTCCGGGTCTTCCGTCGTCAGCAGCTCCACCGCCAGACGCGCCTGCCCCAGACGGCCGGCCGCATTGATACGCGGCCCGATTCCAAATCCAATGTCGTCAGCCCGCAAAGCCTCCTTGTCTGCCAGTTTGGCCACCTTCAGCAGCGCCTTCAGACCCGGACTGCCCATTTGCCGCAGTGACTGCAGTCCGTACCGGACGATTACTCGGTTTTCCGCCTGCAGCGGCACAACGTCGGCCACGGTTCCCACCGCCGCCAGCCCCACTGCGCTCTGCAGAAAATCACGCATGCGGGGAGACGCTTTTTTGCCGTCCCCCAGACGCTGGCAGATCGCCCACGCCACCTTGAAGGCAACTCCGGCACCGCACAGTTCACCAAACGGGTATTCCGAACCCGGCAGTCGCGGATGCACCAGCACCGCTGCATCCGGCAGTGTCTCTCCCAGTGTGTGATGATCCGTGATGATCAGCTCCAGCCCCAGCTCCTTCGCCAGCGCCGCTTCTTTCACACTGGCGATGCCACAGTCGACGGACACCAGCAGGCGCTGCGGATCTTCCTCATGCAGCTGTCGAATCGCAGCCTGATTCAGGCCGTAGCCTTCTTCCATTCGGCACGGAATGTAATAGTCCACATTCCCGCCGCAAAGCTGCAGACAGTGCCAGAGGATGCTTGTTCCGGTGACACCATCGACGTCATAGTCGCCGTAGATGGTGATCCGCCGTTTCTGCTGCAATGCCCGGACAATCGCCTCCGCAGCCGCCTCAACTCCTGGCAGCAGCGCCGGATCATTCAGGTCACTCAGTTTGGCGTTCAGGAATGCTTTCGCCGGCTCAGCTTCGGACATGCCCCGCGCGATCAGAACCTGAGCCAGCAGGGGGGAAACCTGCAACTGGCCCGACAACCGCCGAATTATGGTGGCATCGTGAGGGTGGAACGTCCATTTTCTGGCCATGCTCTGAGGGCTCCGCAGGAATCGCAGTCTGTGTTCAGCCGGACGTCACGTCAGGCAGGCCGCTGCCATCAGCAGACGGTTCAATCACCGGTATTTCGCGAGTGGTCTGTTCGTGGATGGCCGCTGCAGAAGCATCCAGCTCCACCAGCAGCTCAGTCTCACCCAGCAAAATCTGATCACCACTCTTCAGCACGCACGAGCGAACTTCCTGCTGGTTGACGATCGTCAGATTGGTGGAATCCCTGTCCACAAGTTCAACTTCACCGCGTGCATTCAGGCGAAATTCCGCATGCACCCGGCTCATCTGCAGGTCGTGGATGACAATGTCAGAACGCGGACTGCGACCAATCGTGGCGGGCAGATCCGAGACTTCCAGCTCGATCTGCCCGTCCGTAAACAGTGCCGATTTCAACCGCAGCCGCGTCATCAGACCGCAGTCCCTGCTGGTTGCCGCCGAATGACTGCCTGAGCACAAAGCTTCACTGGCCACCCTCTGTGCGTTTTGACCACCATGGCAGACCAACTCCGCCGTCCATCGTCAGAGTCGACCCGGTCATGTAGGACGCTTCATCGCTGAGCGTAAAACAGACACCGTGAGCCATCTCGTCAGATGTTCCCAGCCGCTTCATGGGCAAACCGGCTGCGCCAGTCGCCAGCTGGTCCTCGGTGAAAAACTTGCGTTCGCCCGGAGTATCTATCCAGCCGGGGTGGAACACGTTCACACGAATGCCCTCCCGCACAAGTTCAATGGCGGCGGTGCGAGCCATATGGTCGATGGCCGCCTTCGCCATGTTGTAAGCCATGGCCGTCGGAAACGGGATAATGGCGTGCGGAGAACTGATCACTGTGATGCGTCCCCGGGATTCCTGTTTCAGCATCTGCTGAGCTGCAGCACGCACGCCGTACATCGCCCCCCACATGCTGACCTCAATCGTCCGGCGAAATCCGTCCATCTGCGCGTTTACCATCAGCTCCCGGTCACTGTAGACGGCGTTGGAGACAAACAGATCCAGGCTGCCGAATTCCGCGACAACCTTCGCGACCATCGCTTCCACAGCGGACTGATCAGACACATCGCACACCGCCACATACGACTTGCGTCCCAGACTGCGAATCTCGGCCGCCACGTCTTCCGCCTGAGCCCTGCTGCCGCTGCAGTTGACCACGACGTTGGCACCACCTTTGGCCAGTGACACCGCCACCGCTCGGCCAATACCCTTGGAGGAACCTGTTACAAGCGCGTTTTTGCCCGCAAAACTGTACTGCACCACGAGTGACCTGCTCCCTGAGACTGTGACGTTGACTGATACGGAAGGACTGGCTGCCCCGCACCGCAGATTCTCGCAATCACCCCCGGATCAGTCAAAGCAGTCCGGCGAAATCCCGCTCGCCCCGCGGCTGCACCCTGCAGAATCCGACGAAAAACCTGCATGCGATGACCGATTTTTCTTGACAATTGACGCGACTTGCGATCCTCACGGTCTTTTTTGTGATTTTCATCTCGCAGATCTCCCGATTTCCACGTATGAATTCGCAGGCTCAGGAATACCCACCGGGTGATTCCGGCAGACCGATTTGAAATGGCAGATCCTCAGAGATCCCACAGTGAACAGCGTTCCTCCAAAGCGTACTGCGATTGCTCAGCGGATTTCCGCTGCTGGTCGCCTGTGCGCCGCAGGAAGATTCGCTCAGGGTTTCGGCCTGAAGACACTGCTGCTGATTGCCTGCATTGTGGGTGTCTCGCACGACGCTCGGGCTGAGACCTGCGGTCATTACCTGTACCGCAACGGTGTACCGGTCAGTGTGACCGCCCCCAAAGTGACCCTGCCACTGCAAATGACACCTGCTGAGCAAACGGCACCGGCACCTCAGGCACCGCCCTGCAACGGTCCCGGTTGTCGCAGGCAGTCGGTTCCCTTGTCTCCTCCGGCAGCACCGGGCACTCGTTTGCTGCAGTCAGACCCCGCAGTCCTGCTGCAGGACCTGCTCAAGTTGCTCCAGACATCTGCGACCCTGCCGATCCCGCGTTCAGACGAAGTCGCGGTAAGTCGCAGCAGCAGCATTTTCCGTCCGCCAATGGCGTGATAACTGCCCGGGCGCCGTCTCTGCGCCCGCACCCCGCCCTGCACCCATGCAGGTGCCGCTGAACGACGGCCTGTGATTGATTGATTCCGTGTCACGCCCGGTGGCAATCTGCATCAGACCTGCTCTGTCCTGCCGCGGACTGTACTCATTGAGTCTGCAGACCGCAGCCGGCAGGCCGAAAACGGGATTCGCTGATCACCGCAGGCCACGTCCGATTTCTGTTCGCTGCACCGGACACGTCACAGAACACATTCCAGC
>SXXK01000054.1 GCA_005791255.1 Planctomyces sp.
ATGTTGAGAAAAATCTCACTGCTGCCGGCGATGTTTTCTATCTGAAGGTGCTGACCTCCGACAACAACGTTGCAGGATCCATTAAGCTTTACGACGCCAACGGACAGACTGGTACCGCAGGCTTCGTGATCGGCGGGACCGTCGTGCCGTCGACGGTCAGCGTTTCTCTGGCGTCGATTTATCAGACTGTGAACCGATCCAGGATTACCAGGGCGGACGTCAGCCTCGTTATGCCAAATGCCACTGACCTGCAACTTGATTCTATGTATTTTGCTCCTGTCCCGGAACCCTCTTCGGTGATAATTGGACTGATGGCAGCAGTGTTCACCGGTATTACCGTCGCTCGCAAAAGAAGAGCGTCAAGAACTGCATCCTGAATACGCGGCAATTTGGGATATCCATAGCCTCTCGGAGTGTGCCGCTGCATCCGAAAAGTCACTGTTCACTGGCTGGAACCGGGGCTTTCGCTGATCGCGACGAATTTCCTGCGTCAATTTGCTCCGAAGTTGGCCGGGAAAAGCAAAAGAGCCCACAGCAGAATCCCAGGCTTCCGCCCGGCACTCAGCATCCACACTCAAACCGGATCGGTGTCGGCATCAGACCCGGTAACTCTTATGGCCCGAGCACACTTGATCGCCTTCGTACCTTTGCTTATTCCCTGTTTCAGTCAACGCCAACGTCACACGGCGTAGTTTGTCGCATCGATTCTGAAGACGACCGTCTGTCCTTCGCTGACAGCCAAACGACCGAACTCTACCACAATTTGCGACAGGAAAAAATCTCCTAAACGGGACGTTAAAGATCTGTTCAACCACTCGACCAGGGCAGATGCATGTGGCCGTCTCGGGATGTGGAGTGTGCCGAGCCGACCAGCGCCGCTGCTGAACTTGGCCTGCGACACACGGTTTCCTCGCGAACGATTCAGTTCCCCTGGCCAGATCGAACGTCGCTGCCTCACAGGAACTGACCTGTCATCCCCCAACTAATAGCTGGCGACCTGAGAGCACCGGCTGTGGCCAACAGGCCAGCCCACTTCCCGCCCGACGTTGCTGTCTCTCGCGCGACGCACGAATCCCGCGTGGACACAATATCGCGGGGACAGGCTCAGTATGTGGAAATTGCCTGCCCCGCGGGGTAAGGCTGCTTGACTGACTGGCAGTGCGATTTCAGGCAACGTTATCAACGACTGAGAAACGCAGCGGTCAGGACAGTCAGCAGCTTCGCTGCAATCGGCATAATCCGGTGGAGTCCGGTGGTACCAATGTTGCCTCTGGTCAACATGTGTCGCCCCCTGCCAACATCCATTGCAGCCCACAGGCAACCAAACGCTGCAAATATCGCGGTTTACGCCGGAGTGCCCCGAAGACGGAGTTTTGCTGGCAGCATCCGCAGTCAGCCAGCTTCAATCAGCTAGATTCTCGCTGCAGGCTCCTGTCTCGCGCAAACATCCCCATCTGGATGGTGGCGACAGTTTGCCTCGTATTTCAAGTATTAGCCCAGGGGACGCACCATGAGCTTTCAGCGTTTTTTTCTGGCAGCCTCTGCCTGCCTTTCGACATTGCTTTTGCTGAACGAACCTCGAGCTTTTGCCGACACCATTACCCTCGACGACTTTTCCACAGCAGTTCAGTTCAACAGCGGTCAATTCTCATCGTCAAGTATCTGGAATGCATTCCAAAGCACCCAGTCAACTGTGCGAATCGGCTCGGGTGTCACTGCGACGTGGTTTGATAATGGGTCAGGTATTCTGGGTGGTCGCCGCAATGTCGTAGCCCAAAACGCAGCGAATTCGACACAGGCTTCCAGAGTCGGAATAAAGGACACACTCTTTGTGGACTCTCCGGCATCAAATTTCATGTGCCTGACGTGCCTGTTTTATTCCTTCAGCCCCATCAATGCTGGGCTCTACCACAGGTTCTACATTGACTTTGTAGGACTGGATGCAACCGCAGTGGGCAAGATAACCGGGACTCTCACAATCAAGGATTCAGCCAACAGGACCTCAGTGGCAACCCTGGCAACCACAAGTGCCTTTGTCGGTCGCAACTTCTACGAACTGAACGGGGCAACCAACTGGAACAACATCAATCGCTCAGATATCGTTTACGCTGAAATGTCCTTTACAACATCCACGAACGCGGTCGACTTCCGCATTGATGCGATGGGGTTTTCCACCAATCCGGAGCCTTCGACATTCGTAGTGATGGCTGCTGCGTTCGCGACGGGAGCAGGAATTCACTGGCGCCGCAGAACCATTCGTAAAGACAGGTCATCGAACGACACGCCGAAAACATGAAATTTGCCGGAAGGGATTTCTGACCCGACTTCGGCAAAAGCGACTGAAGGGAATCGAACCCTCACCAGGAGCTTGGGAAGCTACTGTGCTACCACTACACCACAGTCGCGCGGAGTAACGGTCGAAGAATACCCGGCCAGCCGGGACTGTGCAACCGGTGTCCGACTTTGCCCCCGCCTGTTCCCGCAAACTCGCAAACGCACCCTCAGTCCCACGGCGTTCGCAGCCGACTGAACCGACGCTCCGTCGCCGGTCGCACCACAACCACTCGCGGCCTGGTCTGCCCCGACGTTCCCAGCAGCCACGCGACAGCAAATCCCGAGACAAAACCGCCGATGTGAGCCCACCAGGCTACGCCCACCGCTTCGCCAGCCCCCATCGCAAACGTCCCCTGCCACAGCTGCAGCAAAAACCACAATCCCAGAAACACCGGGGCCGGGATAACCATCACCTGCAGAAAAAACAGAATCGGCACCAGCGACACCACGTTGGCCCTGGGATACAGGTACAAATATGCCCCCATGACACCCGCCACCGCCCCGCTGGCACCAATCGTCGGCAGCACCGACTCCGGATACATCCGGTAATGACTGAAACTGGCCAGCACACCACTGCCCAGATAGAACAGCAAATACCCCAGATGCCCCAGACGATCCTCCACATTATCCCCAAAAACCCACAAAAACCACATGTTGCCCGCCAGATGCAGCAGACTTCCATGCAGGAAAATGCAGCTCAGTGCTGTCAGCCAAACAGGGATCGGAGGCTGCGGAATCTCTGACCGCACCTCCAGCTCCCGCACCCCAAAAACAGTCTGCACCAGTTCCCGATGCTCGATCACCACCGGTCGCTCCGGATGCGAAATCCTCGCCGGAATCATCCCGTACAAAAACGTCAACCTGCCATCCTGGTCTTCCGCCTGCAGCAGAAATCCCAGCACACAGACAAGAATCAGCAGGTAATTCACAACCGGAATCGTCCGCGATGGAATGTTGTCTCGTAACGGAATCATCAGCCTGCTCCCCGATGTCGCTCGAACCGTCCCTCAATGCTCAGCGATCCGCTGCCGGCACGACTGGATCAGCATGGCGAATCACAAAATCCACCAGTTCCTGACACTCAAAAAAACCAGTCCACATATTGTGCCCCTGGCCCCTCGGCACCACCAGCCGAAACTCACCACCGGCCGCCCGATAACGCTCAGCAGCCAGCCCCGAGTTGGCCTCCAGCGGCACCACGGCGTCCACATCTCCGTGAATGGCAAACATCGGTACCTGAGCCTTTGCCAGAGACTGCAGGCGATCCACCGGATTGAACTCCATCAGTCGCAAACCCAGCTCCTCCGCTGAAATCCCAAAGGCGCCGCTGGCCCGCTGCAAACCTGGATAACTGCTCAGGCTGCAAACCGGATAGATTCCCGCAAACGCTGAGACGTGCTCCGGATGCAGTGCCGCCCATGACAATGTCATCAGGCCGCCCCGACTGCGCCCCAGCAGTACCGGCTTCGACGAATATCCACGCCGCACCATCTCAGCATGCAGATCATCAAACACGCGGTTGCCCGCTGGACTGCCATAGGATTCCCCCGCATCAATTCCTGCGATCGCAATCCCGGCATCCTGAAATTGCCGAAACATCCAGCGTTCCTCGCCACCCGGCAACCCCGGCAGCGTTGGGGCATACCATACCCACGAACGCCCGGAGCGTGGCAGGCCCCCACGGCCCGCAATCAGAAACGCCGGTCGCCCACCTGCCAAAAACGACTCACCCGCCAGCGGCAGCTGCTTCTCAGGGCGGGGCGACTGAGCCTGGACGGCTCCGCCACCCGCTCCGCACAACCACCGCAGAACGCTGCTCGCCACACACATCATCCCCGCTCGCAGTGCCACCATTCCCGGCTCCCCCCATTCCTCATTTCTCAACCGCAACACTGACAATTCCCCGCGACTTCATGTACCATGCCGGAACATCGCCAGCCCGTCCGGCGAATCATCTGCCATTTTCCCACCCCTGCCAAGCCTCACACTGCAGTCACCGACTGCCAATTCCATCGCTCGGAAGACACTTACGGATGACCAACGAAGCAGCACTCCTTCAACAGCAACTCCAGAATTTTCGCAGCGACTTTCACAGGCTGCGGTCCGAAATCTCCAGGGTCATCGTCGGTCAGACAGACATCCTCGACGATACCCTGATCGCTCTGATCGCCGGCGGCCATGTGCTCCTCGAAGGCGTCCCCGGCCTCGGCAAAACTCTCACCGTTCGCACGCTCGCCAGCGCTCTGCAACTCGATTTTCGACGCATCCAGTTCACTCCCGACCTGATGCCTGCAGACCTGATCGGTACTCAGGTGCTGGCTGAATCAGCGGATGGTCGTCGAGTCTTTGATTTTCAGAAAGGCCCACTGTTCACCAACATCCTGCTGGCCGACGAAATCAATCGCGCCACACCCAAAACACAGTCCGCCCTCCTCGAATCCATGCAGGAACACTCCGTCACCGTGGCCGGAGCCACCCATCGCCTGTCCGAACCCTTTTTCGTCATGGCCACACAGAACCCGCTCGAAATGGAAGGCACCTACCCGCTGCCGGAAGCAC
>SXXK01000492.1 GCA_005791255.1 Planctomyces sp.
CGCAGCAACCACGCCCGCAGATCCCGCACCGGTTCACCCTGATGATCGTACAGGCGCACAAAGGCCTCCTGTACCGCATCATGGGCGCGCTCAGGGTCACTGCACATGGAATAAAAGATTGCCCACAGCTCACGAGCATGCTCGCGATAAAAACCGGCAATCTCCTCGTTCCGTGCCGGCACACCTGCCGCTGCGGATTCCGAACTGGTCATGCAGTCCTTCCAGACGTCAGAAAACGCCACCCGGACGCCTTCGTACGCTCAACCACTCACCGCAAGACGATGGCGGTGACAGTTTCCAACACCCGTCCCACCCAAAATTCCTTACCCCACTGGCCCGCCAGCACCCAATAAACCGTCATTTCCCGCCAATTGCGTACAGATAACGGTCAGAACGCACCAGCAAACGCCCCCCGTCAACCGCAAAACTGCCGTTGAACTGCCCACCGTCCCGCAGATCGCTTCGCCCCAGCTCCTCAAACTTCGGCGCTGCCGGCACCACAATCGTCCGACCCTCACGAGTCAGATAATAAATCCGCCCACCAGCCAGCAATGCCGATGCGTAAACCTGACCCGCGCGATTCACCCGCTGCTCATACACCACCTCACCCGTCTCCGCCGACAAACAGTACGCAATCTCACGGTTATCGTTCATGAAATACAGGTGGCCGTCATGAAACACCGGTGACGTCACATTGGACCCCTTCATGCTGGTCCACAGCCGCCGACTGTCTGTCACATCCCCGCTGCCACCCATCTTCACTGCCAGACCCGCAACGCCCGACCGACCACCAAGACAATACACCGTACCACCACTGCACACCACACTGGGAACCATGTACCACGTAATGTCCGTTTTACACGTCCAGTACTGTTCGCCTGTCTCCGGATTATACGCACGCAGACTGCCCTGCATCGCCAGCAACAATTCCTCACGACCGTTGGCACTCTTCGCTATAACCGGAGTATTCCAGGACTCCTTAATCCCCTCCACACTCCAGACCTCCCGCCCCGTACGCCGGTCCAGCGCCCGCAGCGACTCACTCTCCACACTGGCATTGATCAGTACCAGTTTCCCATGCAGTACCGGTGAAGCACTTGACCCCCAGCCATGAGTTTTCGAGCCGACATCGGCACGCCATTTTTCATGCCCCTCATGATCAAACGCAATCACTCCCGTCTTCCCAAAAAACACCACGACACCAGCCTCGTCGCAGGCCGGAGTACTCGCCGCGAAACCATGATCCCGAATTCGCTCCTCCTCCGGCAGCTTCGCCTCCAGTTCACGCTGCCACAGCACTTTCCCGCTGATCCGCTCCACACAGACCAGATGACGTCGAAGATCCGCCTGAGTGCCTCCGGGCTGCCCAGGTACGAAAAAGCCCGAGTAGCACGTGACATAAATGTGCCTGCCATGCACCACCGGACTGGACGCACCTGGCCCCGGCAGCTCCGTCTTCCACGCGATATTCTCAGTCTCACCCCACTGCAGCGGCAATTCCACCTTCCCTGCATTGCCCTGCCCGTCCGCACCGCGGAACGCACTCCAGTCCTCGCACTGACAATCACCAGTCGAAAACGCAACCAGCAGCAGCACCAGCCCGCCACAGAAAACTCGCCGACTCTTTCCGCTCTTCATCTTGCAAACCCTCCGCCGTCACTCAGGCAAACACAGCCCCCCGCCACATCATCGCCCATACAAATCCACGATTACAAGTGAACTGCCCGCCTGGGCTGTTTCCCGCCACTTTACTTTCGCACCGCCGAACGTACCCGATCACATCGGTACCCCTGTTCAGAGCAGAATGTCGCAAACACCGTCGTGAGCGGAGCCCGGGCCGGGTATTTCCCGCAGGCCTCGGTTACAATCCAGCATCATGAATGCCGCCCTGCTCATCATCGGACTCCTGCTGGCCGCTCAGGCCCCGGAAAATGCTGTGACGTCAGACGAAGCGCTGCTGCCTGACGGACAGCAGACTTTCGTCACCGCACTGCACGATCGTCTGATGTTTGATCTGGCCGAACAGCACTGCCTCAGACAGCAGGCCGCTGCCACCAGCCGCAATCAGCAGGCCCTCTGGCAACTGCTGATTACCGACGGGTGCGAACAGAAACTGCCTTTGCTGTCGGCAAAACAACGGCCCGAGCTGGTCTCCAAAGCCGCCACCGACATCACAGAATTCGTCAACGAGCGATTACCTGGTCCCGCCACCGAAATCCTGCTGCGCGTGCGACAGGTGGAACTGCTCGCCAGCGCCGCACGCTTCGAATGCCTCCCCGAACTGCTCACACTTGACCCCGCGCACCCCCCGCAGACTCCACTGAAACTGCATGCCCCTCGCCGACAGTTCGCACTCGCCGCCTGTCAGCAGGGCACGGACTTCGCCGAAGCACTGCTCAAACATCTCGACGCGCTCCGCGCAGACCTCGACCCCACCCTGGTTCGCTCCTGCCGACTGCGACTGCGGTTCGCCCTGGCACACTGCACGCATACACGCTCCCGCCTCGCCACACCTCCTGAAATCCCGGCTCTGCTGAAACAACTGGACGAACAGACAGAAGTGCTGATTCGCAGCAGCGGTGATGCCGATCGCTTTGCAGCCCGACTGCTGCTCGCCGACTCACTCCTCGATCGTCGCGATTTTCCCGCCTGTCAACTGCAGCTGCGCCGACTGCTGCCGGATATTCGCAGCCCCGGCGATCAGACAGCAGCCACCACGCTGCAACTGCGAGCATTGCTGCTGCAGAACAAGCCTTCCGAAGCAATTCAGGCCACACTCGAAATCAACGATGTCGCCCAGCGACAGAATCCTCAAATCCAGTTGCTGCATCTGCACGCACTGCTCCGACGACACGAACTGCTGCTGGAACTGCAGAAGTCTTCACCACAGCAGCAACAATCCCTGCTGTCCACGGCGACCGAATTCCAGCAGCTCGCCCAAAAACTGCTGCCGCAAACATCCGGCGTCCTGCTGGAAGCCACACAGCGACTGCAGCAGCGTTTTGAACTGTCACTGCAGGTCGGGCCCGCAGCTGCCACCACACTGGAACAAATCAGCGAACGCATCGCCGCCGCAGATTTTCAGACCGCTCGCAGCGAACTTCGACAACTGGCCGCCAGCTCCAAACAACAGTCCGTCAGCGCCTTTTCCCTGATGCAGGCCGGTGAACTTTCACTGCGACTGGGCGATTGGAACGCTGCACTCACAGAACTGGAACAGGCCGCCAGCGCATTTCTGCAGCAGCAGAACCCCGCACGCGCAGCCAGTGCTGATCTGCTCAGACTGTATTGCCTCGGACAACTTTGGACCGCCGCTCCGGATCCCGAAAAACCAATCCGACAGACGGCCTACCGCGATGCAGTCGAACTGCACCTGAAAAACTACTCCGCACAGAAAACTGCCTTCGACGCACGACTGTATCGCATCCGCTACCTGCGTGCCGAAGCCCCGCTTCCGGCGGCTGATGATGTCGTCTGGCTGCTGCAGCAAAACATCACCACCACGCCGTCATCACAGCCCGATCAGACCACACTGCTGTGTCTGCTGGCCGACCTGCTTATCACACATTCCGCCAGCCACGCTGCCACTCCCAACAGCGGCCATAATCCGCATCAGCAGCAACTGCTGAACACATTCCGCGAATACGACGCCCTCAACCCACACACTGATCACCCGGCCCTGACCGCTCGCTCCCTGCAGCAGGCCGCCACTGTCCTCTGGCAGCCCGCCACAGACTCAAATGCCATCGACTGGCAACAACTGGCTCGCGCCGCCGATACCGCACTGACACTGCCGCTGAACAATGACTCCGCCACTGATAAACACAACACCCACAGACTGCCGGATGATTTCCCGGAACTGCAGCAGCGCTGCGTGACCGCTGCCCGCTGCACCAGACTCCTCGCTGCCTGCCGATTACTGGAGCCCGATACCATCACCACCCCACTGCTGCAGTCAATCACCGCCAGCAACCCCGAACTCCGCTCACTCGCCATCCAGCTGCTGCTGCCTCACACGCACGATCCCGCAATGCCCGGAACACCACAGCTGGCCGCACGGCTCTCCAGCCTGCATCAGTCACTGCGGCAACCCACCGATGCACTCGATCAGCAGCTGCAGTGGCTCAGCCTCGAAGCACGCCTCGCCAAAACTTCCGGCAACACAGAACCACTGATCAGACACCTGACCGAACTGCTGCAGCAGTCTCTGACACCGCAGCAACTGTCGCAACTGGCCGCTGTCGCCGCTGTACTGCCGCCGCAGGCCAACCGCAACCCGGCAGCCAGCCCGGGACTGATCAGCTTCTGGCAGAAAATTCGCAATCAAAGCAAATCCGGTGACGAACTCTGGCTGGAAGCTTCCCTGCGACTGGCCGAAGCTGCCACCGTCGCCGGCAGCCGCAAAGAAGCCCTCCGCATGCTGCAGGTCGTCAGCGTCCTGCACCCGACCTGGGGGACTCCCGAACGTCTGCAGCGAGCCACTGACCTGCAGAAACAACTGGAGTCTGCTCAATGAGCCGCCAGCCGGAATTCGCTGCAGCCGACATCGACACCACATTCAGCACGCTGTCGTCGGCAACACACTGGTGCCCGCAGATCCGTGTGCCCTGCCCCGCCCCGCAATTCGCACAAATCCTGCAGCTGTTGCACACTCACGCACCCCACCGCACCCCGGAAATCGCCTGCGCTGACCTGCACACCGCAGAACAGCTGCCGCTGAATCATGCCCAGGACTGCAGGCTGCTGCTGTGCTGCCCGATCGTCCGCCCGCTCGACGTACCCCGACTTGCCGCACTCGCCGCCGCATACTCCTGCTCTGTTGTGGTGGGCCACTTTCGACATGTGGAACTGGTCGCCGCCGCCGCTCAGGCTGCCTCTCGGCGTATCTCCATTCTGATCGAATTAAGCATGGGCAGACAGTTGACGGGCGTCACCCCCGGACCGGATGCCTGCAACCTTGCGTCCGCAGTCCGCCGACTTCCAAAACTTCAGCTCCGCGGCATGTTTCTCAGACACCCCTGCCACGGAGCCCATGAAGCGGAATCGCAGCGCCGCTCTCTGCTGTCAGGATTGTCCATGTGCCGGCACACCCTGCAGATGCTGCAGCAGCACGCCACCGATCATGACACCACGAACCACGACAGCAGCATTGTACTGGGCCAACTGCCGGGCACTCTGCTGCCAGACTTCCATGGTGCGGCTGTCTGCAATCCGTGGCCGCACCACAACACGACTCCGGGAACTCATGAACCCTGTCCCCTCAGCCCCTCAGTCATGCCGGCACTGATTATTGCCCGACCCGCACTGGATCTGTGCGTGGCTGCCAGTTTCGCTGAAGCCGCTGCAGTCCCGGACCGTCCATGGCAGATCTCACGCCCCGCAGGTGCTGTCATTACTGACCACGTCGGCAACTACTTCACACTGCAGCTGGACGGCGCCGCGCTGGATCTGAAAATCGGCGATGAAATTGAACTGGAACCGCCGTCCCGGTCACCAATCCGGCCTTGCCACCCCTGATCGCTGCGGTGATCACCCCGCATTTTCCGAAGACCCGCAGGCGCAGTTCAGCCACCGTTCTCTGGTTCGGCCCGCAGCGGGCGTCGCAACAGCATCCAGACGGTTGGCCCCAGCACCATCGCAATTCCCGTCAGCGTGGTCAGCTCGTACGTCCGCTGCCACAGAATCGACTCAATGACCATGGCGAACGCCACCTGTGATAACGCCACCACACTGACACGTGCCGGAGCCCCTGCGGCGAAAGCCCGTGTCAGCATCAGCTGACCGACCGTCGCCCCCAGACCCACACCCAGCAACAGCCAGCCATCACTCCGCAGGCCGGACAGCACCACCGGAAATGATTGCACCCCCGGATGCACCAGCAGCACCCCCAGCAGAATCACCACCGACACGGCCGAAAAGTGCACCACAACAGCATTCGCATCAATGTGTTTCAGCCGATGCAGCCCCATCAGCGCCACCGCACTGGTCACGGAACCTGTGGCCGCCAGCAGAGTTCCCAAACCACCCTCACCCGTTGGCTTCAGCATCAGCCCCACACCCACCATCGCACAGAACACACTGATCCACACGTCACGGCCGGGAGCCCTGCCCAGCACAGGCCACGACAGCACAGCAATCCAGACGGGAAACATATTGGTCAGTGCCAGAGCATCGGCAACGTTCAGATGAGCCAGTGCAAAGAAGTTGCACAGCACGCTCAGACTGCCCGCAATGCTGCGAATCCACAGTGTTCGCGGCCTTAGAAAGACCAGTTGTGAACGAGCAGCAGCAGCCAGCGACAGCGCAATCAGCAGCGCCGTACCGGACCGCGCCAGCGCAATGATCTGCCAGTCGAATACCCGGCCGGCCGCATGCGTCAGTATGCCCATCAGCGAGAAGGCAAAGGCCCCGCCCAGCATCAGCAGATAGGGTCTCATACCCGCCCCGATCGCACGGTCGCAACGCACTCATGTGCGGCCACGGCCGCCATCGACAGGCTCACGCTACAGCTGCTCCCGGACTGCTGCAGGCTGCCGTCGCAGTCGCTGCCAAAGTGACCTCACCGGAGCCGAAAACGCGAAATAACCGAACAACACAGGCAGCGCCAGCTCACGCACTATGAATACCAGCACCAGACTGAACACAATCTGCAGAATCTGCAGTCGACCCCTCCGGCCACGCACCAGCTGATTGAAAACGTGCGCGTACTTCAGACGAGACACCATCAGCACAGCAGCGGACAGCGTCACCAGCGGGACAAGCACCACCAGCGCCGACCAGATATACTGCTCAAAAGCTGCCAAACCCTGCAGATTGCCGCCCGCACTCAGCTGCCCCTTCAGCTCATTCATCCCGATGGGCAGCGATGCCACGACGCCACCGGCAGCCGGCGATGGCAGGCCGCTGAAGAATTCGTGCGAATCCTCCTCGTCCGTCTCCACGTTGAAACGCGCCAGCCGCAGAATTGCACACACCATGAACAACACAGCAATCGCCCACAGAATTCGCGGATGAAAATGAAACGGCGCGATCGCTATCGTGTCCATCAGATGATGAGCCGGATGGGCCAGCTGCAGAAAAATGAACGCCGGTGCCACTCCAAAACTGATCGCGTCGCAGAGACTGTCCAGCTGAGCTCCAAAATCAGAGGTCTGATTCGTCAGTCGAGCCGCACTGCCGTCCAGCATGTCAAACAGCATCGCCAGAAAAATCAACTGCGACGCCGTAAACAACTCGCTGCCACCAAAATGCTCAGGACCCACCTTCGCAGTAATCGTGATCGCACCAAAACCACAGGCCGCATTGCACAGCGTCAGCAGCGTGGGCAGTACCGCGAAAACCTTCTGCCGTCGAGTCCTGCGAATGGGCGCTTCCGCCACATCCGCCACGCCCCCTGTCTCAACGCCTGCAGGTTTCATTTTGACGCTTCCTGGTAACGTGCCAGTATGGAACTTCCCGCCTGCACCTTATCACCCGGACGCACCTGAATCTGCAACCCGGCCTCCTGAGGCATCACCAGCTCAGTCCGCGATCCCAGCTTGATCATCCCAAACTGCTCGCCCCGCTGCAGCGAATCACCCGGCTTCAGCCAGCACACAATCCGCCGCGCAATCGCTCCCGTGATCTGACGCACAACCATCCCGCGATACGGTGCGTGGTCTTCCTCCAGCAACACCGCCAACTGCTCGTTCTCACGAGCAGATTCGGGACGCAGCGCATTCAGATACTTACCCGGTCGATACCGCAGACCAATCACTCGCCCCGCCACCGGGGCGCGATTGATGTGCACGTTGAAGATCGACAGAAAGATTCCGATCTTTACCGCCGGACCCCCAATATACTCATCGTGCGGCAACTGCTCGATGTCCACCACCTTGCCGTCCGCCGGAGAAATCACCAGACCCGGCTGCAGCGGAATCTGCCGACGCGGATTGCGAAAAAACCAGGCGATCAGCAGGCCCACCACACCGGCGACCCCCGACACCAGCCAAAGCAGCTGCTGCTGCCAGCCCGACATTCGCTGCGCCAGTACAACCGCTCCCACGCACACCAGCGCCGCTGTCAGCGTCATGACCAGCAGCTCAGCCAGACCAACTCTGGCAAACGGCAGGTGATCCCGCCACACAAACGGATCGTCTGCTGCCTCCCAGTACCAGCCACCCTGATTGCGATGAAACTTCAGGTCCCGCGGATCCAGCACCTCGTGCGGACACGGATTGAAGTCTCCTCGGCGACAGGCCGCCATTCGCTGCACATAGCCACGACAAAATGTCTTCAGCAGAACCCGTCGCACCGCGCCCCAGCGCTGCTCAAGATGAATAATCACTCCGCCGCCCGGCTGAATATCCTTCAGCTGCGGATCCATAGGCAGCAGGGCGCGACGACCAGCACCATTCCCGGCAGCCTTATCGCCGGACGCCGTCCGGTTCTCTTCGGACATCAGCATTCTTTCACAGGAATTACCCGAACTCAGCCGACCGGACAGCTTCCGGCACAGTACCATTATCCGGGTCAGCGGGCAGATTGCAAATCGCCCGCCGCAAACCCGGACTGTTTTCGGAGCAGCGGGAGCCTGCTGCTGAAACGCTTCGCAAACGTCACTTTCAGCGAGTATTAAACGTGTTCCTCGGGTCCTCAGCCGTACGGTATTCCTCGCGATCCATCAGCGTCACCGCCAGATTCGCCATCTGCCGACCACGGAAGACCTCCAGATCCACCTGAACTCCAATATCCGACAGACTCACCAGATTGATCAGGTGGTTCTCGTCCAGCACTTCCACGCCGTTGAACTTCAAAATCACATCATCCGGCTTCAACCCCGCTCGCACCGCAGGACTGTTCTTCTGGTTGTACACTCGCATGATGCGGGCACCGCGAGCCCGGACGAGCCCCAGACGCTTTGCCGTCGTCTCATTGAAGTCATTGTCCAGCTCCACTCCCAGGTAGGCGCGACGCACCCGACCGTGCGATACCAGCTGCTCAAAGACCCGCCGCACCATGTTGCTCGGTATGCTGAACCCGATCCCCTCGTTGCCACCGCCGTTCGAAGCAATCGCCGTATTGATCCCCACAACTGTGCCATACATATCAATCAGCGGACCACCACTGTTGCCGGGATTGATTGCCGCATCCGTCTGAATGAAGTCCTGATTGGTTACCGACTGATCACTGGTGAGTGACAGATCGCGTCGCCCCTTGGCACTCACAATGCCCAGCGTCACCGACTGACTCAGGCCGAACGGACTGCCCACCGCCAGTACAAAATGGCCGATCTTGACCGTCTCACTGTCACCCCACACGGCCGAAGGCTGGCCACCGTCCGGAATCTGCAGAATCGCCAGATCGCTTTCCGAGTCACGGTAAGACCGCAGCGGATTCACCCGCGTTCCATCAGCCAGGATCACATCAACAGATGCCATCTCGGCACCCCTCACCACATGCTGATTGGTGACTACGAACAGACCGCGAACACCGGCAGATCGCATCAGCACACCGGAACCCGTCTCCTCAACCTTCCGTTCATTCTCCGCGCGAATCGCCTGAATGTGGGCCACCGACGGCAGCACCTGCTCAGACACCTTCGAGATGTGTTCACCACTCTGCATCAGCGCCATCGCGATGGATGGCGCCGTGGGGCCCCGATCACCCTCCCGCGGCACCGCGTTCAGTGGCTGCGCCAGCGGCAGCACTCCAAATTGACTCCCGATGGCCAGACCAATGGACAGCAAAGCTGCCGATCCCAGCACTGAAATACTTCCGCGCGCCATCCAGGGATACTCCCTCTGGAGATCTGTTGTTTTCGGCGCGAATCCATCCGCCTGTCTGCCGTACCTCCTGCTGCCCCGGAACCCGTCTGCGACAGGCCGGAGACCGATGGGAAAATTCATCCTGAATTCACCCACAGCCCCTTCGATCTCGATCAGCGATTTCCGCAAAAGCAAGATGATTCCGGTGGATTCTGCCGAATCCACTCTCCAGCCTGCCAGTTCTGCAGACAGTCGTCAGAATCAACACGCCAGGAACTCTCGGAACCCTCACCCAAATTGCACCAGCCCGCACATTCGCGACGATGCCAAACTGCTGCACTGCAGGCCAGCCGGCCGACGCACAGACTTTCAGGAGATCTTCCGGATGCTTCCCGACAATGATCCCGACATCGGCGTCATCGGTCTTGGTCTGATGGGCACCGCCATCACTGAACGCCTGCTGCAGTTTGGCTGGAGACCCCACATCTGGAACCGCTCGCCCGAAAAAATCGGGCCACTGGCCGAGCGCGGAGCAATCCCCAGCAGCAATCCCATTGCCGACTGCCGCCGTGTCATCATCAGCCTGTACTCCAGCGAAGTCGTCGAGGACGTACTGAGACAATTCCTGCCCGCTCTGCGTCCGGAACAGATCCTGATCGACACTACCACCGGCAGCCCCGAATTCAGTGAACAGCTGGCAGCACGCCTGCAGCAGTCCGGAGCCGCTCTGCTGGATGCACCCATCTCAGGTTCCAGTGAACAAACCCGTCGCGGTGAGGCCTGCGTGATCGTCGGTGGCGAACAGGCCATCTTCCAGCAGTGTCACAGCCTGTGGCCGGTGCTCGGCAGCAGCGTGTTCCACGTTGGCAAATCCGGCAGTGCTGCCCGCATGAAGCTGGTCACCAACCTCGTGCTGGGACTCAATCGCGCCGCCCTCGCCGAAGGCCTCGTCTACGCCGCATCCCAGGGAATCTCCACCTCAGCCGCACTGGAAGTCCTCCGCGGCAGCGCTGCCTACTCCCGCCAGATGGACACGAAAGGCTCAAAAATGATCGCTGCCGACTATTCAGTGCAGGCGCGACTGTCCCAGCACCTCAAGGACGTACGACTGATCGTGGACACCGCTGCTGCCTCCGGACTGACTCTGGCACTCACCAATGCTCATCAGCAACTGCTGGAACAGGCAGAAAACCTCGGGTTCGGAGCCAGTGACAACAGCGCTGTGATTGAAGCCGTCCGCGCCCGGCAAAAAAATGCCTGATGCCACCCCCGGTCGCCCCCAGCTCCCACACCCTGGTACCTGGGAAATCCGCAGTCCCTCTGTTAAAACCGCAGTTGTTGCTGCTTTCCCATGACCGTGGTCCACACCACCTCCACTTGCCTGCCGGAGTCTTCTGTATGCTGCTTCGCACTCTGACTGCAGCACTGCTGCTGCTGCCCAATGCCGCACTGGCGCAGTCTGACAGCGCACCACCAGCCGCCCGCTGGCCGCTCCGCAATTCCCCGGCAAATGCCCTGCAGCCCTCAGCACCAGTTGTTCTGCGGGGAAAAGCCACAGTCACCGACCACGCCGACTTCCCCGGAAGCGGTTCGTGGATCGAAGTCCCCGCCAGCCACACACCAGATCTCGGCACCGCAGATTTCACCATCACCGCAAAAGTATGCTGCCCGCCCAATGACGGACCCAGCGGCGATATCATCAGCCAGTACGATCCCGCCACACGCCGCGGCTTTCACCTCACCCTGAAAACGGCCGCCGGAGTCACCTCCAGTCAGGCCTCCCTGCGGCAACTGCACTTCGGGATCGATGACAATCGGCTTTCTCCATGGCTCGATCACGGCCGCCCCGGCAACGCACTGCTCGGATTCGCCATGGCCGCTCACAACAACACACTGTTTGTCGGAACCTGTGAACCCGATGCCGGACAGGCCGGACACGTCTACCGACTGGATGCCGGTGGTCAGTGGATCGATTGCGGAGCACCCGATCAGTCCAACAGCGTCACCGCCATGGCCGAACTCGCAGATCAGTTGTATGTCGGCACCGGGAAATATCGGGTTGCCGGATCCAGCCTGCCCGAATCTCCCAACACCAGCCCCGGTGGTCGAGTCTTTCGGCGGATTGCCGATGGTCGCTGGGAAGACTGCGGACAACTTCCCGGAGTCGAAGCGATTGGCGGTCTGGCCGTGTTTCAGGGACACCTGCACGCCTCCTCACTCTACAAACCCGCCGGCTTCTTCAGACTCGAAAAGAACGGTACCTGGACCACGCTGCCCGTCCCGCAGGCCACCGCACCAGCCCCCGGAACCTCACCCGACCGCCGCGTGGAGGCCATGACGGTCTGGGAAGGAGCACTTTACGCAGGCAGCTACGACGGCGGATCTGTCTATCGCTGGGACGGCAACTCATGGACCGACCTCGGCACACTCGGTGACAACACCCAAACCTACTCGTTCGCACAGTACGATGGACAATTGTATGTCGGCACCTGGCCCAGTGGTCGAGTTTACCGATTTGCCGGACCCAATCAGTGGGTGGACTGCGGACGGCTGGGCGAAGAGCTGGAAGTCATGGGCATGCTGGTGCACAACGGCAGACTGCTCGCCGGCACTCTGCCGCTGGCTGAGATGTACCAGTACGAGGGCACTGTCACCTGGCAAAAACTAACACAGCTGGACCGCACCCCGGATGTCAAATACCGCCGCGCGTGGACGCTGGCAGAACTGCACGGTCGCTTGTACTGCAGCACCCTGCCCTCCGGACACATCTGGTCTGTGCAGGCCGGTGCCTCCGTGCAGCACCACGCAGCCTTCCCCGATGGCTGGCACGACATCGCTGCCGTGCGAACCGGCAGGCAGCTGCTGCTTTACATCGATGGAAAACAGGTGGCGACAGCCAGTATTCCCGCTGACAGCCCCATCGATCTGCACTCCACCGCACCACTGCGAATCGGCGCAGGAATGAACGGCAGCCTCAATGGACGGTTGCGGGATCTGCGAATCTACCAGCGAGCACTGACGGTGACTGAGCTGCAGCCAGTGCAGTGAATACGGCCGCCGAAACAAAAAAGGGCGACCGGAATCTCCCCGGTCGCCCCGATATTCAGCCCTGCCAGCAGGTCCGTCACAGCAGACTGGCATCTTCCACGTCCACAGGCTCGTCCTCAATCACCGGCAACGGTGACGTATCGTCAATGTCCACAAAACCCTTCAGGTGAATTGCTCGAGTGTGATGCTGGAGCTTCTTCAGCGCCTTGCTTTCAATCTGGCGGATACGCTCGCGAGTCACCTTGAAGATGCGTCCGGTTTCTTCCAGCGTGTAACTGTAACCATCACCCAGACCATAACGCAGCTTGATGATTTCACGCTCACGGTACGTCAGGCTTTTCAGCACATGATCAATCTTGTCCCGCAGCATCTGCTTGGCAGCTGATTCAGCCGGACTGCTTTCGTGGTTGTCTTCCAGAAACTCGCCGAAGCTGCTGTCTTCACTTTCGCCGACCGGAGTATCCAGGCTGATGGGATGCTTCCAGGTCTTCATGATCCGCTCGGTTTCCTCAATGCTCATCCCCACCGCTTCAGCCAGCTCTTCATTGCTGGGCTCGCGGCCGGTCGCCTGGCGGATTTCT
Source organism: Planctomyces sp. (assembly GCA_005791255.1). GTDB lineage: Bacteria > Planctomycetota > Planctomycetia > Planctomycetales > Planctomycetaceae > SXXK01. The sequence continues at coordinate 13,376 of SXXK01000492.1, forward strand.
TCCGCTTTGGCTTTCAGCATCGAGATACTCTGGAACATGTGCACCGGAATGCGGATGGTGCGAGCATGGTCGGCAACAGCTCGAGTAATCGCCTGACGAATCCACCATGTGGCATAGGTCGAAAACTTGTGGCCCCGACGGTACTCGTACTTCTCGACACCACGCATCAGACCGGCATTGCCCTCCTGAATCAGGTCCAGGAAGCTGAGCCCTCGATTGCGATACTTCTTGGCAATCGACACCACCAGTCGCAGATTGCCACCGGACAGCTTCTGCTTGGCATCCGTCCAGCCCTGCATACGACGTCGAATTTCCCGACACCGTCGCAGAAACTGCTCCGGAGTCTCCAGGAGCAACTGCACGTATTCTTCCAGTTCGCGTTCCAGAGCCTCACGTTCCGTATCCGCCGTTCGCATGCCCCGCAGACACGCAATCTCGTCCTGCAGCTGCTCAATACGCTCACCAATCTGCAGCATTCGCTTCATGACCGGCTGCAGACGATGAGTCCTGACGCTGAGCTCTTCGCAGAGTGTGCACATCTTGCGACGACGGGTCAGAATCTGCTGACCCAGAACAGCACGTTCGCCGGAGCCTTCAGGCAGAGTTCGCCAGTGCAGAAACTCGGCCTTGTTGACTTCCATCAGGTGCCTGAGCGTTCGGAGGTTGGCCTCCATCCGGCCCTCAATCTGCTCCTTGCGAACCTCTTCAGTTTCCGATGTCCGCAGAGTCCGCTCAAATGGCAGCTCGCCACGTCGCACTTTCTCGATCGTATCAACGGCGATGTTCAGAGCAAAGTCAGACTCCAGCACGTGCCGACGCATGCGCTTGCGAGTCACTTCGATCTGCTTCGCCAGAAAAATCTCACGGTCACGAGTCAGCAGCGGGATGTTGCCCATCTGGCTGAGATACATGCGGATGGGATCACGCGACGACAAGGCAGAAGTCTCAGGACCCAGCAGCGCCCTGGCCGTACGCTCAGCCTGAGCCTGCTTCACCTCTTCTTCCACCGGCTCAGGCTCAAGCCTGATGTCCGGATCTTCAATGAAGTCCAGACCTGCCTCGTCCAGAGCCATGATCAGGCTGTCAACCATTGCTGGATCGCCCCCCTCATCAGGGAGCCACCCATGGGCCTGCTGGACGGTTACGAAGCCACGTTCCCTGCCCCTGTCAATGATCGCCTTCAGTCCGGTATTCAGACGATACACACAATTCCCCTTAAAGCAGCGTGGCCTTCCAGTTTTCAATCCTGCCGGCAGCCGAATTCGCAAATACGGCCTGTCAACACAATCGCCGCCGCACAACCGATTCAACACCGGTCAGCACGACGATCACCGAAAAATGAAAAACCATGAGGCCCTGCGGCCCCTGTATTCCTGACGAGTGTCCGTGCCTCCGTGTGAGACACACGCATATCTGATCACGAGCCCGCCACCAGAGGTTCAACCACTGGCAGCTTCAACTTACGGCGAATTCAACCGCCTGCACTTCACGCTGAACAGCATACCGGCGAATTCCAAAAATCAATCCTGCACGCTGGCAAAAAAATCAGGTTCGCGGGAATCGCAGTCCGCTCGAAATCCCGGCTGATTCGCTGCTCAGAGCGGATTATTCGCTGTTCAACGCGGAACGTCAACTTTTCCAGCCACCCGCAAACCAGATTCCGCAACGTTCCCCAAAACACCCGCCACACCCGTCCCGGAAACAAAACAGGCCACACAAAACAGCTTCCCGCCGCTTCGCATGGCCCGCTTCACACTGTCGCTGATTCGCAACACTCCCCCCCCGCACTGACTCAGCCACTCACTGCATACTCCGCGTCCGCATCCGAGTCGATATCCGCATCCGGGTCATCGTCTCCCAGCAGGTCCCCCGACTCAAATGCTGTCATAAACGCACGCCGATGATACTCAATCTGCTCGCTGGGCGAATTGTTGCGGATCTCCGCGTCCGTCAGCACATACCGATCACCACCAGACTCCGCAAAAAACATCCGAAACCACAGCATCTGCCGAACATTCCCCTGCGGCCTCAACAGAGCACTCTCCAGACCCGCCTCATACCACTCAAACAACATTCCAAAAAAACCACTCGGGATGTACTTCACCGTCGTCAGATCCACGCCCAGCGAACGAAAACCGTCCTGCTGAATCAGCCTGTTCAGCACGTCCCGCAGCAACGCCAGATCCGCACCGTCCCAGATCTCCATGTCGTCCAGCTGCACCACCGCCGTCTGACCGTCCACCCGGCAGCTCAGCCGCTGCTTCTTTCGTGTGCTCATGAGCCTGACTCCTGAATTTCCTGGGCCGGGAAGTGCACTGCATCCACCGAATGCAGCCATCTCTCAGAACCAAAAGTACCCGCCGAAATTCAGTTGAAAAGACCAGCTGCTCTCCTTCACCACAAAGAATTTCGCTCCGACGTTGCGTTTCGGAGATTGTTGATTCAGCACACCAAAAAACAGACCTCGTGATGCCTTTTGGCAACGCTCCCGATGAGGGTTTTACCGCACACCACGCGTCGCAGACAACAGGACTCCACACAACTCCCCTTAACGCGGACTCCCCTTTTCGCCACAATCCAACCCCCAACCCCCAACC
>SXXK01000493.1 GCA_005791255.1 Planctomyces sp.
AGTAGGCCATCTCCGGCTGGTAGCCGGCTTCGACCAGTACTTCGAATGCCGTTTTCACCAGTGCACTGACGCCACCGCAAAGCACGACCTGTTCACCGAACAGGTCGGTTTCAGTTTCTTCCGCGAACGTGGTTTCGATCACACCACCGCGAGTTCCGCCGATGCCTTTGGCGTAGGCGAGTGCCAGTTGACGCGATGTTTCCGAGGCGTTGTCGCTGAGGGCGATCAGGGTTGGCACGCCACCGCCCTTTTCGTACTCGCTGCGGACCAGATGTCCAGGGCCTTTGGGGGCCACCAGAGCACAATCGACGCCCTGAGGAGGCTGCACCTGTCCGAAATGGACGTTGAAGCCGTGTGAGCACATCAGCAGGTTGCCGGGCTTCAGATTGGGCCGAATGTCATTGCGGTAGACATCGCCCTGCAGCTCGTCGGGCAGCAGGATATTGACGAGGTCACCCTGAGCGGCGGCTTCGGCCGCGGAGACGGGCTTGAAACCATGACTGATGGCGAGGTCATAATTTGGACCACCGGGACGCTGGCCTACCACGACTGTGCAGCCACTGTCGCGCAGATTCTGGGCCTGAGCATGCCCCTGGCTGCCATAGCCGATGATGGAAATGGTCTTGCCCTTCAGGTGGCTGAGATCCGCGTCGTCGTCGTAATAAACCTTGACCGCCATGCGTCACGATCCTGTGTGAAATGTGGTTGAAAAGTCAGAGCGGGAACAATATCGGAGAGTTCCGGTGTTGTCCTGTCTGGTGGTGGAAAATGCGGGGAATTCGAGTTTTCGCGAAAGCCCCCGTCGGCAGAATCGGCTTTTTCCCTCAGGTTACAGGTCCTGCGGCTGTGTTCCGCCCCCGTGGTTACTCGCGAGTAATGGTTTCATCCAGATTCAGCAGCAGGTTGGCCGTCATGGTCATGGCGGCATAGTCCGCTGCAGCAATCTCGGGAAGGCGGGGAGACAGCCCGATTGCCAGCAGTTTATCCGCTTCACCGGCCGTGGCGGCAAAATGCTGCTGGTGCTGAAGATGAGTTTTCAGCAGCACCTCCAGTTCGCCGGTTTCCGGAGTGCGTCCGGTGCACAGTCGGAAGCCCCAGGACAGTCTGGTGCTGAGATCACCTGGCTGCTGCAGCATGCGTGACGCCAGGTTTCTGGCCGCTTCGACGTACTGCTCGTCATTCATCAGCACCAGTGCCTGCAGCGGCGTGTTGGTGCGTGCCCGGCGAGCAACGCAGGTTTCGCGGGACGGTGCATCGAAGGCCATCAATGATGGCGGCGGGGCAGTGCGTTTCCAGAATGTGTACACGCTGCGGCGATAGAGGGCGTCGCCGGAGTCGCGTTTGTAGTACTGAGTGGTGCTGCCGACAAAAGCCACCGCTTCCCAGATGCCATCGGGCTGGTACGGTCGGACGCTTTTGCCGCCGAGATTCTCACGCAGCAGTCCGCCGAGGAGCAATGCGGAGTCGCGTACGACTTCGGCGTCAAGGCGGTAGCGGGCACCGCGCGACAAAAGCTCATTGGCCGGATCCGCCAGCAGCAGTTCCGGAGTCACTCGGGAGGTCTGTCGATAGGCTGCAGACAGCATAATCTGCTTGAGCAGTCGTCGTATATCCCAGCCCGATTCGACAAAGTCCACAGCGAGCCAGTCCAGCAGTTCCGGGTTGGATGGCCACTGTCCCTGCGAACCGAAGTCTTCGGCCGTCTTCACAATGCCCGTACCAAAGATCTGCTGCCAGAATCGATTCACAGCGACTCGCGCTGTCAGCGGATGAGCGGGATCGGTGAGCCAGCGTGCGAGTCCGAGTCGGTTGCGGGGAGCGTCGGCGGGGAGTGCCGGGAAAATGGCCGGCACTCCGGGTTCAACCTTCTCACCCTTCAGCGTATATTCGCCGCGACGCAGCACAAATGTGTCGCGGGGTTTGGGCAGATCCTGCATAATCATGGACACGGGAATCGCAGCGTCGAGTTCATTTCGCTGCTTCGTCAGCTCATCGACACGTTTCTGCAGTGGTTCCAGATCCTTGCGAGACGGGCCGTAGACACTGGTCAGGAAGTAGCGGCGAATCTGCTGCTGCTGATCGGGCGACCGTTTGTCGGCTTCGACTTTGATGGCGTCACGCACCGGCTGGGGCACGGGCGATTTTTCGAGGCTGCGATCAAATGCCTCCCAGGCGGCGAGGGAGCTGAATTCGCGAGGAGCCTGAGGGGTCTGGGTAACGCTGCCGGCATGGTCCCACCAGACTTCTCCGCCGAACTGTGTGAAGGCCCAGCCATTGATCTCTGAACCGGCGGGCAATCCGACGTGGGCGGCGTCCACTTCGAGGCGGACCCATTTGCCGGTTTCCGGCAGAGGGCCCATGGCACGATGTCCGGGGGTATCTCCGGAACCAAACGGGATGGCGTCTTCGCCCCAGAATGCACGGTGTTCCCACGCGCCATCGTTAAACTGCAGCATAACGGTTTTGGGAGGATTCCTGGGATCCAGCCAGACCCAGGCAAACAGGCGGTCTCCGGCACCGATCTTCAGGGTCGGATTGGCTCCTGTGAAGAAATGCTGACTGAGTGCATCAGCGCGGCGGCGGGTGGATTTTGTGCCGGATTGCACGGGGTGATCGGGGGCGGTGACGAATTCCCAGGGAGTATCGCCCTGCAGTTGTGCTCCCGGGGGGGCGTCGTCTTCGATCCAGACGTAGCCACCACGTTCCGGAACAACGGGTTCTCCGGCCGTTCCCGGGTCGGTGTACTGGAAAGCGGCGAGACGGTTATCGATGTCGGTGCGAGCGGCGGCGATATCGGCATCGAATTGTGCAAGTCTGGCGGTTTCCTCGGCCGACGGCGCTTTCAGGATGGGAGGCGGTGCGAGGGCGTTGCCGTCCATTGCCGCATCTGCTGAAGCGTTGAAGAATGCGTACAGCTGATAGAACTCTTTTTGTGTGACCGGATCAAATTTGTGGTCGTGGCAGACGGCGCAGCCAAGCGTCATTCCCATGAAAACAGTCGACATGGTTTCGGTGCGGTCCACTGCGTAGCGCACAAGCACTTCTTCGTCGATTGAGCCACCCTCGCTGGTAGTCACGTTGCAGCGATTAAAGCCGGTGGCGATTTTCTGATCCAGTGTCGCCTCCGGCAGCAGATCACCCGCCAGTTGCTCAACTGCAAAGCTGTCGAAGGGTTTGTTTTGGTTGAACGCGGCAATGACCCAATCGCGGTATTTCCAGAGCGAGCGTTCATTGTCGAGGTGCAATCCGTGGGTGTCGCCGTAGCGTGCAAGGTCCAGCCAGTAACGAGCCATCTGCTCGCCATAGCGGGGTGACTGCTGCAGCCGATCAATCAGTCTTGAGAAAGCCTCAGGACTGTCATCGGCCAGGAACTGGTCAATTTCGGCGGGCGTGGGAGGCAGGCCGGTCAGGTCGAATGTGGCGCGACGAATCAGTGTCACGCGGTCGGCCTCCGGTGACGGAGCGAGTCCGGCAGCTTCCAGTCTGGAGAAAATGAAATTGTCGATCGGGTTGGCAACGCGGTCAGAGTGTTTGACCGCCGGAACCGGCGAACGTTCAGGACGGATGAATGACCAGTGGCCGCGGTACTCGGCCCCCTGGCGAATCCACGCCGTCAGCAGTTCGACCTGAGCCGGGGTGGCCGATTTTCCGGTGGCAGGAGGGGGCATGACGACATCGGGGTCGCTGGCCACGATGCGGCTGAGGATGGTACTGGCTGCCGGGTCTGAGGGGACGATCGCGGCGTGTCCGGATTCCAGCACGGCGCGGGCACCTTCGGCGGTATCCAGCCGGAGTCCAGCCTGCCGTTGATTGTTGTCGGGCCCGTGACAGCTGAAGCACAGATCGGAGAGGATCGGGCGGATCTGACGGTTGAAGTCAATCTGATCCTCTGCGGAAAGTGATGCCGCGGTGGCAGCGAAGCCAACGGTGAGGATTTGAGCAAAAGCGAGTATGCGAGAAGGCATGGCGGGGTTTCGAGGCAGGACGGAGGCAGGAGGCCGAAGACGAAGCAGTCATCCTGCGTCATCGTGGGGAATTCGTCGGGGAAGTCAAGCCCGATCTGAATCCGGTGAATCCAGTTCATGCGGATGGCGGGCGAAGGGAGCGGGAATTCGAGCAAACTGAGGGATTTGACGGGGGAAAATCTGTCCCTTTCGCGGTATTGGCAAGCTTTTGCGCGATTTTGTCGAGGGATGTCAGGGGTGAGTTTCTTATTTCGCCTCAGAATCTGCAGATTCGGCAGATTCGGAATGGCACGTGACGTGCTATTCTCCCCCCTGCCGGCTTATTGGCCTCATTTGCAACCAATTCTGCCTCACTTTTGTGCTGCAGTGCCACTTGTTTGGGCAGGATGCTGTTGGTGAGTCTGATCGAGGAGCAGAGTTTTTCGTGTCTGTGTCAGGCACATCCTCGAAATGCCGGTGGGGATGGCTTTGGCGACAAGAAGCCTGGCAGTGACGGGAGTTTTTGGCTGAGTGAGGCTGAGGGCGACCGCAGAGCTTGTCGTGTACAGAAATTCATCGGGAGGAGTTAAGGATCATGGCGAAGAAATCGAAGCTTGAGTACATCTGGCTGGACGGGACTCGACCAACGCAGGTGCTGCGTTCCAAGACGAAGATCGTGAAGGATTTCGGTGGCACACTGGAAGAGTGTCCGGTGTGGTGTTTTGACGGCAGTTCGACGAATCAGGCGCCGGGGGGGTCTTCCGACTGTCTGCTGCAGCCTGTGGCAATTTTCGTTGATCCGGGTCGTCTGGATGCATTTTTGGTGATGTGCGAAGTGCTGAATCCGGACGGTTCGATTCACGAGTCGAACGGTCGCGCAACGATTGACGACGACGGCGATTTCTGGTTTGGGTTCGAGCAGGAATATTTCCTGTGGGATCGTGACACGAATCTGCCTCTTGGGTTCCCGGTTGGCGGATACCCTTCTCCGCAGGGGCCTTACTACTGTTCAGTGGGTGCAAAGAATGCTTTTGGTCGCGAGATCATTGAAGAGCATCTGGACCTGTGTCTGCAGGCCGGTCTGAATGTGGAAGGCATCAACGCCGAAGTGGCGACGGGC
>SXXK01000494.1 GCA_005791255.1 Planctomyces sp.
ACTCTGGGGTCTCGGGATTGTCGCGTCGTCGTGAGTGGCTGCGTGTGGGTGGTCTGAGCGCGGCGGGTTTGTCGTTGTCGGCTCTGCTGGGTTCGCGGTGTACGGCGGGTGGTGTGACCGGTGCGTCTGGTGCGGTGTCAGCCTTTGGCGGGGAGCTGGGTGCGTCATTTGGTCGGGCGAAGAGTGTAATTTTTCTGTGGCTGCAGGGAGGTCCGCCGCAGCATGAGACATTTGATCCGAAGCCGGAGGCTCCGCTGGAGATTCGTGGTCCGTTTCGGCCGATCAGCACGAACGTATCGGGGGTGCAGTTCAGTGAGTTACTGCCGCGGACATCGCGTTATGCGGATCGTCTGGCGGTTGTGCGTTCGATGTCGACGAAGGATGACAATCACGATGTCAGTGGGTACTGGCTGCTGACGGGATATCCGTATTTGACGGGCAGTGCGCGGCAGATCAGGCCGACGGACTGGCCGTATTTTGGTTCGATCATCAAGATGCTGAAGCCGAGCGAGCGGCTTCCTGCGCTGACATCGGTGTGGCTGCCGGATGTGATGCGATTGAATGACAATGTGACTCCGGCCGGGCAGACGGCCGGATTTCTGGGTCCGCAGTGGGAGCCTGAGCGTTTTGTGGGTGATCCGGCCTTGCCGGCCTATGAGATTGAGGGGTTGACAGCGCGGGAGGGTCTGGATCGTCTGCGGATGGATCGTCGTCGGGATCTGTTGCAGCAGTTTGAGTCACAGCTGGGTCGGCTGGAGAGTACTGGTCGTGTGGGTGCATGGGACCGTCTGAATCAGCAGGCATTTGATCTGATCACATCCGGTGCAGCGCGGGCGGCATTTGATCTGAGTCAGGAGCCGGACAGTGTGCGTGATCGGTATGGGCGATATACATGGGGTCAGTCGGTGTTACTGGCGCGGCGACTGATTGAGGCGGGAGTGCGGCTGGTGCATGTCAACTGGGCTCGTGATCCTGGTGACAACGCGGTGGACAATCCGCTCTGGGATACTCATGCACTGAACGCGGATCGACTGCAGGACAATTTGTGTCCGCAGTTTGATCCGACGTTTGCGGCGCTGATGGATGATCTTACGGAGCGGGGGCTGCTGGATGAGACGCTGGTGGTGGTGATGGGCGAATTTGGAAGGACTCCGAAGATAAACGCGAACGGTGGTCGGGATCACTGGGGGCATGTGTTCAGTTTTGCGATGGCGGGTGCCGGTATTCGCGGTGGTCAGGTGATTGGTGCCAGTGACAGGAACGGTGCGTATCCCGCAACGACTCCGGTGACCGGCGGCGACTTTACCGCGACTTTGTTTCATCTGCTGGGAATTGATTCGACGGGTGTCTTTCATGATCGGGAGGGTCGTCCGCATCCGCTGACGAAGGGGGAACCGATTGCGGGGCTGCTGGGAGAGTGTGAGGCGGTATCGCTGCAGGTTGCGGAGGGTGATCCAACCTTTGTGCCTCGGTTTGACACTCGCCTGCTGTTCGACACGGATTTTCGAGAGTCGTTGCCACTGGTGTCTGTGGAGCCGACGAGTCGTGCGAAGGGCTGGCGTGCGTGGTCGCAGTCGGGTCTGTCGGTGGTGAAAGGTGCGGGTGTGTGTGAGTTTGTGTTGTTGGCGGGAGGGGAATCAGGGGGTGGACTGCTGCCGGCGGGGTCACGATGTTTGTTATCGCAGGAGATTCGCAATGCGCGAGGCGGGCAGTATGGGCTGAGGGTGTGTGCGGGGGCGGAGTCAGCGGATGCGGAGTTGCAGCGGCGTGTGCTGGAGGGGTTTCGATTTCGCCTGGTGCTGTATCGATTTCAGAACATGCAGAAGGATCCGCGGGCGATTCAGGAGCTGGCATCGGTGGAATTTCGTCCTGAGCCGGGCGATGTGCGTGAATTTGTGCTGGAGCGTTTTCTGGGCTCGACGACTCCGGGTGCGAATTTTTCGATTGGCTGCGGTCTGGGCGTCCTGATCGTGGCGGAGTCGACGCGTGCTGTGGAGGTGGGAGCCGGGTCGGGTGGTGTGCTGCTGCGGCTGCACGGTGTGGAGCTGAGTTTTAGTCCGCGGCAGCGGGACGATACGGTGACGGTGTGAGTGTTGTGATCTGGCTGCGTATGCTGCGATGGCTGCTGCTGGTGCTGCACTGGGACGGAGTGTTGCCGCTGCTGGTGTGGAGTCTGCCTGGTGTGCTGCAGGAGTTGTTTCCGGGGCGGCGAGGTGTGGTTGAGTTTTCTGCGGTTGTGTTTCCGATTGTGGTGTTTGGGTGGCGTTATCGCGTGGGTTTGCGGGTGATTGCGGGGAATGCGTGTGGCGGTGCTGTGCGGCGGCTGCAGCGGCGGGTGTTTTTTGTGGGGATTTTTGTGCGGGTGCTGGTGGATGCGGTGGTGATGCTGAGTTGTCTGATGCCGGCAGCCGCAGCGGGTGGAGTGTGGCGTGAGATGCTGATACCGCTGGGGATCTATGTTGCGGCGATGCTGGTGGCGATGTATCCGGGCGGGATTCGGCGGGTGGTGTGACGTGGTGTGGCGGGAATTTTCGAAACGGCGGTCGTCGATTGCCTGTTGAATTTTCATTGATTTCCGGCAGGAATTCTGATTTCGGGGGCCGGATCCGCGCGGAAAAGTCACTTGCCTGTTTCCAACGGGGTATTCAGCCGATAGACTTGTTATTGTCGCAGCCCTTGCGGTGCGAAGTTCGGGTTGTTTTCAGCCTGAGTTTCGGCGTTGTTTGAATCTTCGTGTTTGGGCTCCTGCCCTGCCCCATCCTGCCTCTGCCTCTGCCCTGTTTTGCCACCGGAGTGTTCCTGCATGCTGACATTTAACGGTCCGGTACGTACGTTGTGCAATGGCGTTTCGCGGCGGGACGTGCTGCGACTGGGCACATTGTCGGTGGGTGGTTTAAGTCTGCCGCAGCTGCTGCGAGCGGAGCAGCAGGCTGGGGCGGGTGATTCCCGCAAAGCGGTGATCATGATCTACATGTGCGGTGCTCCGGGTCATCAGGACATGTATGACCTGAAGATGCAGGCTCCTGCGGAGATTCGGGGCGAATTTCAGCCGATAGCGACGAACGTGCCGGGGATTGAGATTTGCGAGCACATGCCGCGACTGGCGGGGATCATGGATTTGTGTGTGCCGCTGCGTTCGGTGTATGGATCGCCGGACGGTGATCATGATTCATTTATCTGTTACACGGGGCGTTCCAAGCGTCAGCAGCCTCCGGGTGGCTGGCCGTCTTTTGGTTCGACGATTTCGCAGTTGCTGGGTCCGCGGAACGCTGCTGTGCCGCCGTTTGTGGGTTTGTCACCGGACACTGGTCATCCGCCGTATGGTTCACCGGGTCATCCGGGATTTCTGGGCATTTCGAATTCGGCATTTCGTCCATCGGGTCCTGCGCAAAAGGACATGGTGCTGAACGGCATTGATGCGGCTCGTCTGGACGATCGTCGGATGCTGCAGCGGTCAGTGGATCGTCTGCGTCAGGCGCGGGACAATGGCGGGATGCTGGAAGCGATGGACTCGTTTACTCAGCAGGCCTTTGACATTCTGACCTCCAGTCGTCTGGTGGAGGCTTTGGATATTTCGCGTGAGCCGCAGCACGTGCGTGACCGTTATGGCGAGGGAGATTCGCGGAATTTCGGCGATGGTGCTCCGCGTAACCTGCAGCATTTCCTGGTGGCCCGTCGTTTGGTGGAGGCTGGCTGTCGGGTTGTGACTTTGAACTTTGGCCGCTGGGACTTTCACTCGGACAACTTCAACGGCATGAAGAATACTCATCTGCCCCAGTTTGATCAGGGTTTGAGTGCATTGATTTCAGATCTGCATGAGCGGGGACTGGACAAGGATGTGGCGGTGGTGGCGTGGGGCGAGTTCGGCAGGACTCCGCAGATCAACAAGGACGCGGGTCGGGATCACTGGCCGCAGGTGGGTGGCGGATTGCTGGCGGGTGGTGGATTCCGCACGGGTCAGGTGATTGGCGCGACGGATCGTCTGGGTGCTGAGATTGCTGAGCGTCCGGTGCATTTTGGAGAGGTGCTGGCGACTTTGTACCGGCATCTGGGAATTGGGCTTGAGACGACCCTGCGGGACTTCGCTGGTCGTCCGCAGTATGTGATGGATCAGCGGCCGCCGCTGCCGGAGCTGTTGGGCTGAAGCTGAGCTGGGAGGGGCGGCAGTGTGTCAGGATCTGCGGTGCGGCAGTTGCTGGATTGGGGTTGCTGCGTGTGTGCGGCGTGGTCTGCTGGGTGTGCTGCTGTTGCTGTTTCTGCCGGGAGCTCGCGCGGCTGCTCAGGGATTGTCGCCTGAGCAGTCTTTGCAGAAGCTGCGGGCTGCGGACGGATTTCGGGTGGAGCTGGTGGCTGCGGAGCCGCTGGTGCGGCAGCCTGTGGCGATGGAGTTTGACGACCGTGGTCGGTTGTGGGTGATCCAGTATCTGCAGTATCCGAATCCTGAGGGTCTGCAGCGGGTGCAGGTGGATCGTTATTCGCGTACGAAGTATGACCGCATCCCGGAGGCTCCGCCGCGAGGTCCGCGGGGAGCCGATCGGATCACGATCCTGGAGGATACGGACGGCGACGGGCGAATGGATGCCGGTCGTGATTTCGTGGACGGACTGAATCTGGCGACGGGCCTGGCATTTGGTCATGGCGGAGTGTATGTGCTGCAGGTTCCGTACCTGCTGTTTTATGCGGATCGGGATCGTGATGATGTGCCGGACGGTGATCCGGAGGTGCTGCTGACGGGATTTGGCATGGAGGATGCTCACAGTGTGGCGAATTCGCTGACGTGGGGTCCGGACGGCTGGCTTTATGGGTGTCAGGGCAGCACGGTGACGGCCAGTATCCGGGGCATTGAGTTTCAGCAGGGTGTGTGGCGGTATCATCCGGTGACGAAATCGTTTGAGTTGTTTTGCGAGGGCGGGGGCAATTCGTGGGGGCTGGATTTTGACCGTCAGGGGCGATTGTTTTACAGCACGAATTACGGCGGGTATGTGCTGGTGCATGGGCTGCAGGGTGGGTATTACGTGAAGTCGTTTGGCAAGCACGGAGCGCTGCATAATCCGCATGCTTATGGGTATTTCGAGCATGCTGCGCATCAGAATTTTCGTGGTGGTCACGTGACGGTGGGCGGAATTGTGTACCAGGAGGCTCAGTTTCCGCTGTCAATGCGTGGCAGGTATGTGGCGGGTGATCTGCTGGGTCATGGTGTGTACTGGCATACGATTCGGAACCGGGGATCGACGGTTTCGACGGAGCATGGGGGAGAGTTGCTGACATCGGGAGATCCCTGGTTTGCTCCGACGGACGTGACAACGGGTCCGGACGGCAGTGTGTACATATCGGACTGGCATGATGCGCGGACGGCGCATCCGGATCCTGATGCGGACTGGGATCGCAGCAACGGCAGAATTTATCGGTTGGTGTATGGCGCGGGTGTGCGGTCGGACGTACCGAACTTTGTGGCGCTGACGTGTGAGCAGTTATGGCAGCTGCATTGTGATGAGCGGCAGTGGTATGTGCGTCGGGCGCGTCGGGAGCTGGCGCGGAGGCTGGCTGTCAGCGGATTGTCGGCAGATCTGCGTGAGCTGAGGGAGCGGTTTCGTCAGGCGTCGCTGACAGCGGCTGAGGAGTCCCTGGCCCTGGAATCTCTGTGGTCGCTGCAGGTACTGGGTGGCTTTGATGAAGTGACGGCGACGGAGCTGCTGAGCAGCTCGCATGCGTCGGTGCGGGGCTGGGCGGTGCGGTTGCTGGGTGATGTCGGGGAGGTGTCCGAGTCACTGGCGCATCGCCTGGATGAACTGGCCGAGCAGGAACCGGACGTTGAGGTGTTGCAGCAACTGGCGGCAACAGCGAAGCGTCTGCCGGCGGCCGTGGCGGTGCCGATGATCAATGCGAACATTAATCGGGACGACCACGGGGATGATCCCTGTTTGCCGCTGATGTGGTGGTGGGCGGTGGAGCATCACAGTGTATCGGGCCGTGCGGAGGTGCTGCGTCGTTTTGTGCGACCGACGTTATGGAACAGTCGGCTGGGGCGGGAGGTGCTGCTGCCGCGTTTGATTCGGCGCTATGCGGCGGAGGGCACGGAGTCGGGTCTGGATTCGGTCGTGGCGCTGCTGCGATCGGCGCCTGGCGCTGAGCAGCGGCGGGGTTTGTGGTCAGCAGGTGTGGCGGGCTGGCAGGAGCGGAGCGGGGAGCTGGCAGGGGCAAGTTCGCTGACGGCTGAGCAGTTGCGTGGTCATGCGATTGCAGAGCTGCTGCTGGCGGACTGGAAAGCGGAGCCTGCAGATGTGACGTTACTGCGAGCGGGGATTTTGCTGGGGTTATCAGAGCCGCGGGAGTGGGCGGAGCGGATGGCGTTCAGCGGGGATATTCCGGCGGAGCAGCGTGTGCGACTGCTGGAGGTTCTGTTGCTGCTGCGTGATGAGCGTCTGGCGGGTCCGTCGCTGACAGTGTTGAAAAGCGGGGCCGGGGAAGCTGTGCGTGCTGCTGCTCTGAGGGTGCTGGCAAATTCGGGCGCGGATGAAGGTGTGGCTGATGAGCTGATTGAGCTGCATCGGCAGTTTCCGGAGAGTGGCCTGAGCAGTTCGCTGCGGGACGTGCTGCTGTCGCGTCCGATGTGGGCGCGGAGCTGGCTGCGGGCGGTGGACAGTGGCCATATACCTGCAGCGTGGACATCGCTCGAGCAAATTCGGCGGGTGGCATTGTTCGGCGATGCGGAACTGGATGAGCTGGTGGCGAAGCACTGGGGGCGACTGCACGGGGTGACTCGCGAGGACCGTCTGGCGGAGGTGCGGCGGCTGAACAACGACCTGCGAGCGGGCACGGGTGATGCGGCTGCGGGACGTGAATTATTTCGCAGGCATTGTGCGGCCTGCCATCAGTTGTTTGGCGAGGGTGGCAGGGTGGGTCCGGATCTGACGACAGCCAATCGTCAGGATCGGGATTTTCTGCTGATCAGTCTGGTGGATCCCGGCAGTGTGATTCGGCGTGAGTATGTGAGTGTGGTGGTGCAGACGAAGAGTGGCCGGGTGCTGACGGGCCTGCCGATTTCGCGATCGGAGTCATTGCTGGTTCTGGCGGACTCGAAGGGTGAGCGGCAGGAGATTGCGACGGCGGAGATCGAGGAGTTATCGGAATCGGGCGTGTCACTGATGCCTGAGGAGCTGTACCGGCAATTGAAGCCACAGCAGCTGCGGGATTTGTTTGCGTACCTGATGAGCGTGCCTTAGCGGGGAGTGGCGAGGTGAAGACAGGACTGAGTGTACTGAGCGGAGTGCTGCTGTGTGTGAGTCTGGCAGGTGCCGCCGTGAGGGCTCAGGAGACACCGGGGGCGGTTTCGGGTGTGCGGGAGTACGAGAATCGTCTGGTGCGGATTGAGCAGCCGCGACCGCTGCTGGCGGACTATCCTGAATTTTTCGAGCCGATCATTGAGCAGGCTCATTATGAGGCTCCGGCGATTGTGCAGGACGCGGGGGCGGATCTGTCGGTGCGTGCGTGGCGATTTTCGTACAACGCGCGGGGAATTATTGAGGTGCCGAATGAGCTGCGGCTGGCTGAGACGGCGGTGATTATGGTGCACCCGTGGGCGATTGACGACAGCTGGGGGTGGAAGTCACCGCAGCCGAATGGTGTGGCTGACTTTTGTACTCCGGAGAAAAACGCTTTGGCGGCTCGACATACGAAGCAGGTGATTGATCCGTTTCTGAAGCGTCTGCGGGGCAAGGCGGCGTTTGTGATGTACAGTCTGCCGGGCAATGCGGACGCGATACGGACGAAGGTGTATCGTTCGTTCGTGAAGCGTCCGACGGCGGCGGAGCGGGAGTCTGGTGAGCGTGAGCTGCGGCGTGTTTTGCGGGAGTATTCGTATGTGGGTGAGGGATTGCCGTCGCGGCTGCAGCTGGGTGATCGGCAGCCGGTGGCGGATTATTTCCGGCAGTTTCCGGGGCTGGACGCCGGGGCTCGTTTCAACGGGGAGGGGTTCTGGCAGCTGCCGATACCGGTGAGTGATTCGGTAACGGTGGATCCGGAGGATGTGGTGATTTATGACAGTGAGGGTTATCCGCCGCTGCGGGATTTTCTGAAGCAGCATGGAGTGCGGCATGTGCTGCTGACGGGTTATGCGACGGACATGTGTTATTGTCGGACGACGGCGGGTTATGAGAATTTGTCGCAGGACTTTAATGTGTTTCTGGTGGCGGATGCGTCGCTGGCGACGTTTCCGGCGAACACATCGCCGCGTTTTGCGGTGAATGCTGCGATTTCGTATGCGGCGCTCAACCAGCTGGTGACTCAGGTGTCGTGGGTGCAGCTGAAGTCAGGATCAGAGGGGAGTCGCTGAGATGGTGCATTTGATGAGCCGGCGTGGGTTGCTGGGCCGTGCTGCGGGGCTGTTGGGTGCTGCTGCGGCATCCGGAGCGGGGGCTGGGACGGGGCTGGGGACGTACCGTGGGAAGGCGCAGATTGCGATCACGCTGGATCTGGAGATGAGTCGCAATTTTCCGCAGTGGGAGACGACTCATTGGGACTACGAGAAGGGCAATTTGAATGAGGAGACGAAGCGGTATTCCGTGGAGGCTGCTCGGCGTGTGAAAGCGGCTGGAGGTCTGCTGCATTTTTTTGTGGTGGGTCGCGTGCTGGAGCAGGCGGATGTGAGCTGGCTGAGGGAGATTTCGGTGGCTGGTCATCCGATTGGCAATCACACGTATGATCATGTGAATGTTCTGGCGGGTCGTGTGGAGGATTTGCAGTTTCGGTTTCAGCGATCGCCGTGGCTGTTGCGGGGTATGTCGGTGCAGGAGGCGATTCGGGAGAACATCCGGCTGGCGGGTGAGGCGATGAAGTCGCGTCTGGGAATTGAGGCGGCTGGTTTCAGGACACCGGGTGGTTTTCATGGCGGGCTGCGTGAGCATCCGGGGATTCGGTCGATGCTGCAGGAGCTGGGTTTTGGGTGGGTGAGCAGTCTGTATCCGTCGCATCCGAATACTCAGCCGATGGAGGAGCCGAGTGGAGCGGTATTGCAAGGGATCGTGGAGGCTCAGAAGCAGGCTCAGCCGTTTGTGTATGACGACGGTCTGGTGGAGATACCGATGAGTCCGATCAGTGATATTGGGGCCTTTCGTGGTGGTCGCTGGAAGCTGGAGTGGTTTTTGCGATCTGTGCGTGAGTGTGTGGAGTGGACGATTGAGACTGGTGGGGTGTTTGATTTTTTGGCGCATCCATCGTGTTTGTATGTGGTGGATCCGGAGTTTCGGGCCATTGATTTGATTTGCGAGCTGGTGGGTGGGAGTGGTGGTCGAGCGGAGCTGGTGGATCTGGGGGCGATTGCGGCGAGGGTTCGGGGGGGGTGAAGGGGACGGGGGTGTTTTTTTAACCACAGAGGGCACAGAGGACACAGAGGGTGGGTGAGTTTTGGAGCCACGAAACACCTCGGAAATATACAAAAAATCAGTGAGGATTTGGGGGTGTGGGTGGGGTGGGGCCGGGTATGCTGAGGGGCGTGGGGGGGGGGTATTGCTGAATGGTGGTTGACGAACGTTGAGGCAAGAGCTGCTATGAAGCCCGTGGTGATATTGCATTTGACGGATCTGCATTTCGGCTGGGACGCGGAGGCGGATGGGCTGGCGAGGCGTCGTCGGTGTCTTGGATCGCTGTTGTCCACACTGCAGACACTGGGGGACGAGGAGGCAGACTGGAAGCCGACGCTGGTGGTGATCAGCGGGGACATTGGCTGGAAGGGGATTGAAGCGGATTACCAGCAGGCACAGCAGTGGCTGAGTCAGTTGCTGACTGCGATTGGTGTGACACCGGACAATGTTGTGGTCTGTCCAGGAAATCATGACATTGACCGCCGTGAGGCTCGTGGTATTTCCATACCGCAGGGTGCAGTCGAGGCGGATGAGTGTCTGAAACCGCCGCTGCTGCCGACCTACACGGCGATGTTCCAGGCCTATACGAATTTTTGTCAGAACACGGCGAAGTATCGGGCGTGGAAGTTTGATGGACAGGATTCGTGGCTGGTGGGTTCTGCCGAACTGCAGGGGCTGAAATTCAGGGGTCTGAACACAGCCTGGTTCTGTCGCGGTGATGCTGACAGGGGGCAGTTGTGGGCAGGGCAGCCGCAGGTGGATCTGCTGATTGACGGATTGCCGACGGTGGCGCGGCAGGAGCGGGGGGACGCGCCGGTGATTACCGTCTTTCACCATCCGTTTTGGTGGTGGCAGGAGGCGGAATTGAATCCGTATCCGCGAACGGATGGTGCGGGACAGCGGGCCAGCACGGAAGAGCTGCTGGTGACTCGCAGCAATCTGATCCTGACCGGGCATACTCACAGTGCGTTTCGTCAGCCGGATCATTTGAGGATGAGTGCTTATCATCTGAGCGGGGGTGCGTCGTGGGCCGGTGCGGGCTGGTTGAATTCGGTGCGGTTGTTGCGGGTCGATCAGGAAGGATTTCGGGAGCGGACGCTGAATTTTGATCCGCGTGATGCGGGCGGGGGTTGGAGTATCGATCGGCCGTCGAAAGTGTATCGTTTCCGTCCTGAACCGGCAGTTGTCGGTGAGGTCGTGGTATCGGAGTCAGCAGCTGTTCGGCATTATCTGTGGCGTCTGACTGAGGAGACGTGCGGTATCAAGTTGCTGGGGATGGGGCGGTCATTTCAGGTGGACCTGCCGATTGATGAGGCGTATGTGCCGTTGCGTCTGGTGCGGTTTACGCGGCAGCGTGAGCAGGACAAGCCGGGGCGGTTGCCGCCGGGCGAGACGCGGCAGGATCTGCAGGGGGGTGAGCCGTGCGAGCCAGAAGTGGTTGGCGAGGAGGACGGTGCAGGCAAGGCACGGCCGTGGATGTTTCAGCAGTGTCAGCAGCAGAAGAAGCGTGGCGTGGTGGTGCTGGGTGAGCCAGGTGCGGGCAAGACGACGTGGGCGCGGCAATTGGCCTGGCGGCTGGCCAGTGGTGCGGCCCGTCCGGAGGACCTGGGTTTGCCGGCGGGTGTGCGTCCGGTGCTGCTGCGACTGCGACATCTGACTGTGGAGCATCTTCAGGCGAGGCTCAGTTCGTTGCAGTCACTGAAGGGTTTTCTGAGGCGGGAAACATTGAGTGACGGAGCTCCTGCCGGGCAGCAGGATCCCAGCGACGATTTCTGGAATGATTCGCAGCGCGGGGTGTTGTGGATTCTGGATTGTCTGGATGAGGTTGTGGAGCTGACATTGCGGGAGACGGTTTCCGGGTGGATTCGTGAGGCGGTGTTGCAGCGACCGCGGGACTGGTTTGTGGTGACCAGTCGATTTCAGGGTTATGAGTCAGGCGGGGTGTTGCTGGGCGCTGATTTTCTGGAGTTTCATGTTCACGGGTTGTCGGATGAGCAGGTGCGGATTTTTATTGAGCGGTGGTTTGCGGCGGCGCATCGTCGTGTGGACGGACCGGGTCAGGTGGCGCAGCAGAAGGCGGCAGCGGACACGCTGACGCTGACAAAAGTGCTGGAGACGACTCCGTTTCAGGCTCCCAGTATGCGTGAGATGGTGACCAATCCGCTGCTGCTGACGATTTTGTGCGTGGTGTATCATGAGGAGCACAATTTGCCGACGGGTCGGGCGGAGCTGTATCAGCACTGTGTGCGGGTGCTGCTGGACCTGTGGAGACGAGCGAAGTACGAACACTCGGTGCAGCAGTTTGTTCCTTTCAACAGTGACGCGGCGCAGGCGGTGTTGTCGCGGCTGGCATGGTGGATGCATCAGGAAGACAAGCGAAGTACAGCACCGCTGGAAGAGCTGGAGAAGGAAGCGGAGCAGGAGTTGAGGAAGCTGGCCGAATCCGCGGGTCTGGGTCGCAGTGGAAAGGATTTTCTGGTGAAGATGCGGGAGGAATCCGGGATTTTGGCGATGGGCGGTGAAGGGACGAACAGGTGTGGCTTTTTGCATTTGAGTTTTCAGGAGTATCTGGCAGCCAGTTATGCGGTGCAGCAGGGGTACGCAAAGGAGCTGGCGACACGAATCAGCAACAGCTGGTGGCAGGAGGCAGCACTGTTATCGCTGCGAAAATCGGTACCGTTTTGTGAGCAATTCTTTCGAGAGCTGCTGGCAGCGGGTGTTGCGGAAGATCGCGAGGATCTGGTGCAGCGGTGTCTGACGGAATCCATTTCGTTTCCCGGTCAGGTGTTGCTGAAGGTGCTGGGTGATCGTGGGACATCGCCCGGGCGTCGTCGTGCGGTGCTGCGACTGGTACGCGACAGGCATCAGGAGTTGCCGGAGCTGCAGGGGTTATGTGAAGGGATGCTGGCGGACGGCATGGCGGATCGCGGGCTGCGGGAACTGGCGGTGGAGATTCTGGCCAGATTTCGGCAGACGACGGCGACCGGTTGGGTGTCAGGTGCCGGGCAGCCTCAGCCGGGTGAGGTGCGGGTGGATGAGCGAACGGGGCTGACGCTGGTATGGATCCCGCCCGGGGAATTTCGGATGGGATCCGACCATGGTGATGGTGATGAAAAGCCGGTGCATCAGGTCGTGCTGAGCAAAGGCTATTGGCTCAGTCGTTACCAGGTGACAAACGACGACTACCGCAGGTTTCTGGAGGCTCAGTCCGGGTCTGTGAAGCCGCCGGGGTATTGGGGGAACCGAAAATTCAATCAGCCGAAACAGCCGGTGGTGGGTGTCAGCTGGTACGACGCGGTGGCGTACTGTAAGTGGGCTGGGTTCCGTTTGCCGACCGAGGCTGAGTGGGAGTATGCCTGCCGAGCGGGCAGTCAGAGTGAGTATTGTTTTGGCAGCGACGAACGTCAGTTGGGCGAATATGCATGGTATAGGCGGAACAGCAGTGGTCAAACGCATCCGATTGGCAGCAAGCGGCCGAATGGATGGGGGCTGTATGATATGCATGGAAATGTTTGGGAATGGTGCCAGGATTCGAGTAGGGATTACAAGGCACGGGAGGTGGTTGACCCGAGTGGCGGCGACGCGGGTTCGGATCGTGTGCTCCGTGGCGGCGGTTGGTACAGCGACGCGCGGAGCGTGCGGGCCGCGTATCGGAGCAGGGGCGCCCCGGGTCGTGCTGGCAACAGCCTGGGTTTCCGCCCCCTGAGAGTTCAGCAGTAACGGCAGGCAGGCGAGCGGAGCGGAGTCGCGTGGGGGTGACGCGGAGCGACCGAGGGACGAGGGAGCGAGCGATCACCCCAAACGCGACGGAGCGCAGCGGGCAAGGGGACTGCAGGGTGCCGGGTTTGTGTTGGTTTTGATGGAGGATTGTCTCTTCGTTTCCGGATTGTGGTTGCGGGGTGCCACGGATGTTTTTTGCCACGGATGAACACAGATTGGTACGGATGAAACGCAGTGGGGCGATTGCGTCACGCGAAGCCGCGAAGGGAAATGTAGGGTGGTGGGGTGTGTGGATTTTTTCGGGTGTGTTGCCCCCTCACCCCCGACCCCTCTCCCCCGTTGGGGGCGAGGGGGGGATTCGTTTTCAGTTGGAGGTGTGATTGGGAGGTGTTGTGATGGGTTGGTGGCGTGGGTATGTGGCGGTTGTTGTTTGGTGTTGTGTGAGTGTGGTGTGTCGGGTGGGTTTTGGGGGTGATGCTGGTCTGCAGATTGTGACGGCATCGCGGACGACTCCTGAGTATACTCGGCGGAGCGAAGGTGATGTGATTGAGCTGTCTGATGGGCGGTTGTTTCTGGTATCGATGGAGTTTTCCGGCGACGGCAGCGACTTTGCGAAGACTCGGCTGGTGGCACAGGAGTCTGCAGATGGCGGTCTGACGTGGGGTCAGCATCGAGTGGTGACAGAGACAGCGGACGGCGATATGAATGTGTATTCGCCGAATTTGATTGCGGCGAGGGATGGTGGCGTTTTGTTGCTGTTTATGCGGCAGCATCGTGCGGGTGAGCTGACCAATCATGTGTGGAAATCGCGGGACGACGGGGCGACGTTTGTGCCGTATTCTGAGTTTGTGCCGCGGGGTGATTTTTCGCTGTGCAACGCGACGGTGAAGCGACTGGCATCGGGTCGGCTGCTGCTGCCGGCAAATCCGCCTGTGCCTGGGCAGCGTGCGGAGACTGGTCCGTATGCAGCCACGGTGCTGTGGAGTGATGATGACGGTTTGACGTGGAGTGTTTCGGAATCGCGGGTGCAGCTGCCGCTGCGGGGTGCGATGGAGCCGCATGTGGAGCAGACGGCGGATGGTCGAGTGCTGATGGTGCTGCGGAATCAGCTGGGGCGGCTGTACATGTCGGAGTCTGTGGATGACGGTGTGAGCTGGAGTACTGCGAGGCCAACAGATTTGATTTCGCCGGAGTCGTGTCCGGAACTGACTCGCATCCCGGGCACGGATGATTTGCTGATGATCTGGAACAATTCGTTTGATCCGAAGTTTCGTTCGCATTTTGGGCGTCGCAGTCCGCTGACGGCAGCGGTGTCGCGGGATGGTGGTCGTTCATGGCAGAACGTACGGGATATTGAAACCGATCAGGCGCGGGCATTTTCCAATCCCGGCTGCCGGTTTACTCGCAGCGGCAAAGCGATTGTGAATTACTGGACGTGCGAGTATTTGGCGGACTGGCGGATGCAGGATGTGATTGATCTGCGAGTGGCGGTGATTGACCGGTCGTGGTTTTATGGTGCGGGGACAGAGGCGGCAGCGGGTCCGGCGGGCGCGGTTGTACAGCGTGAGATTGGCAGTCGGCGTGAGTTGTTTGTGGATCGTTTTCTGATTGAGCGGATGCGGGATCTGGAATTGCGACTGCAGCAGCCTGTATTGGCTGAGCCGACGACTGAGCCTGCGGATGCGATGGAGTATGGCACAGTGATTCGGGACGGCGATCTGTTCCGTTTGTATACGCGAGACGGCCGGGGAGCGAAGTTTGATGGTGATGAGCCGGAGGTGACGCGGTATTGTGAGAGTCGGGACGGGGTGCACTGGACAAAGCCGCGGCTGGGGCTGGTGGAGGTTGATGGCAGTCGCGAGAACAACGTGATTCTGAAGGAGGCTCCGTTTTGTCACAATTTTTCGCCGTTTCTGGATGAGCGTCCGGGCGTGGTTACTGAGGAGCGGTTTAAGGCACTGGGTGGTACGGTGAAGTCCGGTCTGGCTGCGTTTGTTTCGGGTGACGGGATTCGCTGGCGCAAGCTGCGTTCGGAACCGGTGATTACGTATACGAAGGAGTATGCGTTTGATTCGCAGAATGTGGCGTTCTGGTCTGAGAGTGAGGGGCAGTATGTGTGTTATTTCCGGCATTTTCTGGAGGGTCAGCTGAGGTCGGTCTGTCGCACCACGTCGTCGGATTTTGTGAATTGGAGTGAGCCTGTACCGCTGCGTCCGAATTTTCCGGGCGAGCACATCTACACGTCGCTGACTCAGCCCTATTTCAGGGCTCCGCATTTGTACGTGGCGACTCCAACGCGTTTCCATCCGGGTCGTGGTGAGAGTACGGACATTCTGTTCATGACGGCTCGCGGGAGCAGTCATTATGACCGGACATTTCGGGAGGCGTGGATTCGTCCGGGTCTGGATCCGGCGCGGTGGGGCAATCGTTCGAATTATGCGGCTTTGAATGTGCAGCAGACGGGTGTGGCGGAGATGTCTGTGTATGTGACACCATTTCGTCGATTTGTGCTGCGGCTGGATGGTTTTGCGTCGCTGCATGCTGGTGCGGATGGGGGTGAGATGACGACGTGGCCGCTGGTGTTTGCGGGGAAGCGATTGTTTTTGAATTATGCGACGAGTGCCGGTGGTTCAGTGCGTGGTGAGCTGCGGAATGCAGCGGGGGAGCCGTTACCGGGTTTTGGTCTGGCTGACTGTAAATCGCTGGTGGGGGATGAGATTGAAGGGCAGATGGAGTGGCCGGGTGGAGATCTGACGCAGTGGGTGGGTCAGCCTGTGCGACTGCATCTGGAGCTGCAGGAAGCGGATGTGTATGCGCTGCAGTTTCGGGACTGACGTGAGGATTTTTGTGGGGCGGGTTGGGAGGACAGCGGTGTGGACGGCGGGCTGAGCTGGCGACTGCTGATGTTTGTGTGGTGGGTGCTGTCGGCGGTGCCTGATTGTGGAGCGCGGGCGGCGGCGGGTGACGAACGCTGGCCGGAGACTTTGGCGGGGACGGTGCGTCTGGAGTCCGGGGAGCCGCTGGATCGGGTGATGGTGTCGGGGTTAAGGCGATTCTGTCTGCGTGAGCTGGCTGATGCTCCGCGTGTGCGTGATCAGTTGTGGTCGCCGTTTTTGTTGAGTGCGGACACGCTGCGGTTGCGTGCGGAGGAGCGGCGTGGCGAGCTGCGGCGACTGCTGGGTGTGGTGGATCCGCGCGTGACGCAGGTTACGTCTGTTGCGGGTCTGGCGAGTGCAGTGGGTGCAGCGGGGACCTGGGGGTTTGAAGGTCCGTCGGGTGGCGGTTTGCGGCGGGTGCGTTGGCCTGTGCTGTCGGGAGTGACGGCTGAGGGATTGCTGTTGGTGCCAGCGCGGATTCGGGGTGCGGTCGTGCTGCTGCCTGACGCAGCGTGGACTCCGGAGATGCTGTGCGGTGTCAGTGCGGGTGCGGAGGTGTCGCGGGGTGTGGTGAGTCGTCTGGTGGCGGCGGGCTGTGTGGTGGTGATACCTGCTCTGATCAGCCGTGATCAGCGTTTTTCCGGAAATCCGGATGTGGTGCTGACGAATCAGTCGCATCGGGAGTATTTGTATCGGCAGTCATTTGTGGTGGGCCGTCATGTGGCGGGGTATGAGGTGCAGAAGGTGCTGGCGGCGGTGGACCTGCTGGTGCCGTGGCTGCGTTCTGAGCTGGGTGACGGTGTATCGGGTGAATTGCCGATTGGTGTGGGGGGAGTGGGCGAGGGTGGTCGGATTGCCTTGGCGGCTGCGGCGGTGGATGAACGGATCTGCTCATGCTGGGTGGCCGGATATTTTCAGCAGCGTGAGGGGTTGTGGCAGGAGCCGCTTGATCGCAATGTGTGGCGTTTGCTGACTGAATTTGGTGATGCGGAGCAGGCCGGTATGGTGGCTCCGCGACGTTTGGTGCTGGAAGCGTGTCGCGTGCCGGAGTTTGGTGGGGTGGTTGAGGCGTTACCAGGGCGGGTTTCGGTGGCAGCTCCGGGGCGAGTGGAGGTGTGTCGTTTGGCTTCGGTACGGGCTGAGACTGAGCGAGCTCGGAAGTTTTACAGGGTGTATGGTGCGGAGTCGGGTCTGCAGCTGGTTGAGACGGTTTTGGCAGGTGCGGGGTTACCGGGCACTTCTGAGGCAGTGCAGTTGTTTTTGGGCGGTCTGTGGCCTGGTGCTGAGGCGAGTGCGGGGACGGAGTCGGGTGCGGGGGTAAGTGAAGTGGCGGGTGCTGGTGAGCGTTTGGGGGAATTTGTGCTGGATCGTGAGCGGCGGCAGCTGGATGAGATGCAGGAGCATGTGCAGCGATTAATTCGTGGCAGTCAGCGGGTACGAGATGGGGAGTGGCTGGTGCGACCGGGTGAGGAGTCTGGCTGGCCGGGGCGTCAGAGTCGTTTGCGGGTTGTGGTGCGTGATGAATTGATTGGTCGCCTGCCGCATGTTCCTGTGGATCCGAGGCCGCGATCGCGGCGGATACTGGAGACGGCGGAGTCTGTGGGTTACGAGGTGTGGCTGGAGGTGTTTGAGGACGTAGTGGCGGGTGGAATTTTACTGTTGCCGCGGGTATTGCAGCGGATGAGCAATCCGCTGGGGCGTTCGTTGTTTAGTTTGATTGTGTCGCAGCATCAGCAGTTGCTGCGGTGGCTGAAGACAGTGCCGGGTGTGGATGCCGATCGGATTGGTTTTTACGGGCTGTCGTATGGCGGGAAGACTGCGATGCGGGTGCCTGCGTTGCTGGAGGACTACAGTTTGTCGATTTGTTCGGGTGATTTTACGGACTGGCCGCGAACGATTGCGTCGAATGACGAGCGGTACAGTTATGTGTTTACGGGTGAGTATGAGATTCCTGAGTGGAATCTGGCGCATGTGGCGAGTTATGCGGAGCTGGCGCAGCTGATTTCACCTCGACCGTTCATGGTGGAGGCTGGTCATCGGGACGGTGGCCAGCCGACGGAGCTGGTGTCTGGGGAGTTTGGGCGTGTGCGGCGTCATTATGATCGGCTGGGCTTATCGGCTCGGGCGGAGCTGGAATTTTTCGATGGTCCGCATCAGATTCATGGGGTGGGGACGTATCGATTTTTGGATCGGCATTTGGGGGGAGTGACGACGGAGGACACGGAGTGATCCCGGGCAGGCGGGTGGTTGGTGGTGCGGGGTGCCACGGATTGTTTTTTGGCCACGGATGAACACGGCCACGGATGAACACGGATTGGCACGGATGAAACGCAGTGGGGGAATTGTGTCACGCGAAGCCGCGAAGTGAGATGGAGGGTGGTTGGCTGCTTGGGTTTTGGGGGAGGATTGCCCCCTCACCCCCGACACCGTTCCCCCGTTGGGGGCGAGGGGTGCCACAGATTGTGAACGCTGTTCGGGTAGGAGTTCGAGAAGGAGCAGGAGCAGGCGTGCGAGTACGACCAGCAGGAGAATGGGGACAAGAATGGGGGGACTTTTGGGACTGAGTGCTGTTGGCGGGGGGGAGCAGCGGGGGGGTTACAGGGTGATGGTGCCGGTGGGGGTTTGGAAGTGGGCGGTGAGTGCCGGCTGCGGATGCTCGGTGGTGGTGACGAATTGGGGGTGGCCGATGCTGTTGAGCCAGTTCTGCAGGTGTTGGGGGGCGGGATGCTGCAGTTCGAGCTGTGAGAGCTGCAGTCCGGAGTGCGGCAGTCGGGCGGGGGGCAGTTGTGGGGTATGCCACTGGATGAGTGAGGGCATGCAGCCGTGCAGCAGCAGGCGACCGTCGGCGGGGATGGTGATTTGCCAGCTGAGGTCGCCGCGCTGCATGTTTTCGATGAGTCCGGGGTCGAGACCGGAGGCGATGGCTGTCTGCCGAGTGGTGACAATGTCGCTGGTTCGCAGGACCCAGGTGGTCAGTCGCGGGGGTGATCCCGGCTGCAGCTGGTCGAGTTGAAACCAGCGCGGGCGGGTGACAGGAGCGGCGTCCGGATCGATGGCGATGACTTCCAGATAGCAGTCTTCGCCAATTCTGAGCAGTGCGTTGTGGGTGCCGAGTCGCGGGTGTTTGCCGCCGGGCTGCATGCGACAGCCGAGTCGCTGTTCGACGTAATCAATTCCATCGGCGAGTGCCGGGGCCGTGATTACCAGATGATCCAGCTGGCAGGAAGGTATGGTCACGGTGAATTCCGAGCAGCCAATTCTTTGAGTGACTGAAAGAACGGGGGTTTGAAGCCACGCAGCACGTAGGAGTCTGCGGGGCCGGTGCTGTCGATGAGCAGTCCGGGATCGGCGAACCGGGCCACGAGTCGTCCAAGCAGAGCGATGGGAATGCCCAGCGCGGCAATAATACCGGCTGGTTGGCCGGTCAGCAGGAAGGGGCACAGGATCAGCATCAGCAGTCCGCCGATGGTCATTAG
>SXXK01000495.1 GCA_005791255.1 Planctomyces sp.
CCGACGGTCCACTCCTGGATGACAAAGCCAGGACTTGGCTGACTCAATCACGCGTCCCGGAGCCAATCGGCCCTGATCACGAGCAAATACTCCGGTCGTCCATAACTCGCCGGATGATTGCCAGGGCAGTCGGCAGGAACCAGACTGCTGCCGCAATCCACCACACTCCAGGTGAAATGATGGCAGCGTTTCCAGCCGCTCAGTCTGACCCTCACTGACAATCTGCGCAATGGAAAATGTCTGAATCTCACCGTTTGCCACTTCGGTGTCTGTCCAGCACAACGCACAGTTTGTGGTGCCCAGATCAATCCCCACGATATAACGCGGAGCTGTCTTCTGACCGGCGTCACAACCTGATGCGAGGGATTTGCTGTCGGTGGAGTCTGACACGGTAATTTCAATTCAGCTTTCAACGTCGCAGGAAAGAGGCCAGCCGTCTGCAGCAGGATTCTATCAGGCACAACCGGTGGAATCCCTGTCGCCAACCGATCGGTGCACAGGCTCCTGAACTTCAAAACGCCCAGTGCCGGAATAAACGAAAAAAGCGGCAGTTTCCTGCCGCTTTCGAATGACTCCGGACGCCATCAGCACATTTGGACCCCGGCGGTTCCAGGTGCAGACAGCAATTTACTGCTGTTTCTTTTTGCCGCCCTTACCCTTGGCGCCACCGGCCCTCGGCAATTTTGCAGCCTGCTCAGGGGTCAAAATCTTCTTCAAACCCTCAATGGCTTTGGCCGCAAAAGCCTGTTGCGCCTGCTGAACGGACTTCATCTTCTCTTTCTGCTCGTCCGTCAGTTTGAGAGCTTCATCCACTGATTTTTTAGTTTCTGCCGGAGTCTTCCCCGCGGATTTTGCTGCCTTTTGAGCATCTTTCTCAGCAGACTTCTGAGTCTCTGTCAGAATCTCGGCACGCATCTTTGTGATCTTCTGTGATTCCGCTGCCAGCTCCTTATCCAGTGCGGCAACCTTTTCCTTCTGTTCGGCCGTCAGTTCAATGCCGTTCAGAAATCGCTGCGTCGGTGCCGGAGCCTTTCTTGCGCCCTTCTGCTTCTTCGTCTCGTCAGCGTCTGCACCACAGGCCAGACCAACCACAAGACCCGCACACAACAATCCACGCCACACTGCTTTGAACGAAATCCCCATCAGTTCACCATTCTCCACAAATTCTGAAGCGAAAGCCGGCACGCACAAAGCGAAGAGCCGAGCCACCAGGCTGCAGAATTTGAGTCAGGTGAACCGCCGTTTATTTCAAAAAAACAGCCCGCCGTAGTGTTTCCCGGGAAATGCCGGCAGACCGGCACAGGATGAATCCGCACGTGAAATCAGTGAGCCGCCTGCAACTGCTCAGCCGCAGCACGACGACGCTGCTGCCAGCGATTGTCAGCAACCCAGTCTTCCCGCGTGTACACAATCACCGAAGTGTCAGTTTCCTGAACCTCAAGACGCTGCAGCCTGAAACCAAACTGAGTGATCTCCGTGAACAGCTTGTGGCACAAATTCTCAACGCTGGTCGGACCGTCGAACACATTCAGACGCAGCTGCTCACCGGTGCGAGTCATGTGGTCCAGCAATGTCTCATACAACGGATCATGCCGATTGATCAGCATGCCGTGGTCATAATTCTGCTTCAACCACGGTTCGATCTGAGCATCGAAGTCACCGAACAGAGTCGAAATGTCTCCGACTCGCTCCACCTCAAAGCAACAGCGAACTCCATAGCGGTGGCCGTGCAGATTTCGACACTTGTCCTGCAGCGTTTCGTTCCGATGAGCCGCATAAAACTTGTACTGTTTTTCAATCAGCATAACGCCCCCGCCCGGATTCCGTATCGTCGCACAAGACAGTTTTCAACGGCCCGAATTCCCATGAATCAATGAGAGTAACTCCGCCCGGCTGGCAGCATTGCGGCTGAATGTCCCTCGCATGGCACTGGTCACCGTCATGCTGCCCTGCTTCCGCACACCCCGCATCGACATACAGGAATGCTCTGCCTGCACAACCACCCCCACGGCACTGGTGCCCAGTCGCTCTTCGAGCAGGTCCGCAATCGTCTTGGTCATCCGCTCCTGCACCTGCGGACGACGAGCCACCTCTTCCACAAGCCGAGCCAGTTTGCTCAGGCCTGTCACACGGCCATTCCGGATGTAGGCCACGTGAGCCACTCCGCGAAATGGCAGCAGATGATGCTCGCACATGCTGGTGAATTCAATGTTCTTCACCAGCACGATCTCATCGTACGTTTCCTCAAACGTCACAGACAGATGACGGCCCGGATCAAGGTGCAGCCCCGCAAACATCTCCTCGTACATCTTCGCAACACGCCGCGGTGTTTCCAGCAATCCTTCGCGATCAGGATCCTCACCCACAGCTTTCAGAATCATCCGCACAGCCTGTCGAATCGCCTGATGATCGACCTTCGAATCGGTCTTCTCACGACTCTCCGTGGCACGCCGCGAAGAAAGCTCATCCATCTGCTCGTGATCATCACCCCAGGAATCACCCACAGTCATCTCACGCACAGCTATCGACATAGTCATTCTCGCAGCAAAGCCGACAGAGTCGGCAGTTAAGATCAGCTTCAATCGCAGTTGACGCCCTGTGCCGGCCTTCTGGCAGACTGTTCGAGCCCCTCTGTTTCTAGTCTTCGCCGCGAAAAGGCCACCCGGCTTTTTGCCAAAACGGTCAGATTTGAAACAACCATGAACGATTCTTTCCGCCTGCACGTGTCGCTGTTGCCAGTCGAGAACTGCACGTATCACAGTATCAAACCCAGCCCGACCCTGAGCTCAACGCACAGCATTTCAGCAGATCCCCAAACTCAGACGCCATAAAACACTGGCTTTGACACGATTATCACACCGCCTCGGGCCGAATCACGCCACTCCAGACAACCGCCCGCCCCTCAACCCACGACCAGATAAAGACCGGACAGTCCGATTATTAACCACCGAAATTCAACAAGAAAAACGTTCAAATCTCAAAAACGTTCGGTTGCTCACTGCGGTGCAGTTGGATGTCCCTGCGGCTTATGCCAGACTTTCTCGCAGCAATGAAAAAAATCAGGTCCCCGAAAAGGATTCAGCAATGCTCCTCTCACGCAGACATTTTCTTTCCGGAGCGGCCGCAGCGACCGGATTGCTGCAGTTCAGTCGAAC
>SXXK01000496.1 GCA_005791255.1 Planctomyces sp.
CGCGCCCGCTGGTTGCTGTGTTTTTGAGCAGCAGTGGAAATCGCGCATAGCACCCCTCGCCCCTGGCAGGGGAGAGGGGTCGGGGGTGAGGGGTGAAGGTCCCCCCGTTTGCACTTCGCATTCACGCGGCTGGGGCTTTTCAGCCCGAGATCGGTACCGCAATGTCGTGTGTCAGTGGTGTTTAGTTAACCACAGAGACCGCAGAGGAACGACAGCTGTTGTGAGGCAGTCTCGTTTGTGTTTGCGTCGCGGTCTGTGTTGGCAGGTTCCAGGGAGGCTTTCCCCCTCACCCCCGACCCCTCTCCCCCGTTGGGGGCGAGGGGAGGATTTTGTGTTTTTTGGTGCCACAGACGGGCGCGGCGGGGTTGCCTGAGCGGCGAAGATTGTCCGGGCGTCAGCGGATTGAGACGACTTCGATCTGGCATCCGATGGGGACGGCCGGCCACAGGCGGCCGACGGGGTCGATGCGGACCATGGTGGTGGTTTCACTGCGGTTGGCCTGTTCGTCGGCCATCAGCGGAAGCTCGACCACTTTACCCCGGTACGTCTGGTTGCCCGGGAATTTGAGCTCCACTTCTTCACCCATCGACAATTCGTGGACTCGTGGTGTCGGCAGCTGCACCAGTACGCAGCGACGGTCCGTGTGCAGAATTTTCAGCATGATGTCGCGGGCGGCAACCTGTTCCCCCTGTCGACCGCGGACCTGTCCGACGATGCCATAGACCGGGGATTGTACTTTGATGTCAGGACTGGTTGTTTTCAGGGACTGCAGTTCGGCCAGCAGCCCGTCACGGCGTGCTCGTGCAGCCGTCACGCCCGTTGCCGCATCGACTCGCGCCGGCAGTTCGTTCCGCACCGACTGCAGGCGTGTGATTTCGGCTTCCGCTTCGGTGAGGGCTGTGAGTGTGTGAGTATTTTCTGTGGCGGGTTTGGCTTCCTGGGGTTCCGGTGCCTGGCTCAGATCGTCAGCGGCCGGTCCAGCGACAGCAGCAGCCACGGTCTGGACCGGTGTTTGTGCAGTCGGAGTCTGCGGTGGTGCTGCAGCCGGGGCTGGTTCTGCGGGTGCCGTGCCGGGAGTAATTGGTGGTGTGGCGTGATGCGGTTCCGTCAGAGCAGCGGTCGGTTTCTGACCGTCGAAGAACAGAATCTGTCCGGCGGTGTTGCGACGGGCCTGCAGCAGTGTGACGGCTGCGGCGGGCATGGGGGCCGGATGTGAGGCGGATGCCGGTGTGGCGGTAATGCGGCGACCGCGCGAGGCGGAATTCCGCGGATCAACAGCTCGCGGCAGATCAGCCACAGTGAATCGCAGTCGGGCGATGTCAGCATCCACGTCGCGTCGTCGCCATTCCAGTTCAATGGCGGCCTGAGCTTCCAGGCGCAGCAGCTCCTGTTCGGTGCTCTGCAGCTGCTGCATGATGCCAGCGATCTTTTGTGAAATCTCGGTGTTTTCCAGTTGCAGCAGTGGCTGACCGGTGAAGACTTCATCCCCGGGGCGTACGTGGACTTCGGCCAGCCGTGCATCGGCCGGGGCCTGCACGGTGGTGATGTCGGCTGACAGGATTCCGGTGAGCGGTTTGTTGTAGTGTGTACCGATGGCCCACACGACGAGAACTCCGGCCAGCAGCGCGCACACAACCACGGTCAGCATGCGGAAGAAGGTGGACGGGTAACTTTCAACCACCGCCTTGCGCTGCAGACACAGTTCCCGGGCCTGGGCAACCCAGTTTTCATCGATGATTCGCGCCAGAGTGATTTCCAGAATTGGCGCAAAGGCATTCATTTCGCGGGAGTGCCACAGCGCAATCTGTGACAGGAAGAATACGCCGTTCTGGTTCAGCAGGAGCTGTTCGCGGGACTGAATGTTATTGATTTGCGTCAGGTCGTCCGGATTGGGCGGGGTAACGTCAAAGACGATACCCAGCTGCCGATCCATGCGGTGACCTTCGGGCAGCATGGCAATAAGAGGTGAGGTCATGATTTCGTCCGATCGCGGCACTATGAATTCGCGGGCGAGGCGGAGTCTGTGGCTGCAGCGGCGCCGATGACGTGGCGCGGCCTGGCCGACAGAATTCGCTGTCGTCTGTTTCGGTCGAACAGTTCCTGCTGCATGATGGATTTGCGGAACCGGCAGTTGTTGCGCGGCTTTCCTGTGCTGCCTGAAGCCCCTGGTTTATCGCCGGAATTGTCGGTAACGGCGGGAACTGCTGATTCCGCGGTGGCGGAGGTCTCAGAATTTTCCTGAATTACCCAGGCTCCGTGGGCTTCGCCAGTGTGAGGTGCAGCGGGTAGACTGCGGGTGAAACGCCGGATTTTCGCATTTGGGGGCTCAACCCTGATTGCGGACCAGCGAAGAATGGCAGACGAGTGTGGAGTGCGGACAGTGGCGATCGGGTGGAAACGGGGCGGTGCTATGAACGGGATTGCGGTGTGCTGGTCGTCGCGAAGTCTGGCGCTGGCGGTGTGTGCTGTATCGGCAGCGCTGCTGGTGTCTGCTGGTCTGGTGGGCGCCGATGAGCCTGCGGAGGGTGCTGCGGTGTCAGGACAGACGGCGGAAAAGAACAGGCATCCGGCAAACCGACTGGCTCGCGAATCCAGCCCGTACCTGCTGATGCATGCTCACAATCCCATTCAGTGGTATCCGTGGGGACCGGAAGCCTTTGAGAAGGCGCGGGCGGAAGACAAGCCCGTGTTTCTGTCCGTGGGCTACAGCAGCTGCTACTGGTGCCACGTGATGGAGCGGGAAGTGTTTTCGAATGAGAAGATTGCGGCATACATGAACGAGAAGTATGTGTGCATCAAAGTGGATCGTGAAGAGCGACCGGATGTTGACGACATCTACATGACCAGTCTGATTGTGTATCAGCAGGCGGCCGGCAGTCGTGCGGGTGGAGGCTGGCCACTGTCCATGTTTTTGGATGGGGAAGGCAACCCGATTGCCGGTGCCACGTATCTGCCTCCCGAGGATACTCCGGATGGCCGTACCGGGTTTCTGACGGCGGCGGAACGAATTCACGAGCTGTGGACGGGCAAACGTGAGTCCGTGAATCAGACCTCCGGCATGATTGCTCGCGAAGTTCGGCGTCTGTCGGGACCGGGGGTGCTGGCGGAGCCGGTCGAGCTGAATGCGGCACTGCTGCAGGCGATTTCAAAAGGCATTCAGGGGCAGTATGACCCGATGTGGGGCGGAGTCGATTTCAATCCGCGTCGGCCGGATGGCCCGCGGTTTCCGAACGTGCCCCGGCTCAGATTTCTGCTCAGCCTGTACCGTCAGACGGGCGAGAAGACATTGTGGGATATGGTCAGCAATTCGCTGACGTCGATGGCGAAGGGCGGGATCCGCGACCATCTGGGTGGCGGTTTTCATCGGTACAGTACCGAGCGAACGTGGACGGTGCCGCATTTTGAGAAGATGCTGTACGACCAGGCGCAGCTGCTGGAGGTGTATGCCGAGGCGTTGCAGGTGGAAGCCAATCCGCTGTATCAGCAGGTGGTGGACGAACTGGTGGGCTTTCTGACTCGCGAAATGACGTTGCCTGACGGCGGCTTCTGTTCGGCTTTGGATGCAGAAACGAACGCGATCGAGGGCGAGTTTTATGTGTGGACGGAAGCGGAGGTTCGGGAGGTGCTGGGTGCGGAGGCGGACGAATTTCTGCGGGTGTACGGGTTTGGCGAGCCGCAGGATTTCGAGCATGGTCGCATTCTGTATCTGCCGCGGGAGCAGGCGGGTATTGGCGAGGGGTTGGGTGCAGCGCGAGCGAAGCTGCTGCAGCGCCGAAGTGCTCGCCCGCGGCCATTTCTGGACGACAAGGTGCTGACGGAATGGAACGCGCTGATGATTCAGGCGCTGGCGACCAGCGGTCGTCTGCCTGATCGAGCGGGTGATTTGCAACTGGCGGAGCGGGCAGCCGGGTTTCTGCTGGACAAGCTGCAGGATCCGTCCGGGCAGCTGATGCGTTCGTGGCGTCAGGGCGTGCAGGGTCCGCGGGCCTATCTGGACGACTATGCGTGTCTGGCGGCGGCTTTGCGAGCATTGCATCAGGCGACTGGCCAGCAGCGCTGGCAGGATGAGGCGAAGCGACTGACGGCGAAGCAGATGGAGCTGTTTTACGATGCCGGTCAGAAGACGTTCTTCTTCACGTCGAACGATCATGAAAAACTGTTTGCTCGTACCAGCTCCGTGTACGACTCGGTATCACCGTCGGGCAACAGTGTGGCGCTGCTGAATGTGCTGGCATTTCGGGAGGTGGTTCCGGAGTACAAAGGTGTGGCGGAAGAGCTGCTGCGTCGATTCAGCGGTACGATGATTCAGTCTCCGGCCAGCTGTGCGGGTCTGGGTCTGGCGTTGCAGCAGCACCTGGGTGCTGGCGTGAAGGTGGGGCGGGCGGACGCGGGTGGTGGCAGGGGAGCGGGCTGGCTGCGTTCTGCGGGAGTTGTGCGACCGGCGTCGATGCCGATGTGGCAGGCTGCGGTTGATGAGAAGTCGGGAGCTGCGGTGGCCGGGAAGTCGGACGAGAAGAAGAAGGAGGCACGACCGATCAAGGCGAAAATTTATCCGT
The DNA here is from genome assembly GCA_005791255.1 of Planctomyces sp. Lineage (GTDB taxonomy): Bacteria > Planctomycetota > Planctomycetia > Planctomycetales > Planctomycetaceae > SXXK01. Next base: position 4,557 of record SXXK01000496.1, read on the forward strand.
TTTACAACAAGCTGCCGCGGGGCGGGAAGTGTCCGGTGGCGATTGAGTTGACGGTGGCGGAGGGCTGGCATGTGAATGCGAATCCGGCCAGTGAGGATTATCTGATACCGACGGAGGTGAAGGTCAGCAGTGGTCAGAAGGTCAGGCTGACGCGGGTGAAGTATCCGGAGGGTCACGAGTTATCAGCGGAAGCCGGCGAAACACCGCAGGTGGTGTATGACGGCAAAGTGATGATTTACGGTGTGCTGGAGACGGATGCAACGGAGTTGGCCGAGCAGGCCGAGGTGACAGTGGAGATTCACTATCAGGCGTGTCGTGACAAGGTGTGTGAGCGACCGGACAAGCTGCGACTGGTGGGAAAGCTGCAGATCGCGGACGCCGACAGCGGCATTCAGAAGATCAATGAGGCGCAGTTTCCGAAGTAGGTGTGGTTGTGGTTGTAGAGCAGTGGTTGTTTTTGGCGCCTGACAGACATTGAAGGACAAACCGTAGCTCGGGCTTTCCAGCCCGAGCCCTGACCTGCAAAACACGACGATTGTGCAATTCGCCTGCGGTGTGTTTCTGCCTGGGCGCGTTCTCAGCTGACGGCGGCTTCGATGATCATTTCCACTTTGCAGCCGCCGCCGAGGCCGGACTGGACGCAGGCTCGGACAGGGGCGTGTCCGGGGGGGACCCACTGATCCCACTGTTGGTTAAGTTCGGCGGCATCGGCGAGGTCGGCAAGGTGGATGATGATCTGCAGCAGTGATTCACGGCTGCTGCCGATCTGGGCCAGTGTGGCGTCAATTTGCGACAGTACCTGCCGGATCTGGGTGGCGGCAGGGGCTGAGAGGTCACTGGCGACTTCGACCCAGCGGGCAATTCCCTGGTAAATGACGATGTCCGCCCAGCGCCGGGACTCGCCGATTCTGCAGATCTGCGGTGTTGTCATGAATTTCCCGCTCAGCACGACAGTCAGAACAGTTTTCACAGGGGCAATTTCCCCGTCTCAATTGTAGAATACCGGTGGTGGATCGCGAACGTCTGCTCGCCGAATTCTGTCCCCAGCCTGAAGTAATCATCTGCGGATCGCACCTGTGACTCAAAAGCTGCTCATCGATGCTGACCCGGGTATTGGCGACGCACTGGCCATATTAATTGCGCTGGCTGATCCCGCGCTGGATGTGCTGGCGCTGACGGCCTGTGGCGGCACCGTGTCCGGTCCCCAGGCGACTCGGAATCTGCACTACCTGACGGATCTGATGGATCCGCTGCGGCATCCGCGGATCGGGCAGGCTGCATATTCCGAGGGGCCGCTGGCCGAACTGCCCGAAGGGCTGCCGCATCCCCAGGCCCTGCACGGTCGCTTTGGGCTGGGCGACGTCGAACCTTTGGTGCCCGATCTGCACAACCGCCGCGAGTCAGCTCGATTGATCGTCGATGTCGTCCGTGAACATCCGGGCGAGGTGCGGATACTGACATTTGGTCCGCTGACGAATGTGGCGATGGCGTTTGAGCTGGACCCTGAGCTGCCGGTGCTGCTGAACGGTCTGATCTGTCTGGGTGGTTCGCTGCATGCTGTGGGTGATGTCACGGCGACGGCCGAGTTTAATTTCTGGTCTGATCCTCAGGCGGCCGGCACGGTGATTCGTTCGCCGGTAGGCAAGATTCTGGTTCCGCTGGAGGTGGGGCACAGTGCGGGACTGACGTTTGAGGACATTGAACGACTGAGTGGTCTGATCCCGTCGACTCCGGTGGGTGAGCTGGCAACTGGTCTGCTGCAGTATTCTGCTCGAGCCTGCCGGCAGTTGATGCCTTTTGAAGAGGTGACTCTGCCGGCCGCAGCGGCACTGGCGATTGCATCGCGAGTGGCCAGCTTTGACACGGCTCACGTGGCCGCCGACGTGGAGACTTCGGGCGACCTGACTCGCGGAACACTCGTCCTGGATCGCCGGCGATTCCAGCATCGCCAGACGAATCTGGAGATTGTCGCCACGGTGGAAGCGGACGCGACGGTGGACTATTTCTGCCGAGGTCTCCGCCGCGCCGCGACTCGCCACGGCTGAACACAGTTCGGACTTCAGCCCAAGATCTGCCGTGGCGAATCACGGATCAGAAGCGTTTTTTTCGCCACGGATGAACACGGATTTTCACGGATAAATCTCAGGGTCGGCAGCTGTTTTCTGCTGTCAACTTTCTCGTGTCTGCTTTTTGTGGCAGGGTGTCTTTCCCCCTCACCCCCGGCCCCTCTCCCCCGTTGGGGGCGAGGGGAGGATTTTGTGTTTTTTGTGGTTGGTGATGCCGAATTGGCACCCCTGTCTCCCTGCGGTGGCGAGGGGAGGATGAGTTGCCAGTCGGGGGCGGTGACGGTGAGGGTACCTGTGCATTTGGGCGGTCAGGCTCTTTCGTTTATGCTGCTCGCTGCAGAATGATCGGGTGACGTGATCGTGGCTTGCTGCAAAGGGTTTGCGGATGCGTTGGCTGTCGATGGGGATCCTGTGTGGTCTGTGGGTGTGCGGGACCGTGGCCGAGGGGCAGGTGCTGGACAAGCGGGCGTTGCTGCAGCGCGAGACGTTCTGGCAGAATCGTGACTGGGACTGGTATCAGCAGAATATCCCGGTTTTTGAGTGTCCGGATACGGACATCACGACGACGTGGTATTATCGCTGGGAACTGTTGACTCGGCACCTGACTTATGGATCACCAAACAGCGGGTATTCCTTCACTGAGTTTACGGATCGGCCGTTTTGGTCAGGGGCGTATGGGGCGATCAGTTGTCCGGCCGGGCATCAGCTGTACGAGGCTCGCTGGCTGCTGTCACCTCAGGTCGCCAACGACTACTCGCGTTACTGGTTTCGCACTCCCGGCGCTCAGCCGCGCAACTACAGCACGTGGCTGGCGGATGCCATCTGGGCGGTGCATGAGGTGCATCCTGACGAGGCATTTCTGCGGGACCTGCTGCCTGAACTGATTCGCAATTACGAGGCCTGGGAGCAGCGGCATTACGCTCCGGAAATCGGTCTGTTCTGGCAGACCGGGCATGATGACGGGATGGAGTTCAATATCAACAGTCGGCAGACAAAGGACATTCTCCGGGGAGCTCCGGGTTTCCGTCCGACGATCAACGCCTACATGTGCGCGGATGCACGCGCCATCGCCCGGGTGGCTCGTCTTGCCGGCAAGCCGGAGCTGGCGGCGGAGTGGGAGCGGAAGGCGGACGGACTGCGGCTGAAGCTGCAGGAGCTGTTATGGGATTCGCGGAGGGGATTCTTTCTGCAGATGTACCGAGATGATGAGGAGCGTGAAGGTCATCAGGTTCGCCGTTTGACTCGCACTTACGACTCCGGTCAGTTTGCCGGCAGTGAACACGGGCGTGAGCTGATTGGTTATGTGCCGTGGCAGTTTGGACTGCCAGCCACGGATCGCGGCTACGAGCAGGCGTGGAAATATCTGATGGATCCGCAGTTTTTTGCGGCTCCTTTTGGCCCGCTGACAGTGGAACGTCGTGATCCGTTGTTTCAGTTGCAGAAGTGGTGCTGCTGGTGGAGCGGTCAGTCGTGGCCCTACGCCACGACTCAGACCCTGAAAGCCCTCGCCAATGTGCTGCAGCATCCGGATTATGGACCGGGTGGCAGGCCGCTGCCGGTGACAGCGGCGGACTACGTGTCGCTGCTGCAGACATATGCGAAGTCGCATCGCAAGGATGGTCGACCGTATCTGGCTGAAGCTTTGCACCCCGAAACCGGCTCCTTCGAGGGTCATGACGGGTACAACCATTCGGAGCATTATTTTCATTCGGGCTTTTGTGATCTGGTTGTGACGGGTCTGGTGGGTCTGCAGCCTGCTGCGGGTGACATGCTGCAGCTGCATCCGCTGGCGTCTGAGTCGTGGCCGTGGTTTGCTTTGGACGATGTGCCTTATCACGGGCATCGGCTGACGGTGTTATGGGACCGCGACGGCAGTCGTTACGGGCGTGGTCAGGGGCTGATGGTGCTGGTGGACGGTCTCGAGGTCGCTCGTGCTGACCGCCTGCAGCCGCTGCAGGTGCGGGTGCCTGCGGGAGCGGGTACCGGGGTTGGGCGATCGGCGGCATCCGGCGGGCCGGTGGATGTGAATTTTGCGGTGAACAATGACGGAGATTATTACCCGCGAATTATGGCCTCGGCGGTGGGTCCGGGGACATCACCGGCGAAGCTGATTGACGGCAACGCATGGTATGACGTGCATCCGCCGAATCGCTGGACGGCTGTGGGCTCAAAGAATGTTCAGGACGAACTGCAGCTTGATCTGGGAATGTCGCGTCCGGTGCACACTGTGAAGCTGCTGTTTCTGGATGATGGCGGGCCTGTGGCTGCTCCTGAACGTTGTCAGGTGTTTGTGCGTGAACGTGTGGAAGGCGACTGGCAGCCGCTGCCGACGGGCGCGGGGCCGGAACAGCCGCAGGGGCAGCGGGCCAGTGTGTGGACGTTTTCTCAGCGGGCCGTCCGTCAGGTGAAAATCGTGATGACTCATGCCGGTCCGCATCGTACGGGTCTGACGGAGCTGGAGGTGTGGGGGCCGGCTGAGCGTCCGGTGGCAGTGCCGTCAGCGCCGGAGGGTAATCTGGCGGCGCGGCGAGCTGGCGCGGAGTATCCGAAGATCACGGCATCGCACACATCGCGTTATGATCGGGTGGAGATGGCGAATGACGGGCGAGCGGTGTTTGCGGCCAGTCCGCACAATCGCTGGACCAGTTATGAGTCGCCGAATGCGGAGGACTGGCTGGAGCTGGATTTTGGGTCTGAGCAGACTGTGGGGCGAGTGGAACTGCTGCTGTATGACGATGGTGGTGGGGTGCAGCCCCCGGAGTCATATCGGATTGAGGTGTGGGATGGCGCTGTGTGGCAGCCTGTGCGGGAGACGGGGCGATTGCCGCAGCAGCCGCAGGGCGGGGTGGCGAACAGCGTACGTTTTGCGAGTGTGCGGGCAGGAAAGCTGCGGGTGCTGTTCCGGCACCGTGGGGCATCGCGGAGTGGTGTGACGGAGATTGAGGTTTGGGGGGATTAGTGATCAGGCGAGCCGCAGACGGCAGTCTGCGGGTGAGAGAGCAGAAGTTCGCGGAAGCCTTGGCCGCTGGGTTTGGCGCGTAGTTTTTTTGCCGTCAACTGGTGTCACGCGAAGCCGCGAAGGCGCGAAGGGAACCGCAGGAGGTCGGCCGGTAGTGCGCGAGATCCATGCCGTGCACCCGGGCACTTCCGTACCCGGCTCGCCCCTTTGTGCGATTCCGTAGCTCGGGCTTTCCAGCCCGAGCCCAGTGCTGTGTGATTGTGACCGCGGTGGGCGAGCAATGGGGTTCCTGTGGTTGTGAGGCTGTGAGGTTGTGAGGCTGCCTTTTGCGTTGTGGTTGTCATACAATTGTGCCGGGTGTGTGTGCCTGAGTTTGTTTTGCGGGGCGGGTCGGGTCGGTCGTGAGCGGGAGAGCAGTGTGATGCGAAGCAGCGGTTGTGTGTCGAGGGGCGTGTTTGTGATGTTTTTGTGTGCTGTGTTTGGGGGTGTGGTGATGGGTGCGGAGCCGGAGTTTCGGCTGTTGTGGCCCGAGGGTGCTCCGGGAGCAAAGGGTTCAGCGGACGCGGACAAGCCGGGGTTGTGGGTGTATCCGGCGGGTTCGGGCGCGAATGGTGCCGCAGTGGTGATTTGTCCGGGCGGTGGTTATGCGATTCACGCGACGGATCACGAGGGGGTGCAGCCTGCGAAATATTTCAACAGCATAGGAGTGACGGCATTTGTGCTGCGATATCGGTTGTCTCCGTACCGGCACCCGATTCCGCTCGGGGATGCTCAGCGGGCCCTGCGATACATCAGGGCTCATGCCGGGGAGTTTGGCGTGGATCCGCAGCGTGTGGGGATCATGGGATTTTCGGCGGGTGGTCATCTGACATCGACGGCAGTGACACATTTTGACGCGGGTCGTGCGGATGCGGTGGATCCGATTGAGCGTCAGAGCAGTCGTCCGAGTTTTGGAGTGCTGGGATATCCGGTGGTCAGTTTTGTGGCGGAGTATGCGCACCGTGGTTCGGCGAAGAATCTGCTGGGTGAGGGTGCGACGGACGAGCAGCTGCAATCGCTGTCGAATGACCAGCATGTGACTCAGGAGACACCGCCGGTGTTCCTGTTTCATACCTCTGAAGACACCGGGGTGCCTCCGGAGAACAGCCTGGCGTTTTACGCGGCCTGTCACAAGGCGGGCGTTCCTGCGGAGCTGCATGTGTATCAGCAGGGTCCGCATGGTGTGGGTCTGGCGTTTGAGCATCCGGCGCTGCAGAACTGGATTGGGGCGGTCGGAGTCTGGCTGCGTCAGAATGCGCTGCTGGCGACGGGTGAACGTCAGGAGGTGCAGGGGCAGGTGCAGAAGAACGGTCAGCCGCTGGCGTGGGGTACTGTGGCACTGAAGCCTGTGCAGGGCAATCAGCCGACGGGCTGGGCGCTGGTCCGCGGCGGTCGGTTTGCGATCGCGAAGTCGGCGGGGGTTTTGCCGGGTGAGTACGATGTGGTGGTGACGGACATGGGTGCGGTGGCACCGGGGCCGACAGTGGATGGAGCGAAGGTGCTGTCGGGTGCTCAGAGGATGACTGTGACTCCCGGCATGAACTCGATCGAACTGAAGTTTGCCGAGTGAGCCATGTGCGGTGACTGTGAGCAGGAGGTGGTGGGGGAGCGGGCGGCGGAGCAGCAGGCGGGGTCAGACCCGGCTGGTGCTGATCGGGCTGTGCCTGCTGCCGCGTCTGTGCTGGCTGGCTGGGTGGGTGTTCCGGGGCGGTTGCTGGTGTTGCTGGTGCGTGGCTATCAGCTGGGGATCAGTCCGTGGCTGGGCCGGCACTGTCGTTTTCATCCATCGTGCAGTCAGTACTTCATTCTGAGTGTGCAGCGTTATGGAGCGATCCGGGGCGGTTTGCGTGGAATATGGCGGATCTGCCGCTGTCATCCGTGGAACGCGGGTGGCTTTGATCCGCCGTGAAAACCTGAGGAAAAGCCTGTCTGCCGTGGTCGCAGCCTGTTTTTTGCCGAGTTTAAGTGCATGATTTATAACGCTTTACGGCAATCGAAGCTGTCGCTCCGGATTCTGTTTGACCCCGGGAAGAATGTGCCGTAAACTCTGAGCTATGTCACATCTGACGTCCTCAATCATTGGCATTCGCATTATTGGCGGCATTCGAATCCGCCAATGTTCGCGTCTTGCCTGAGGAAACCGAACAACAGCAACAGAACCCTCAGGTGTCCCCTGAGGGTTTTTTTGTTGGCATTTGCCGTCTCTGAAAGCAGTCCCGGTCATGGCTCGAATTCAGCTCTACGACACAACGCTCCGCGATGGTTCTCAGGGGGAAGGCGTGAACTTCTCGCTGCAGGACAAGCTGATGATTACTCAGCGGCTGGACGAGCTGGGATTTGACTACATCGAGGGTGGTTATCCGCTTTCGAATCCGAAGGACGAGGAGTTTTTTCAGCGAGTGGCGGAGCTGCCGCTGAAGCATGCTCGCGTGTGTGCCTTCGGGATGACTCGCCGCAAGGGTGTGACGGCTGCCGAAGACATTGGGATGCAGGCGCTGATAAGTTCGAAAGCGCCGGTATGCACGATTGTGGGCAAGACGTGGGACCTGCATGTGACCGAGGTGTTGCGGGTATCGCTGGAAGAGAATCTGGCGATGATTCGCGATTCGATCGCGTATGTGAAGTCGCAGGGTCGGGAGGCGATTTATGACGCGGAGCATTGTTTTGACGGCTGGAAAGCGAATCCGCAGTATGCACTGCAGACGCTGAAGGCCGCGGCTGATGCTGGTGCTGACATGATTGTGATGTGTGACACCAACGGGGGGACTCTGCCTGAGCAGATCGCCGAGTTTGTGCGGCTGTTAAGTCGTGAGGTATCGGTGCCGATCGGGATTCACTGTCACAATGACTGCGAGCTGGCGGTTGCGAATTCTCTGGCGGCAGTTGCATCGGGTGCGGTGCAGGTGCAGGGGACGATCAACGGGATTGGCGAGCGGTGCGGGAACGTGGATCTGATTTCGGTGGCGGCCAATTTGTCGCTGAAGCTGGGGCATGAGGTATTGCAGCCGGGCGGAATTCAGCGGCTGACGGAACTGTCGCGTTACGTGTATGAGCTGGCGAACATGAATTTCCGCCCGGGGCAGCCATTTGTGGGCAGCAGCGCATTTGCTCACAAGGGCGGCATGCATGTGCATGCCGTCAACCGACTGGCTCGCAGTTACGAACACATACCTCCTGAGCAGGTTGGCAATGAGCGTCGGATTCTGGTGAGTGAATTGTCCGGCCGTTCCAACATTGTGGCCAAGACCAGCAAGTTCCGGATCAGCGAAGACAACGAACTGATGGTGAAGATTCTGAATGCGGTGCAGGATCTGGAGGCTGAGGGGTATCAGTTTGAGGCGGCTGAGGCTTCGTTTGATCTGCTGGTGATGAAGCAGATCGGTGTATTTCAGCCGTCATTTGAGCTGGATCATTACCGAGTGCACATTCAGAACCAGGTGCTGGAGCCGACGACGGAGGCGGTGCTGAAGCTGAAGACGGGTGCGACGGTGCAGCACGTGGTGGGTGAGGGTGACGGTCCGGTGAATGCATTGGACAGTGCATTGCGCAAGGCCCTGACTCCGGTGTACCCGGGGATCGCCGAAATGTCTTTGGTGGACTATAAGGTGCGCGTGATTAACAGTGCTGAGGGTACGGCGGCGAAGGTGCGTGTCGTGATTGAGAGCCGTGACCGCCAGGCGGTGTGGAGCACTGTGGGTGTGAGTGAGAACATTATTGAGGCCAGCTGGATTGCGCTGGTGGATGCGTTTGAGTATCGGATTCAGCGAGAGCGTGGCCACGGCCCGGGCTGACTGCCCTGGAACCACGAATGTGCGGAGACAGAGGCGAGCCGCGGACGGCAGTCCGCGGGCGTGAGTGCGGTATGACACCGGCGGCATCCTTGCCGTGCACCCGGGCACTGCCATACCCGGCTCGCCCCTTTGTGCGATTTCGTTGCTCGGGCTTTCCAGCCCGAGTTCTGTTGCAGTGTGATTTTTGTGTCTTGAGCTGCGGCGTTCCCGGGTGAGGGGTAATTTGTCCCCTTCCGGGTCCTCATTTTGCAGTTCGGGCTTTAGCCCGAGATCTGTCCGGCGAGTCTCGTGTCAGTCGTGTTTTTTCACCACAGAGGCCACAGAGGCACAGAGGCGACAGAGGAGAGGCAGCGGAGGCGGAGGGCTTTTGTTGTTGTTCCAGGGTGTTTTGCTCCCTCGCCCCTGGCAGGGAAGAAGGGGTCGGGGGTGAGGGCTAATGCACACCCTTGCCCCGAGGCCCCGTCACGCAGCTCGGGCATTTCTGACACCGAGGACAAAAGGCCGTGCCGTGACACGGCATGATCGGCCCGCCAAAACACCTGAGCCCTGCAAAACAGGTCTCGGGCTGGAAAGCCCGAGCTGCGCAGTGCCGATCGCGTACTTTCTGCCCGAGTTCACTCCGTGCCCTGCGCGGGTTCAGGATTTCAGCAGTTTCAGAAATTCGGGCAGTGGCCGGGTGTTGGCCACGTCTTTGGCTGTCAGACCGGCTCGCCGCGCCTGATCGACTCCGTACTGCAGTACATCAAAGCCATTCACTGAGTGCGAGTCGGTGCTGATGACAATGGGAATGCCGTGATCCCGAGCGGCGGCGGCGTGCACGTCGTCCAGATCAAGTCGACTGGGGTGAGCATTGATTTCCAGCATGACCTGGTGATCGGCTGCGGCTTTCAGCAGATCAGCGAAATTCACGTCCGCGCCTTCGCGACGACCGATCATGCGTCCGGTGCAGTGGCCGATGGCGTCCACATGCGGATTGCGAATGGCGTTCAGCAGTCGCTGCATGATCTGTTCACGCGGCTGTCGCAGCCCGTAGTGCAATACGGCCACGACCCAGTCAGCTTCTGCGAGGACATCGTCAGGCAGGTCCATTGTGGCATCTTCAAGGATATCGCATTCGATGCCGCAGAGGATTTGGATGCCGCTGGTCTGTTCACGAATTCGGCGGATTTCAGCCCAGTGTTTTCTGAGTCTGTCCGCGTCGAGGCCATTTGCCATGGAAACTCGCTTGCTGTGATCCGTGATGGCGATGTACTGCAGTCCGCGAGCTTTGGCTGCGGCGGCCATTTCGGCGATGGTGCCTGCGCCGTCGGACGCTGTTGTGTGCATGTGCAGGTCACCGAGGATGTCTGCCTGCAGCAGCAGCTGGGGCAGCTGTCGGCGATCGGCCCATTCGAATTCGCGGCGATTTTCCCGCAGCTCCGGCGGTATCCACGGCAGACCCACGGCCGCGTACACGTCTTCTTCTGTGCGGCCGGCGACCGTCTCGTCACCGCGGAAGACGCCGTATTCATTGATCTTCAGGCCCAGGTCTTTGGCACGCTGTCGCAGCACGACATTGTGTTCTTTTGACCCGGTGAAGTACTGCATCGCAGCGCCGAAGGATTCTTCCGGAACGACTCGCAGATCCAGTTCGATTCCCGACACCAGTCGGACTCGCTGCTTCGTTTCGCCTCGCTGCAGGACCGAGGCCACGAGCGGATGTGCGGCGAGGCGGTCCATGGGCGGAGCCGGGTCCGAGCAGATGGCGAGCACATCGAGGTCACCGCAGGTTTCCCGTCTGCGTCGGCAGCTGCCGGCCGCTTCGCAGCGGACGACAGCGGGCAGCTGGCGCAGGTCGGCCACAATGGTCTCAACCGCAGCCCGGGCATCGGCGATGGAGAATCGGCTGGCACTGGCGGCCGCCTGATCAATGTTCTGCAGAATGGACTCTTCGGTTTTTTTGCCAAATCCCTTCAGCTGCGAAATGCGGCCGGCTTCGCAGGCCGCTTTCAGTTCCGCGAGGGATGTCAGGTGCAGTTCGTTAAAGAACACCGACACCTTCTTCGGACCAACTCCCTGTATCCGCAGCATGTCGACGACGCCGGAAGGAATCTGCTGCTGCAGTTCTTCAAGGCTTTTCAGTTTTCCCGTCTGAGCAATCTCGATGATCTGGCGGGCGAGGTCCTTGCCGATCCCCGGCAGCTGCGTCAGGTCTCCGCCGGTGGCGGCGAGATCTGCGAGGGAATCGGAGGTGGAGGAAATGGTGCGAGCGGCGTTTCGGTAGGCGCGTATGCGGAACGGATTGGCACTCTGAATTTCCAGCAGATCCGCCAGCAGCTCGAACTGTCCGGCAATGACGTCATTTTTCATGGCAGCCTCGTGCTGACACCGTCGTTCAGGCGGTACAGGTGTTCGCCGGCCTTGCGGACCAGCAGGATGCCCTCGTGTTCCCGATTGGCGAAGGATTCGACATCGATTTCGGCCGGATCGCGATATCCGAGGTTGATTCGTTCGCAGACTTCACGCGGGATCTGCGACGCAACCGTCACCTGCACTCGCGGACGTTCAATCCCGTTCTCAAACGTGCCGGTACCGCGGACATGGGTGGAGTGGGCGAGGACGCCCCAGGGAAAGTCGCGGAAACGATCCCATTGTTTTGTGAAGTAATCGCGGACGTGGTAGCCGATCTTCTCGATGTTGTGGCCGTGAGTGACTGAGATCTCCTTCATGTGCGGAGCATAGATGATCAGTTCACCGCCGTCGGCTACGACGGGTTCCAGCTTATACATGCATTTTCCGGCCACCCACAACTCGTCGTACATGTGGGGCGCACAGGACAGGACCTGGCGGAATGGCTTCGGCTGCCGCTTGATGTGGACTCGGCCGGACAATTCCGATGCCTGTCGCCAGGCCTGTTCCGGCGTGCCATAGAACATGCCGTAGGGTGAGGCATCGGTGGCGACGACAAAGGCGAGACAGCGACGTTCCAGGGGGATCAGGCGAGCGGCCTGATCGACGACTCGACGCACAGGAGTATCCTGGATGCCGATGATGCCGACGTTGGTGATCAGGGCACCGAGCCAGTGAAAGAAGTTCAGCAGTTCCGGGCCGGAGATGCCCGGGAAGAAGTACTTGTTGCCTCCGCTGAAGCCAACAACTTCGTGCGGGAACACGGGGCCGAGGATCAGCGCCGTGTCATAGTCCAGTATTCGACGGTTGATCTGGACCGGGACTTCCATCGACAGCACGCCGTCAGAGATTTCCCGGGTCTGAGCTTCGGTGAGCTTACCGATGGTGGCCAGTTCGGCCGGGTTGTCCCATGCATGATTGAACAGGCCCACATCGGTGCAGGGGTCACTGTCGGCAATTCCCAGCATGCCGCGAATGCGTTCCTGCGGCATGGGAGGATGAGTGCCCAGTGCCACGAGGACGTCGAGCGCGGCCGTGATGGGTCGCAGCAGGCTGCGAATCGCCGGGAACAGCACGTTCAGAGGAGCGGTGCGAGTGTTATCGGGAATGATCAGCAGGACACGACGATTTCGAAAATCTTCGAGCGGCAGATTTGCGTGCACCCAGGCTCGCATCTGGTCGGGGCTGAGAACTGGCAGAGCATCGGTCATGAAACGGGTCTTTCAGGAAAACAGCAGTATCAGCGAATGTTGAGCAGTACTTTGAGCGTATCTTTGCGGGCTGCGTGAGTGAAGGCGATTTCAGCATCTTCCAGCGGGTAGCTGGCTGACAGCAGCGGTGCGACGGTGATGGCGCCGTTCGCCAGCAGCTGCAGGGCATCGGTGAACGGGCCGCAGCGGGATCCCAGCAGTGTGATTTCATCGATGACGAAGGGTGCCATGTGCAGTGTCTGAGTGGCGGCGACGGTGGTTTTCAGCACGATGGTTCCGCAGGGGCGGACCAGCTGCAATGCCGTTGTCAGGCCGGTGGGTGAACCGGTGCAGTCCACCACGATATCGGAGCTGCGGTCGGGGGACAGGTCGGCCAGCAGCGAGCAGTTGATACCAAGTTCTCGGAGCAGATTCAGTTTGGTCGGATGTTTGCCAATGACGTGAACGTGGCAGCCGTGATGACGCAGCACCTGAGCACACAGGTTGCCCAGTCGTCCGTCTCCCAGCACTGTGACTCGCTGGCCATCCATGGCGATCTGCTGTGGTATGCGGCAGGCGGCGGCCAGTGGTTCCACAAAGACCGCAGTTTCCGTGCTGATGCTGTCGGGCACGGCATGCAGGCCGGATTCAGGGATCAGAACGGTGTCTGCGAAGGCACCGTCGTGGTTCAGGATGCCGACGACCGTGCGGTGCGGGCAATGGCTGATCAGGCCACGGCGGCAGGTGTCGCAGTTGTGGCAGGGGCAGTTGATCTCCCCGACGACTCGCTGCCCGGCGAACTGACCGGTCCGGGCGATACCGACAAATTCATGGCCGAGGATTCCCTGGAATCCCATGTATCCCTGGCACAGTTGCAGATCTGTTTCGCAGATACCGGCCTGCAGGACATCCACGAGGATTTCGTTGCCGCGGGGATTGCGGAGCGTGGCGTCTGGTGTGAAGTGCAGACGGGAATCAAAAACGACAGCGCGCACGGATCAGTTCCGGGGTGCAGGTGTTGAGGGCAGAAGCGAGAAACCGGTGAGCTTCCGCGGACAGCCAGCAGTGTAGCAGATTGCGGCAAAATGAACGGGTTTGCCGGCGGATGCGAAAGGGGAAACGCAAACTCAATCCCTGAAATACTTTGCGAAGAATCGGCTGGGTTCTGGCGGATTTTTGTTGCAAACGATACTCTGTGGTGTTCCGGAATACTTCTGTGATGGTCTTCGGTGCGGCGGACAATCTGACATGCAAAGCAAAATCGCGGGTGGTACGGGCTGGCTGGTGATGTGCGTGCTGGCGGGGCTGATGAACACGGCCGTGGGTCAGCAGCCGACGGAAGACGACTATTTTCCGCTGAGCCGTTTTGAGATTCCTCAGGGGATCGTGCTGGAAGCTGGTGCGATTGAGCCCTTGCCGGACGGTACTCTGGCCGTAGCGACTCGTCGCGGCGACATTTACCTGGTGACACACGCGTGGGACGACGATCTGAAGCCGGCTGAGTTTCGCCTGTGGGCTCAGGGGCTGCACGAGATTCTGGGGTTGTCGTATCGTGACGGCTGGCTGTATGCGACGCAGCGTTGTGAGGTTTCGCGACTGCGTGATTCGGACGGGGACGGTTTGGCGGATGAGGTGCAGACATTCTGTGATACGTGGAGCATCAACGGGGACTATCACGAGTATGCGTTTGGTTCTCCGTTTGACAAAAATGGTCACATGTGGGTGGTGTTGTGTCTGACGGGGTCGTTCGGCAGTGACTGTCCGTGGCGTGGCTGGGCCGTGCGGATTGACAGGGATGGCCGGATGATCCCGACGTGCAGCGGCATTCGTTCACCGGGCGGGATTGGGTTCAACGCAGTGGGCGATGTGTTCTACACAGACAATCAGGGCCCGTGGAACGGGACGTGCAGTCTGAAATGGCTGAGGCCGGGTTCGTTTCAGGGTCATCCTGGTGGCAATCTCTGGTTTTCGCTGACGGAGCAGGGCAGCCAGGGGGCTCCTGCGGAGCCGCAGAGCGGCAGTCGGATTGTGACGGAGGCGGACAGGATTCCTGAGTATGAGCCACCGGCGATCATGTTTCCTTATCAGAAGATGGGTCAAAGCGCCAGCGGGATTGCGTGTGATGTGACGGCCGGGAAGTTTGGGCCTTTCAAGGATCAGTTGTTTGTTGGTGATGTGACTCACAGTACTGTGATGCGATGTGCTCTGGAAAAGGTGCAGGGGCATTATCAGGGGGCCTGTTTTCCGTTTCGTCAGGGGATCGCCTCGGGGACACTGGCATTGCGGATGACGGACGACGGGACAATGTTTGTGGGTGGCACGAATCGCGGCTGGGGTTCACGAGGAACAAAGCCGTTTTCCCTGGAGCGGCTGCGGTGGACCGGCAAGGTACCGTTTGAGATTTTGCAGATGCGAGCGAAGCCGGACGGGTTTGAGCTGGAGTTCACTGAGCCTGTGAATGCGGAAACCGCGGTGAAGCCTGAGACCTGGAAATTCAGCTCGTACTGCTACATTTTCCAGTCGTCTTACGGCAGTCCGGAAGTGGATCATCAGGAGCCTCAGGTGACAGGCGTAAAGGTCTCTGACGACAGGCGGACGGTGCGTTTGACTCTGAACCAGATGACTCGCGGGCACATTCACGAGCTGCACGTGGCGGGTTTGAAATCGGCGGCGGATCTGCCACTGCTGCATGATTCGGCCTATTACACGCTGCACTACGTGCCTCAGGCGGAATGAGTTTGTGTTCGGTGGTGTTTTTCACCACAGAGGCCACAGAGTTCACAGAGGTGAGCGGTTGATTTGCATGGCAGCCGCGTGGGGCTTTTCGGCGTGCTGCTGTGTGGTGTTTTAGGGTGTTTTGCCCCCTCACCCCCGACCCCTCTCCCCCGTTGGGGGCGAGGGGAGGATTTAGTGTTTTTGTGGTTTTGAAAGCCGACGTGGCCCCCCTCTCCCCCGTTGGGGGCGAGGGGGGGATATTGTGTGTTGTGTGGCACAGAGCGTGCATTGCTAACGCAGCACTTTCTCCATGGTCCTGCCTTTGGCCAGTTCGTCCACCAGTTTGTCCAGATAGCGGATTTCACGCATCAGGGGGTCTTCGATTTCTTCAATGCGCACTCCGCAGATGACCCCTTTGATCAGCTCGCGACGCGGATTCAGTGCGGGCGCCTGAGCAAAAAAAGTTTCAAAGTCGGTGCCATTCTGCAGCAATGCCTGCAGCTGCTGCGAGGTGTAGCCGGTCAGCCACAGCGTCACCTGTTCCAGTTCGGCCTGAGTGCGGCCTTTCTTTTCCACTTTGGCGATGTAATGTGGCCAGACGCTGCTGACTGTCATGGTGTAGATGCGGTGTTTTGCCATGGGGCAGATGTCCTGTGTCTGCAGCAGGCTTTGCTGTAGGTATTGGTCACTGCGCAGCATGTTAGCAGAAGTTGGGGGCACCCCCAGGTGAGAAATCTGCCGTTTTCCGGCAGTTGCCAGCGGCGAATTAGTCGCCGGCCAGTACTTCCCGCACCTGCACTTTCACCGCAGCGCGGATCGGAGCCGCGGCGGCCAGTGTGCCGACGGCAGCCACAGCTGCCAATGTCACTGCCAGCTCCTGCCACGGCACGTCAGCGCCTGTGCTTTTCAGATGCGGCAACATGGCAATCAGGGCAGAGACCGTGCCGGTGATCAGTCCCCAGAACAGCAGGGCCGAGTTTTCGGCAGAGATCAGCCAGATGATGCGCGAGGTGCGAAATCCGAGGGCTCGCAGCAGGGCAATTTCCCGACGTCGCTCCAGTACGTTCCGCAGCATCACGGCCGCCAGGCCCAGTGTGCCCATCAACAGTCCCAATCCACCCAGCAACTGGAATGTGGCGAGGTACGTGTTCTGCACAGCGAGGAATCCGGCCAGTCTGCGGCTGACAAGTTCGCAGTCCACCCCAAACGGTTGCAGGGCCGTCTCCAGGGCTCCTGCCGCCACGTCTCCGCTGGCCGCATCCGGTGTCTCTATGAGGAAATACCGCGATCCGGAAAGCTCCGGGGCGATCTGCTGCAGCCTGTCAGCCGACATCACCAGCACTCCCTGAAAAATGCTGCTGTCGAGCATGCCGACCACCTGCAGGGCGTGCGTGGGAGTCTGGGAATCCGGGAACAGAATCACGTCTCCGATCTTCTTCTTCAGACTGAATTGCAGCGTATTCAGGTCACCAATGACGGGAATGACCGGCAAGGGCTGGTCAGCCTCGGGCACGGTCCGGGGCTGCATGTCTGAGGTCAGCAGCGTCCACGGCTGCTGGCCGGGTGTGTCGGCAAAGCGGAAACCGCCACGAGCAATGAAGTCCGGTGAAGCACCGAGGATTCCGGGCAGTGAGGTCTGAAACAGGTTCAGGCAACTGGCATCTTCCCCCGGCCGCACTGGAAAACTGTAGATCTGTGTCCGGGCTGGCAGCCGTGTGGCATCACTGGCATCAAGGCCCAGTCGCAGCCGCCCGTCGGACGTGTTCAGGTCGAAAAGAATCGGCTGCGATGATTCGGCTACGAGGCGAAAGCCGCCATTGCCCGTCTGCAGATCGGGCGTTTCGCCGACAGGGTTCCTGCGACCGGCCCCGACCGCCACAATCACAAACGCCGCGAAAGCAATCAGGGCAGCGGTCAGCAGGCTGCGCTGAGGATTGCGAGCAGCGTTGGCCAGTGACAGACTGGTCAGTGAAGCGATCGGTGATCCGGTGACCGCATCGCCGGCGCGCCGCTGCAGCAGTCTTTTCAGGCTCAGCAGCCCCGTGGCCAGCCATGCAAACCCGGCCAAAAAGAAACAGACAATGGTCCACGACATGCCGCCAAAGGCTTCAGAGGCCGGCATCAGGCCGGCCAGGATGACCGTGGGCAGGCTGATGGCGGTGACAATCGAGCCGAAGTACAGCAGTTGGCTGAGCAGACCGGAGAGGCGTCCGGCGGAGCCTGGCAGATGGTCGGATGCCAGCCCCTGCAGCAGTTCGCGAGGCTCGCGCTGAGTCGTGCGTCGCACCGCATTCCAGATCACAAAGACCGAAAGTCCGAACGAAACTGCGGCAGCGATCACCAGTGACTGCGGTCGCAGCTCCAGCCGCAGAAAGGTGGTCCCGATGGCACCAACCCACCACGTGGTCAATCCATGAATCATCAGGCGGGCGAATTGCACGGCCAGCACGGCTCCGATCACAGTGCCCGCCAGCGCCACCACGCCACCCTCGGCCGTCAGCAGCCTGCGGGCTCGTGCGGGAGTGAATCCGACCGCTTCCAGCAGCCCAATCTGATTGACCCGCAGCCGAACTCCCAGCTGAAACATCAGTGCTGCCAGCAGAATCGCTGACAGAATCAGAAAGAAGCTGAATCCGATGAACAGCCAGGTGAAGTTGTTCGCTCCGACCGCCGCCTGCAATCCTTCGGCTCGAATCGGTCGAATTGCCAGGCCCAGTGACACGGGCTGCAGCAGAGGTCGAATTTCGGATCGCAGCCGATCGCTGAGAATCTGCAGTCGATCAGCCGGCAGCGAGACACCCTCGGAGGCGACGCGAATGGATGTGTACCGCCCGAAACGACTTTTCCACAGCTGTCCGGCAGCCTGCAGCGAAACAAAGGCTTTGGGTGCGGCACGATACGCCTCCCACCACGCATCGTCGCGGGCCGTGATGCGTTCCATTTCCATCGGGAACGGCTGCTTCCAGTCCGAAAAGCTTTCGGCGTTGGTGACTCCTTCGACGAACGGCGTCAGGCCGCGATCGAGGGACACAGGATCGTCAGGTTTCAGAACGCCGCGGACAGTGAATGACCGGCGTGTTTCGGGCAGTTCGCCGTGACTGCCGACTTCATGCCAGCGTGCGTCCACAGTGTCACCGACGGAAACCTGCAGATCCTCGGCCAGCCACGCGGATAACACGATATCGGAATCCTGCAGCGGTGGCACCGGACTGCCGTCATTCAGCAGAAACGGGCCCAGTGGTGCCGGTTGTGCGAAGTCCACGCCGGCCACGATGGAGTACATGGAGTACCGCTGTTTGGGATCTGTTCGACCGGCTGCGGACAGCTCATTCACAAGGTACACCTGCACGGGTGAGGCTGTGACACCGGTGCTGCGAGCTGCGCTGAGGATCGCGTCGGAGAGCGGGTCGGACAGGATCATGGTGTCACTTTCGACCGACAGACAGCCCCGGTCTGTGAGCGCGCGAATCTGCAGTCCGACGTCGGCCAGGTCAATTGCTGCAGCGACAGCCTGCTGCAGCTGCTTTGTCTGAGCCACGTCCTGATCAATCAGAGTTTGCACAGTGTCAGCGGTGGCCGTGAATTCGCTGGCCGCACCGCCGAACAGCAGCGTATTGATGCGACCGGGGCGGGCGACAGGATTGCGTCGCGTCGCCTGCAGCTCCTGCAGATTCAGTCGCTGCTGGAATGTGGCGAGGGACAGAAAGGCGTTGTGCGGCAGCTGTTGCGAGGGTCGCAGGGAAAAACGGGAGGCTCCTGCGGTTTCCGGCAGGATACCGGTCACGGGCAGAACAATTTCCACGGTCAGGTTTTCACGTTCTCCCATCAGGCTGTCGCGGGGTATGGACGAAGGCAGTTCAACCCAGGCCGAGACGGAGTCTCCGACGGTCGCCTGCAGCTCCTGCGCCGTGCGCCAGCCGAGAACGATGCCGTCAGCCGGTGGTGCGGGGACGGAGCCGGTATTCAGGAGCTTCCAGTCGGTGGCCTGGATGCCCACCAGGGTCACTCCCGTCGTGCGGTGCAGAGTCCCCGTCGGATCTTTGCGTTCGACGCTGCCATTCAGGAGCAGAGCCGGGGCTGTGATTTGGGCAGCATTCTCGCGGGTGCTCAGTTCCTGAGCGAGTTTTTCCCGGAAGAAGACGGGGACGCTGAGGGCGTGTGAAATGCCTCCGAGTCGACTGAGCGTCATCTGACGCAGGCTGCCACGTACCGAATCGCCAACAATCAGGCTGCCACCGATCACGGCGGTTGAGACGGCGACTGCCAGCAAAACCAGCAGGTGCGTGCGTCGATACCAGAGCAGACTGTTCAGCAGCAGACGAAGCATGGGGGCGTTCCGGTCATTCAGATGGCCATTGAGCTGGAGTGCTCAGCGAAATTCGATGCGCTGCGGACAGAAGCGACGCAGGCGGTCCGGGTCAATCTGCACTCCCAGTCCTGGTGCGTCGGGGATCTGCAGGAAGCCTTCGCTGTCAATCACGAATGGTTCTGTGGTGAGTTCATCGATGTAGGCACAGGGTGTCAGGTATTCGACGTAGCGAGCGACAGGCAGGAAGGCAGAAATCTGCAGGTCAGCCGCCAGTCCGATGGCAGTATTCCAGCCGTGCGGAACGACCTGCACATTGTGATCCTGGGCCAGCCAGGCGATCCGGCGGAATTCGCTGAGACCGCCGTTCTTGGTGACATCCGGCTGGATGATATCGACGGCATGTCGCTGCAGCCATGGCTGGAATGCCTGACGTCGTGTCAGCACTTCACCGCTGGAAATGGGCACGGGTGACACACGAGTCAGCTCGACAAAACCGTCGATGTCATCGGGAGGCAGTGCTTCTTCGAACCAGACGATGTTGTAATCGGCCAGCATTTCGGCGGTGTTGCGTGCCCAGTTGGTGCCGTGTGGCCAAAACTGTTCGCTGCCGCCGGCATCGACCATGAGCTCGACCTTGTCTCCGACGACACTGCGAGCGGTGCTGACAAGCAGTTCATCGAAGCTGCGGTCGCGTCGACCGAAGGGACGCCAGCCCATTTTGATTGCCTGGAACCCGCGAGCGACGACGCTTTCGAGGTTGCGTGCCAGCAGGTGCGGTTCATCGAACAGAATGGAACCGTAGGGTTTGATGCGGGAGCGGTAGTTGCCGCCGAGCAGTCGGGAGACGGACTGGCCGCAGGCCTTGCCC
>SXXK01000497.1 GCA_005791255.1 Planctomyces sp.
GCGGAGGCCGGCTGGATCCGTTTCGGCTGATTCAGCTGTCGACTCAGGCGATTCGTTCCGAGGGATCATCCGCCGAGCGGGCACTGCGACTGGTGCAGCACCTGGAGCTGGTGCAGTTACTGCTGTGGGATGTGGGGGGGAGTTTCGTTTGCTGAATCCCTGGGGTGGTGATACGGTTTACGGTTGCAGCGGGCTGTTGGGCGGTATGACCGGTTGTTTTCAGGAGTGGAATCCATGTCAGCAGGCGATCGTCGGGAATTTCTTGAGGGGTCACTGGCAGCAGTTTCAGCGGGGGTTTTCAGTGGTTCGTCAGCATCCGCGGGCGGTGGTGCTGCGGATGAGCGAGTGTTGAATCTCGCGCTCATTGGCTGCGGCGGTATGGGTGGCAATCATCTGAGTCTGCTGTCGCAGCGCCGGGATGTTCAGCTGAAGTGGGTCTGCGATGTGGATGCCGAGCGGCTGGCGGCAGCGGCGAAGACGGTGGAGCTGAATTCCGGGAAGGCTCCGCAGGCCACCGACGATCTGCGTCGGGTGCTGGACGACAAGTCGGTCGAGGCCGTCTTCATTGCGACTCCGGATCACTGGCATGCTCCGGCGGCGATTCTGGCATTGAATGCGGGCAAGCATGTGTATGTGGAGAAACCCTGCTGCCACAATATTCGAGAGGGGCGTTTGCTGGCGGATGCGGTGGCTCG
This sequence comes from Planctomyces sp., assembly GCA_005791255.1. Taxonomy (GTDB): domain Bacteria; phylum Planctomycetota; class Planctomycetia; order Planctomycetales; family Planctomycetaceae; genus SXXK01. The sequence continues at coordinate 696 of SXXK01000497.1, forward strand.
TTCGGGGAAGAAGCTGCAGGTGGGGACTCAAAGTCGCAGTACGGAATTTGTGCGTGCGGGGATTGAGCGGATTCGACGGGGCGATATTGGTGAGATTTTGGTTGCGAAGGCCTGGAACAGTCAGCGTCGTCGCGCGATTGGTAAAACGGAACCGGCGGATCCGCCGGCGCATTTGAATTTTGATGCGTGGCTGGGGCCGGCTGTGGCGGTCCCCTATCGCAGCAATCTGCTGCATGGTGTCTGGCGGTGGTGGTATGATTTTGGTTGCGGCGACATTGGCAACGACGGCGTTCACGACATTGATGTGGCGCTGTGGGGGCTGGGAGTGGATGGGCATCCGGCGCGCGTGGCCTGTCTGGGCGGCAAGAGTGTGTTTGATGACGATCAGCAGTATCCGGATACTCAGTATTCGATCTGCGAGTATCCGACGGCCGGCAGTCCGGAGGGAAGAACAAAGCAGTTGATCTTTGAGCAGCGAATCTGGTCACCGTACGTGCAGGAGGGGTATGAGAACGGAGCGGCGTTTTACGGGACTGAGGGTTTGCTGGTGATGGGGCACACGAAGGGCTGGTCGCTGTATGGACCGCGGAACAAGCTGATTGAGGAGCAGACCGGGGGCATGGACCTGCCCGCTCATCATACGAATTTTCTGACGGCCGTGCGGCAGCCTGAGACGCGGACGAATGCTGATGTGGATGCGGGGCGCTTTTCCGCGACGATCGTGCATTTGTCGAATATTGCAGCGCGAACGGGGGCGGTGCTGCAGTTTGATGCTGAGCGGGAGGTGATTACGAATCATGAGGCGGCGAATTCGCTGGTGCGTCGGCAGTACCGGCCGCACTGGGCAGTTCCTGCGGGGGTGTAGTGCTGCCGCTGCGTGCAGACAGGATGTCAGGGGGAAAGTTAACGCTGTGTTTAGCCGTGTTGGCTTGAAAACGCAGCGTTTTTTCTCAGGAATCTGCATACGCCTGCGAGCAGGAAGGCTCAGATGGACCCATTCACGGTGGAATGATATTTTTCGCTGCAAGTGTTTGTTCGGAGAGTGCTGGAAGTGAGTCGGCATGGAGGCCGTCAGGATGGCGACAGATCCTGGAGCAGGAGTTCCCGGTGGCGAGGCGGGCTGGTGGCCGGTGCACACGCTGGCAGCCGGATTTGTGTCGGCGATGTGCGCGCTGCTGCTGCTGTTTCGTCTGGGTGATTCTTTGCTGTGGGATGTTGATGAATGCCGGAATGCGCGGTGCACGGCGGAGATGCTGGACCGTGGTGATCTGGTGGTTCCGACCTTCAATGGTGAACTGCGGACACACAAGCCAATCCTGCTGTACTGGCTGACGATGTCTTCGGTCGGTGTGTTTGGGCAGACTGAGTTTGCGATGCGTCTGCCGTCCGCGCTGTGTGGGTTGGGTACGGTCTGTTGTGTGTGGTTTGTGGCGCGAATGCTGTTCAGCACGGCTGTGGCGTGGTTATCAGCGCTGATGTTGTCGTCTGCACTGCTGTTTGTGATGGCATCGCGAGCGGCGACTCCTGATGCGCCGCTGATCTTCTGTCAGACTCTGGGACTGACATTTTTTGTGCGAGCGTTTCTGCCGTATTTTCGGCGGGGAGTTGCGTTTACGGGTGGTGGTGGGGCTTCTGAGTCACCGCGTCCGGGCAGCTGGCTGCTGATGTATCTGGCATTGGGGCTGGCGATGCTGGCCAAGGGGCCTGTGGGGCTGGTGCTGCCGCTGATCATCTGTGGCGGTTGGTTGCTGGCGTGTCGGCTGCTTTTGGTGGCTGCTGCATCGCGGGATGGGGGGCATAGGGGCGGGCTGGTGCGGCTGCTGACGTCTTGCTTTCCGCTGGCTTTTTTGCAGTCCGCTCTGCAGTTGCGTCCATTTCGGGGGATACTGCTGGCGCTGCTGGTGGCTGCTCCCTGGTACATTCTTGTGGGTATGCGGACGGATGGAGCCTGGCTGAGGGGCTTTTTTCTGGAGCACAATTTGAGTCGTGCGGTGAGTACGATGGAGGGGCATTCCGGATCGGCACTGCTGTTTTATCCGCTGGCATTGTGTGTTGGTTTTTTTCCGTGGAGTGTGTTTCTTGGTCCTGCTCTGCTGCAGATGGTGCGGGAAATCAGGATGGGTTCGGACCGCAGCCGGGGGCTGTTGTTCGGCTTGTGCTGGATTGGCTGTCCGATGCTGGCCTTTTCAATTGCGGCGACAAAACTCCCCAGCTACATCACTCCGGGCTATCCCGGGATCGTACTGATCGTGGCCAGTTATCTGGACCGTGTGCTGCGTGGCGAGGTATCACTGGGGGTGCGCTGGCAGCAGGCGGCGTTTGGTACTGCAGCGGTCGTGTGCTGGCTGCTGGTGCCGGGACTCTTGGTGGCTGTGCAGCTGTTTTTGCCCGGCGGGCAGTTGCTGAGTCTGATCCCGGTTCCTTTGGCGTTAACGTCCGCGTATGTTTTGATGCAGCTCAGGACTCCGCAGGCAGCGTCAGCAATCCGCTGGTGGGGAATCAGTGCGGCGGTGTTTACGCTGGCGCTTTTCAGTTTGGGCGTTCCCGCTGCATCTCAGCGACGTCCGCTGCTGACGCTGCTGCAGGCGGAAGAATCCGGCGATACAAAACCCCGTTTTGCAGCCTGGGGGACTCCCCGAGCGAGCTGGATTTATTACGCGGACCAGCAGTTCACGGCTTTTACGCCCGAAACGGCGGAGGCTGCGACGGAGTTTTTGCTGAACGAGCCAAATGCACGCCTGCTGGTCGCCGGTTCGCAACTGGAACAACTTCGGCAGACTCTGCCGATCGCGGTGCAGGTCCGGAAGACAGAGATGGATTTCCCTGATTCCATCGACGACACCCTCTGCGTTGTGCAGGCCTCAAGTGCAGTTGCAGCAGCCGGAGGATCGACAAGGACACCGGTGGTGGTCCGGGGGGTTGGAGTTTCGCGATGAGTGCAGTTCAGCAGAGTCAGATGGATTACGGAATGGCTGATTCCGGCGAACGTGGTGATCGTTTGATCCTGCCGCGGTCGGGAATACTGCTGATCGTTCTGGCTGCAGCGATTATTGGTCTGCGTCTGGATGCTGCGCTGGTGACGGTGCTGCAGTCTCTGCCTCGATTCGTTTCTTCCGGCGCGGATCGTCTGGAGCCGTTCGGGCATGGTTTTGGCGGTGTGATACTGATTCTGACTGCCGTGTTTGCTGCCCGGTTGAGTTTGCGGCAGGCGGGAATGCTGGCACTGGCTTCTTATGGCAGCGGAATGACCGCCAATCTGATCAAACTGCTGGTGGTGCGTCGGCGGCCGGGAACGTTGCAGCCGGGGGAAATTCCGGAGTTTCCACGTTTCTCTTTCCTGCCGGATGAGCGTCTGCCGGAGTTTGCTGACAGGGTAATTTCTTCGGGGCTGCAGTCGTTTCCTTCGGCGCATACCGCGGCAGCATTTGGTTTGGCGGTGTCCCTGGGGACTCTGTTTCCGCATTGTCGCCGCTGGTGGATGTTTCTGGCTGCCGGCTGTGGCCTGCAGCGGATATTGGCTTTGCGGCACTACCCCTCTGACGTGCTGGTGGGTGCCGGTGTCGGTTTGATTGTCGGCACAGTGGTTGCGCGGCGATTTTTCAAGGCCATGGAGACCTCGACCAGTTCCACCACGTTAAAATTGCATGTGATCGAAAGCGATGATGTGTACCGGCACGCGGCCTGAGGGGGAAGGCTCCGTCCTTCAGTCGCGGAAATCAGGGTTTGGGGGCGAACAGGTATGCCTGCGCTGAAACGCCGCAGCTGTGTTGCTGAGCCCGAGCTGCGGTGGTGGGGCCGAGGCCTTCAGCCGGCGCGGCGCAGGATCATGTCGCCGGAATCATCGTCAGCTGCATTCAGTTGTTCTGCGACAGCATAGCCGGATCGGCGGCTGGCATGGAAATAGACTCGAGCACAGACTTCGCTGAGAATGCCGAGACTGAAGAGCTGCAGGGACGCAAATGCCGCCATCACAGTCAGCAGCAGCAGGGGATTGCCGGTCATGTCCACACCGCGCAGCTTCATGAACAGGGTGCAGAAGGCAGCTGCAAATGACAGTACCAGACTGGCCAGGGCGAAACTGCCGAACAGACGCATTGGGCTGTTGAACCACTGCAGTCGATATTTGACGACCAGCAGATCCAGCAGGACTCGCATGGTGCGATCGAGTCCGTATTTGGTTCGTCCGCTGACCCGCGGGCGATGATTCGTGCGAACTTCCGTGCAGCGCGCTCCGGCATGCTGCAGCAGCACACCAAGATAACGGTGCATTTCTCCATAGAGTTCAATATCGGTCAGAAAATCGGCTCGAATCGCTTTCAGTGCACAGCCGAGATCTGAGCAGCGAACTCCGGAAACCATGGAAAACAGGCGATTGGCGATGACTGAGGGCAGTCGTCTGTGCAGCAGTGCATCCTGCCGCACTTCACGAACACCGAGAACCACATCGAACCCATCGTCCAGTCGATTCAGCATTTCAGGGATGTCGGCGGGATCATTCTGGCGGTCACCGTCAAGAGTCACAATGACATCGCCACCGGCTGCATCGATACCGGCCTTCATGGCCACGGTTTGACCGTAGTTGCGGCGCAGTTTCAGGACTCGGCAGCGAGGATCTGCGGCAGCACATGCCCTGAGTTGAGCATAGGTGCCGTCGGTTGACCCGTCGTCAACAAAAATGATTTCGAACTGGCGACCGCTGTTGCGCATGGCCACGGCGATCTCGCGATGCAGTTCGCGAACGTTGCCTTCTTCATTCTTGACGGGAACAACAACTGAAACACTCATCGGGGATCCTTCCACACAACAGCGGCACAGCCTGTCCCTGCGGCACCGACTGCAGAAGTGCTTCGCAATGAATTGCACTGTTTGCAGGTAATCGAAAGGTTAACAATTTTCCGCGGCGATGACAGCCGCAGTTGGGCCGGAGCGGGGCGGACGTGTTCGAATTTCTCGATTGGGCCGTCGTTCAGGGAGCATTCGCAGGCGGGGAAACGGCAGAATTCGCCTGCTGCAGTGCAATTTCTGCAGACCGCCGCAGGTCATCCGCTGTGAACCGACCGTGGCGGCGAAACTTCATCCCGCCGCTGCTCGGACGCTGCAGGATTCGTTCTGCGAGGTCGCGAGCTTCCGCCACGCGGCCCTGTTGCTGGTACATGAGCAGTTCATCCTGCAGTCGCTGCAGGCTGGTTTCGGTCAATTCCGGAGTCGTTCGCTGCACCAATGACTGGTACTCATCCGCCAGGCCGCAGAGTCGCAGGTACCGTGCACATTCGCGTCGTTCATCGACGGTCAACTGCATACCCGCCAGTTCGAGCCATGCCGCGCGGGCCGGTTCCGGTTGCTGCAGCCGGGCAGCCAGGCGCAGGAGACTGAGGGCCCGGCGACGTCTGGTGTTACCGTCTGAAGGGCTCAGCCTCTGAATTGCTGCCAGTGCTGCCGTATCGCGGCCCTGCTGTTCCAGCAGATCAGCCTGAAGCCAGACGGGTTGCCAGTTGTTGGGGAGCAGGCGTTCCAGTTGTTGCAGAGTCAGAGTGAGATCAGCGGTGTCGGTCTGTGCTGACAGCATCAGGTGCAGCAGGCAGCGACGAACTGCAGGGCCAGGCTCCGGGTTGTCAGCGGCGGGCACAGTGCTGGCAGCGAATGTGGCAAGTTGTGGTGCTGCGGACAGTTTTTCCGCGGCTGCAGAAATTGCGGAGAGCAGTTCGACGTCACCTGCCGGCAGGAATGCATGGAGGTCAGTGGATTGGATGCGGTGTCCGGTGCCGCGGGCTGTGGCTGCCGGCACTGATGCAGCACTGGTGTTCGGCGGAAGGTTTGCCGGCAGCAGCCTGCCGTGCTGAATCCAGAAATCCGTACCGGCCTGCAGTTGCTGCAGCGTCAGGTCTGTCTGTGTGCTGATGTCGGAGGCCAGCATTGTGCCGATGAGTTCCGCATGCTGCGAGTCTGCCGTGAGAGGCTGCAGTGACTGCAGCAGTTCGTCAAACGGTGGTGTGGCACGGCACAGCCGTCGGGCCTGCAGAGCGTGGAACCGCAGCTGCAGTGCTGAGCTGAGCGGATTGAGGGGGGCGTCCGCAGTCACTGCAGGCAGCGGGGCGTCGCAGCGGCCGGCGATTGTCTGCAGAGCGGTCAGCAGCTGCGATGGTGCGAGGGAGTCCGTCAGTTGCATCAGTGCGTGAGTGGCGAGCTGCGCCTGCACCGGGGTCAGTGGTTCGCGGGAATCGAGGAACAACTGCGGAGGTGCTGAGTTTCCGCTGGTGGATGCTGCCGCCAGCAGCTCGGCAATGACCGCGGCCGGGCCCTCGGAATCGTGCAGTCTGAGCAGTTGAAAACTGTCGTCGCGCTGTCCGGCCGGTCGACCGTCCCGAATGCTTTTGAGTCGTCGGAAGGCCCAGAGTCGGCGTGCTGCGGATGCCGACGTGTCCGCCTGCCTTTGCAATTCTGTGTCGATATCGCTGGCCGAGGGATGCTGAGTTTCCCAGAGCAGCAGAGCGGCGAGGGCTGTCAGTTCGGCCTGTCGCAGGGCGGAAGCCGAGCCTGGGGCGCCGGCGTCTTTGAGATCAGTTGCTGGACCTTTGTCAAGAAAAATCCCGGTGGAATGTTCGAATGTCGCCGCCCAGAAGCTGGTGTCGGGGATTCCGCGGGTGAGCGACAGTGGGGCGGGAATTGCATGTCCTGTGGGTGTCGGGAGTGCTGTTTCGAGGATCAGGCGGCGGAGTCTGTCGATGGCGTCGGGGCGCTGATTGAGGTGCCAGTCGCACACAGCCAGGCGCAGGTGCAGCGGCCAGGTGAGCGGGTTGTCCGGTGTGAGATTTTGTGACAGGCTGCCGGCCAGTTCGCGGGCTTGTTGCCAGCGTTTTTGCTGCAGTTGCTGATCGAGGATTCGCAATCGTTCAGTCTGCAGCAGCCGGGCGGTATCAGTCGACGGATTCCAGCCGGACAGCAGGGGCACGGGGATTTCGGCGGCACAGGCTGCGATTCGGGCGATTTCCGGGGCCGTGCGTGGCTGGCTGTCGAGTGTGCGGAGAAGTTCGATTGCCTGCGGATAGTCTGCTGCGGCGACGGCCTGCACGGCGACGGCGATGCGATCGTCGAAACTGGCATCGGGGGTTTCAAGGAGTGCAAGTCGGCAGGCGAGGGCGATGTCGGGTGCAGCAGCGGCTTCTGCCAGCAGCATGGTTTGTCTGAGTGTGAGCGGATCAGGGGTGGTGGAGCGACTGCGTGCGCGGAGAATCTCGTGGAGTTCGGCCATGCGATCGGTGCTGTTATGCAGTGACACAAGCGTGGTGGCCAGAGTTTTCAGGCGGGGTGTTTCGCTGGAGTTGTTGAAAGCCTGCCAGCAGGCCTGCAGGGCATTTGTTTTTTGTCCTGTGGCCCAGAGGAGTTCACAGAGAGTCAGATGCAGATCTGAGTCATCGGGGTATTGACGCAGTGTTTTGCGGAGCAGGCGGAGGGCATCACTGCGACGTCCGGCTGCAGCCAGAGTATCGGCGGCAGTGACGGCGAGTTCCGGGCTGATGTCACTGGTGGTGTCGAGCTGCAGGATGGCATCGGCTGCGGCCGGGTGATTTCCCAGTTGCAGTTGCAGTGCAGCGATCCGGGGCAGGCAGTTGGCACGCTGGCCGGGGGCGGTTTCCAGCCATTGTTCAAGCAGTTGCAGGGATTCGGCCAGCAGGCCCTGTTCCTGGCAGATGGTGGCAGCGGTTTGCAGCAAAACGGGGGTCCGGGGTTGCAGCTGCAGGGCCTGGCGGATGGCGTCAAGTGCCGCGGTGGAATTCTGCTGCGTTTGCTGCAGCACGGCCAGTTCGAGCCAGTTTGTGGCGGTGGCAGTGGCGTGCGTGGAGTGATCAGCTGCGGTGCTTGTGGAGTTTCGGTTGAGCTGTTCCGTCAGTTGATCTGCGTGCCTTGCGAGGGCGCCGCTGGCGAGCAGGACGAGGGCTTTTTCGGCGAAAATGTTTGCGGATTCCGCCAGAGATTCGGCGCCTGATTCCGCCTGCTGAACCAGAGTCAGGCATTGTTGTGCCACGGCGGCAGGTGCTGGTACTGTGGATTCGCGAAGCAGTCGGGACAGTATGAGCAGTTCGGAGGGTTCGGGACCAAGCCTGGCTGAGGCCGCTGCCGCGGTGATGGCTGCGTCGGTAAAGCCGTGAGTGGCGGTGACGCGAGTCAGTTCCCGCAGGTTTGCGGTCGTGTGCCGCGAGCCGGCTGCTATCTGCTGAAACGCCGCGAGAGCATCGTCACGACGATCTTGCTGCAGCAGCAGCTGTCCGAGTGCTTCGTGGGTGGCGGTATTGTCCGGTTCAAGCTGCACGGCCTGCTGCAGCAGGGTTTGGGCGGCGACGAACTGACTGAGTTGCAGCTGTTGCTGTGCGATTCGCAGCAGTTGACTGACTGTGGGCTGACCGGTCCGGGCGGCCTGCAACCAGAGTTTGGCGGCTGTTTCCCTGCGCTGGTCTGATGGCAGGTCGGGTCGGTGCAGCATGAAGGCCGCGAAGGCTTCGAGGTCTTCGGTTGCCGGTTGTCTGCTGTCGATCAGTCTGCGGAAGGCCTGTTCTGCTGCATCGTATTGTTCCGCGGCAGTGGCGGCATCAATGGTGAGTCGCTGCAGCCGGATGCTGGACGGAAATCGGGTGATGCTGTTTTCGAGCTGGTTGACGGCCCTGGCGGGCTGGTTGTGCTGCAGTTGCAGGCGGACAAGTTTTTCCAGCAGTAATTCGTGATCCGGTGATTCCGCGAGGCGGGTCTGATACCACTGGATAAGCTGATCGGGCTGGCCGGAGTGCTGAGGCAGGTTGTCGATTTCTGCGAGGACCTGTCGGAACAGCCAGCTTTCCGGGGTGAGATTCTGCAGTACGGACTGCAGTGTCTGCAGGGCCGGCTCCTGCTGCCCAAGAAGGACCTGCAGTCGTGCGATCTGCAGGTTGCAGGCGGAAATCTCTGCGGGATCCTGCAGAGCGTTGATGCGATTTCGGAGCAGGGCGAGTGCAGCATCGAACTCGCCGGCGGCCTGCAACTGCGACGCGGCCAGTTCGATGAGGCGTGTGTTGTCGGGGAAGCGGTCTGGCAGTGTGATCCAGAATTCCGTCAGTTGTTGTGGTGTTTCGGACTGCCGGATGGCGGAGGCACAGTCGCGGCAGATCGCTGGCAGATCCGAACTGGCGGGTTTCAGGGTTAGTGCCAGCCGCAGTGAGGCTGATGCAGCAGCATGCTGGCCGGATTGCAGCAGCAGTGTTCCAAGCTGCCATGCGGCGACCGGATCTGTGGGGCGGGCTGATGCGGCTGACTGCAGGTACGGCAGGGCTTCGATGGTGCGTTCCTGTTGTGTCAGCACAAGTCCCAGCAGCAGCTGTGCGGCTGAGTTGCCGGCAGTGGTGGCCTGCTGCAGTTCAAGTATGTAGTTGGCAAGTGTGTCGTGATCATGGTGCCAGGCAATCACGCGACTGAAGAGTGTGCCTGGACGCGGTTGTCGGAGCAGGGCTGCTTCGAGACGGGCGACGGACTGTCGGCTGTGGTCGGAGTCCTGGCTGGAGGGTGTGGAGTTTTCGTCGGCGGGAATCAGGCTGGGAGTGCGGGGGCCGGTCATGCCGGAGTGCAGCAGGATGAGCAGTGTGAGGATCGGGAGTGCGGCGGACGTCATAGACGGGCAATTTGGTAACGGATGTTTACTGAGTCTTTGCGCTGTGTGGTTGTACCAGACGGATATCCTCTGAAAACACCGGCCGTCGGGGAAGCAGAAATCATCTGCTGCGGGGGCGGTTATGGGAATTTCTTCTGAGGCGGCGGGAGGAGCCCTGAGAATGAGGATCGGCAGTTTTTGCCGACTGTGGAGTGTGGAGACAGTGTGAATCAGTGGCGGGCGGGAGTCGCGGGTCCTGCCCGCAGATTTCCGCGGCAGTCTGCGTTCGCAGGGGCGAGGGTGTCTGGTAGGTTGTCTGAGGAGGACGGGGCGAGAATCCGGAGCTTGGGGGATGAGCGGGCATGGACATTCGGGGGCGGGTCGTGGTGGTGACGGGGGCTGGCCGGGGCATTGGTGCGGCGATGTGTCGGCAGTTTGCGGCTGCCGGTGCTGAGATTGTGGTGGTTTCAGATCGGGACGAAGAGGCGGCGATGTCCGTGGCGAGCGGACTGGGGACTGCGGGTTGGTCAGTGCGCTGCGATGTGGCGGTGGAGTCTGAGGTGCAGGGGTTGGTGACGCAGGTGCTGGAGCGGGTGGGGAGGATCGACATTTTCTGTTCAAACGCGGGGATCACTGTGAAGGGTGGAGTGGAGGCGACGAATGCGGAATGGCAGCGGATGTGGGATGTCAACGTGATGTCTCGCATCGTCGCGGCGCGAGCGGTGGTGCCCGGAATGCTGCAGCAGGGGCGGGGCTATTTTGTGCAGACAGCATCCGCTGCGGGATTGCTGACGGAAATTGGTTCGGCATCGTATTCGGTGACGAAGCATGCGGATCTGGCGTTGGCGGAGTGGCTGTCGGTGTGTTACGGGCGGGAAGGAATCCGTGTGTCGTGTGTGTGTCCGCTGGGTGTCGAAACGGACATGCTGGACGGGGATGATCCTGTTCATCGATATCTGCACTTGCATTCGATTACGGCGGATGCTGCTGCTGCGGAGATTCTGCGGGGGATTGAGTTGGAGACTTTTCTGATTCTGCCGCATCCTGAGGTGCTGGAGTTTTACCGTTTGAAGGGTGAGAACTATGACCGCTGGTTGCGGGGGATGCAGCGACTGCGGCAAAAGCTGGTGAGGCAGCGGTGAGTGGTGTGAGTCCAGTGCGCGGCGGGGCCATCCGTTGGGGCCACCCTGCGGCGGTTGGTCTTGCCAGCCGTTGGTCCTGAGCTTGCGTACAGTTATGTGCGGTTTTTGCTGTTCAGGCTGGGTGGGGGGCGTTGGGTGCAGGCGATGTGTCCGCTGAGCAGGGCTGTGTCCCCTGGACCGGGCTGTGTCCCCGGGACCGTGCTCATCCCCGGGACCGTGCTCAAAAAGGGCAGTCGTTTTTTCGCTGCGGATTGCCAGGGATTGGCACGGATGAAACGCGGGGGTGTGTTGGGGGGATGCTGGTGTGGCGGGGGCGGCGGTCTGATTTTGGGGATTGGGTGAGATTCGGGGCCGGAATTTTGTCACTGGGCGGGCGGTTGTCGTGCAGAATGGCATGGCAGGGGGGCGGGGGTTTGACATCGTCCGCCGGGGAACGATAATGGGACGGGTTATGCCAGCTGCACGGGTTTTAGGGGATAGCGTACTTTGTCATTGCTGCAGAGAAAAATACCGTTGTATCTGACGGAAGAGGAGCGTGAGGGGTTGCGTACGGCGGGCCGATTCAACGCATCGCTGATGGACTTTCTGCGCCCGCACGTTGTCGAGGGCAATTCGACTGACAAGCTGGACAAGCTGGCTTTGACGTACACGCGTGATCACGGCCATATCCCGGCATGTCTCAACTACAAGGGATATCCGAAGACGATCTGTACCAGTGTCAACGAGGTCGTGTGTCACGGGATCCCGAATTCCACTCCGCTCAAATCGGGCGACATCGTGAACGTGGACATCACGACGATTGTGAATGGCTGGTATGGTGATCAGTCAGAGACATTTCTGATTGGCGAGGTGAGTCCGGCGGCGCGTCGTCTGGTGCAGACCACTTTTGATTCGCTGTTTATCGGCATCAGGGCTTTGCGGCCGGGCTGTATGGTGACGGACATTGGTCGGGCGATTCAGACGTTTGCTGCTGCGGCCGGATATTCTGTGGTACGTGAGTATCAGGGGCACGGCATTGGTCGTGATTTTCATCAGGAGCCTGGGATTCCGCATTTTCCGCAGCCGGCATCGAATCGTGATCTGCTGCGGCCGGGCACATGTTTCACGATTGAGCCGATGCTCAATGTCGGCACCTGGGAGACTCGTCTGGACAAGAAGGACAAGTGGACTGTGCGTACTCGGGATGGTGCATTGTCAGCGCAGTTTGAGCACACGATTCTGATGCTGGAAACGGGTCCTGAGATTCTGACTCTGACGCAGGATGGTCCCCGGGAGGGGCATCGATTCTGATTTTTTCTGCCTCCTGCTTTTTTTTGGGGGAGGCTTGTCTCGCCTGCCAGATTCCACCGCTATGGCTTCAGATCCCGACATCCTTGAAAGCTGTGAAAATCGGATCGGTTACAGGTTCCGGGACAGGGCTTTGCTGCGTCGCTGTCTGACCCACAGTTCTTCCGCTGAGACTCGACTGGATTCCAACGAGCGGTTGGAGTTTCTGGGTGATGCGGTGCTGGGACTGATCATCTGCGAGCATTTGTTTCAGTTGTTTCCGGATCAGCGTGAGGGCCAGCTGACTCAGATGAAGTCGTGGCTGGTCAGTCGCCAGACTTGTGCCCGGGTGGCTCGTGCTCTGAATCTTGAGCCTTTGATTTTTGTGGGTCGGGGGCTGCAGCAGATTCCGGAATCGATTCTTTCAGCTGTGGTGGAATCGCTGATTGCCGGGGTGTATTTCGACGGTGGTCTGGAGAGTGCGCGGGCTTTTATTCTGTCGGCGTTTGGTGAAGAACTGCGACTGTGCCGGCCGCTGGATGCCGAGAACTACAAGAGCCAGTTGCAGGAGTACACTCAGCGGGAACTGTCATGTACTCCTGAGTATTTCGTGCAGGAGGAGTCCGGCCCGGACCATGCTCGCGAGTTTCTGGTGGCTGCGCGGGTCGGAGATTGCACATTTCCCAGTGGTCGTGGTCGCAGCAAGAAGGAAGCGGAGCAGCAGGCGGCGCGGAATGCGCTGCTGGGTTTGCTGAGTCCTGAATCGGCCGGCTTTCCGGAGGGATCGGGGCACAGTGAGCTGCCGGAGGTCTGCGGCGACATTCGCCTGCGTCTGTCGCCGGCTGGCGGTGGCAGTTCCGCGTTTGATGCTCAGAAGAATGGTGAGAAGTTGATGTTTACCATAGAAGCCAGCGTAATTTTGCGTCCGGAGAGTTCTGAGCAGCGTTTCCTGCCGGAGGGGCCCTATTGGCTGGGAGCGGAGCGAGCCAGCTGGGTGGCAATTCAGCATGGAGCTGACGCAGCCACGGGATCGCTCAACATTCTGCATCTGGATGCAGGCAGGAATAAATCCTGGTCACTGCCTGGGCGACCGGGATTTGCTTTTCCGACCAGCCGTGACGGGGTGTTCGTGATCGGTGCTGAGCGTCAGGTGGCGCTGTTCGATACGGCGACGGGGACGTGGGATGTGATCATCAGCATTGAGCAGACCGAGGATGGTGGTCCGGGTACGGTGATCAACGATGCTGTCGTCTGGCAGGACTGCCTGATCTTCGGCTGCAAGTACTATCCCAGCTGTGATCAGCCCATTGGCGGACTGTATCTGTGGCGGCAGTCTGAGCGACGTTTGGTAAAACTGCTGAGCGACCAGCGGTGTTCCAACGGGAAAGCGGTGCTGGCCGATGCTGCGGGTGAACTGTGGTTGTATGACATCGATTCGCCGACGAAGCAGATTGTGCGTTATCCGCTGGATCCTGAGGCTGGGCGACTGGATGTGTCGCGACGGGAAGTGGTGGTTGATCTGACGGCGGAAGACGTTTATCCCGACGGCATGATACTGACTCCTGACCATCGCAGTCTGATTGTTGCGCTGTACGACCCAGGCGATCCCGCCAGCGGGGCAGCTCGTCAGTATTCACTTTCCGGCGGAGTGCTGGAGGGTGTGTGGCATTGTCCGGGGTCACCGCGAGTGACCTGCCCGCAACTTGTGCAGCATGAAGGCCGCGTGCGGTTGCTGCTGACGACGGCGGTGGAGCATATGGACGAGGCTCAGCAGGCACGTCATCCGCAGGCCGGCAGTCTGTTTATTGCCGATACCCCGTTTACCTCGCTGGGTGACCAGCCGGTGTTGCCCCTGTGACTTGACGCCGAGACCATGCGGGATCGCAGGTAACTCCACGAAGCCAGGCGGAATTCGAGCGGGAACGGGAGTGGGATTACGAGCACGAGCACGAGCACGAGCGGGGGCAGGGGCACGAGCAGGAGCACGAGCGGGGGCAGGGGCACGAGCAGGAGCACGAGCGGGGGCAGGGGCACGAGCAGGAGCACGAGCGGGGGCAGGGGCACGAGCAGGGGCACCGGGGGATAAACCGCTTGCGGCTGCATCCACCGCACCAGTGCGGCTTATCCGTGGCACGCTGATCCGTGGCGAAAAAAACATCCGTGGCTCGTCGCCGCCGGGGGCCCCCGCGCCGTGATTACTCGATCATCGGTGTTTTTCGGCTGACCAGCTGCACCGGCAGGCCCCAGGGATCGCGGAGCATGGCGAAGGTGTCTCCGGTGGCCATTGTGTGCACGTCCGCCACGATGGTGGCTCCGGCCTGTGACAGCCTGCGGACGTCTGCGGGCAGGTCGCGGGAGAGGAAGGCGAGGTGCAGCGCGGGTGGCTGAACGGCGGGAAAGTCCAGTGCCGGGGCATCCGGATTCTGGTACAGCTCAAGCATCACGGTGCCACTGTCATCGGCGAGGAAATGCACAAATGGCGGTTCAACGGTGCGGCGTTTGACCTTCATTCCCAGGTGTTCCACGTACCAGCGGGCCATGTTCAGGGCGTCCGGGACATTCAGTGCCAGGTGTTCTATTTTCATCAGCGGTTCGCAGTCTGAGGAGTGGGGTTGACGAGGTTGTCAGCAGCCGTGGTTTCAGGTGTTGCGCGAAATGAAGTGCGCGTGGCGTCGCAGTGATTACCCAATGAGAGCGAATTCGGCAAGGTTGAGTGTGCAGGTTTCAGCGATGAAGTCATCTTCCCTCAGGACACTTCGGTTCATTTGATGCTGCTGATTCAGACATTCCTCATCAAGCCGAGATTATCGCTGTTCGTCTACCGCAAACAATTTGGAGTTGGGCACTTCCTTTGCGCAGATCTGTTTCCAGCGACTGATCCCACTGTCCAGGAACTCGAGAAAATTCGCGCCACCGGACGGATCCAGTCCCTTGAAGATCGCGAGTACGCGCTTGCCATCCGGTGCCACGACAGCGTAGCTGGGCATCGTGACGTCCTGCAGCAGTTCGGCTGCAAGGTTTCTGTTGTGAGTGAGAAGTTCTTCCTGAAGCTTTGTGTCGGCGATACCGGGAACTGAATCGAGGTACAACTGGCTGAGGACCATCCCCGCCAGTCTGTTCTGGACATCCTTGCGAGCCAGCACTGTTTTTTCCATCAGTCGACAATTGACACAGTTGATGCCGGTGATGTCCAGGAACAACAGTTGCTGCTTTTGACTGGCTTCTGTCATGGCCCTGGAATGTTCCAGCGACCATGCCTGGTCGTGCTGGAGGATGGCATATCCGAGTGCCGGGTGCTGCTGGATGTCGCCTTCGTTAATCTGTGGCGGGGCAAACGCTGCGACCTGACGCCAGACGAAATCGTCAGGCAGTGCCGAACCGAGGGCTCCGGCAGCCAGTCGTCCGGCAAACAGCAGAAAGGCGGCGGCGAAGATGCAGCGGGGGGCGGAGAGCTTTGGTCGCGGACCGATTTTCAGCCCCAGCAGGTACAGTCCGGCGTACGCCGCGATGGCGATCCAGAGCCAGAGAAAGACTGAGTATGTGACGAACACGGGAATGCCGCTCGCGGAGAGTCCGATGTCGGCAACACTGAGGAATTTGACGACGGCTGCCAGTTCGATCAGTCCGATCACGAATTTGACGTCATTCATCCAGCCTCCGCTGCGCGGCAGTTTCCTGAGCATACTGGGGAACATTGCGAGGATGAAGAAGGGTGAGGCGAAGGCGGTTGAGAACCCGAGCATTCCGAGGACAGGCCAGAAGAAGTCACCCTGGGCGGAAAGCACGAGCAGCGAGCCTACGAAGGCGAAAGTGCAGGTGAATGAAACCAGTGTGAAGGTGAGTGCCATAAAGACGACTCCCAGCATGCCCCCTGCGGATTCGCGGCTGCTGGTCCAGTTGAGCATCCAGTTCGGCACGGTCAGCTCAAACGCCCCCAGCAGCATCAGTGCGAAGGCAATGAACAGCGCTGAGAAGAACAGATTGAGCCAGGGGTTATTGGCGAGGTTGGTGAGGCTGGATTCGCCGAAGATTTTCGCCATGGCGATGCCCAGCACGGTGAAAGCTGCAATGATTGAGAGGCAGTAGACGAGGGCCAGTTTCATCGAGCTGCCGGCACGTTTTTCTTCCTGCTTGAGGAAGAACGCGACGGTAATCGGGATCATCGGGAACACGCAGGGGGTGGCCAGCGCCACGAAGCCGGCGACGATCGCTGTGAGCAGGAATTTCAGCAATCCGCCGGAGGCCAGGCTGTTGCCTGCGATGCCGGCTGACGGTGGTGCTGCCGTGCGGTTTGCCGGAGGGGAATCGGTGAGTGAATCAGTGGATGTCTGGGTGTCGGCTGGGGTTGTGGGGGCTGGGGCTCCGGCGAGCGTCACCTGGAATTTGGCGGTGGTCGGCGGCTTGCAGACGCCGTGGCGACAGATCTGGAAGCGAATGCTGCCGCCCGCGGCTGCGGCAGCGTCGGTCACCTTCAATTTGCGGCTCCACGTGATCTCGCCGTAATGCACTCGCTGACTGATGTCCGGGAGTGGACTTTCGGTCTGCGGTTCACGGTCGGGGGTGAAATCACTGCCGGTGAGTTCCAGTCCCTGCAGGTCGGTCAGTTCGATGGTGGTGGGGATGCCGGCCATGTCGGGGTTTTGGTCCAGTGCGAAGATGTGCCACTCAGCGGCCACCAGCGTTTTGACGGTGAGTGTGACTTCGCTGCCGGGTTGGGCCTTGGCAGGTGAGAGTGAGATTTCGAAAGTGACGTCGCCGGCACGGGCTGCTTTACCGAAGCCGATCTTCGGAGTGAGAGTCTGTCGTGACGGGTCGGCAGGTGCGGGTGTGGCTGCGGAGTCGGCAGTGTCTGCAGTGCTGGTAGCGGGAGTCTGGTCTGGCGGGTTGCTGTCGTTGCTGAGTTTTGCGGTGAAGGCTTTGTCGAACAGCGGGAAGCAGCCACTGGAGTTGCAGAATTGTCCGTTCAGTTTGCCGACGATTTCGGTGGCGTCTGAGACAGTCCCTGTGAGTGTGCGAGTCCAGGTGACGCGGTCGTAGAATTTTTCGGTGTTTTGCTGCAGGACTTCGTCGAAGCCGGATTTGGGGGCGCGATCGGCCTGCCATGTGCCGGATTCGGTCAGTCCGGCAGTGCTGGTGAGTTTGATGGATGTTGCAGCGCCGAAGGAGGGGTCCATGGAGTAGGTGTGGCAGCCTGCGGGCAGCTGCATGGTGACGGCGAGGCTGACCGAGTTTTCGGACAGTTTTGTAAGGGTAGCCGAGATGACAACTTCGGTTTCCGTCTGATCCTGCTGAGCCCCGAAGATAACCGGAAGATCCAGTCCTGCGGGATTGAGATCCTGCGCGGGGGCGGTGCGTGAGAGATTCAGGCTGCTGCAGAACAGCAGGAGGGTCAGCAGGGCCAGTCGTTTCATGGCTGAAGTCCCGATTGGGATGAGCGGAAACAGGATGTAATGCCGTAAGGATACCGGGGATTGTGTGCGAAGGCTATGTTTCCCTGTCCCTGGCTGTGCGAGATCTCAGTTGCCGCCGAATCCAGTGGGCGGGTGAAATCCGGCAGGAACGTCAGAAAATGACCGGATTGTGTGAGTTTGCGGGCGGGTGAATGTGCTGCACCAGCGTCGAGAATTCTTCCGAAAGCGCCGGATTTGCTCGCTTTCTTTATGGCATTTTGCGTGCATACTGCGATACTCAGGCTAATGAGACTGAGTCTCAGGTTCACTTTGCTGGTTCTTTGTGTTTTGTTCGAACCGAGTTGAGAGACTTTTTTCGGGTATTGCCGTGAACAGCTTACGACTTGCAGACATCCAGCCCGGCCAGACTGTCGTGGTGACTCATGTGTGCTGCGGCTTTGGCATCGCTGCGCGGCTGATGGAGCTGGGATTTGTTCCGGGTGCCGCCGTGCAGGTGCTCAGGAGGGCGCCTTTTGGCGGTCCTGTGCAGTATCGAGTGCAGGGTGTGTCGCTGACGATGCGTCCCGAGGATGCTCGTTGTGTTTACGTGGGTGGCACCGGCGAGTGTGACGGCGAGTGCGGTTGTGGCAGTTCGCAGCCGGCAGAGCTGCAGGAGCTGGTGGTTGCCTGACGGATCGGGATTTCCGACTGAGCAGCGGCATGGCAAAGAATTCAGGGGCAGGGCCCGGAGGTTGGCAGGCGGCCGTGACTGATTCCGGAACTGCGGTGTCGACGATTCGTCCGTGGCGGGTGGCCCTGATTGGGAACCCGAATACTGGGAAGAGCACGTTATTTAATGCCTTGTCTGGTCTGCGTGTCCGCACGGGCAACTATCCGGGTGTGACGGTTGAGCAGCGGATTGGTCGGGTGGTGTGGGGTGGTCGGGAGGTGGATCTGGTGGATCTGCCGGGCACCTACAGTCTGGCTCCGCGTTCGCCTGACGAGATGGTGGCGGTGCAGGTGCTGACGGGCGTTTCGGGCGAGCCGGCTCCGGACCTGGTGATCTGCATCTGCAACGCGGCGGCGCTTGAACGCAACCTTTACCTGGCGACTCAGGTGCTGGAGTCCGGCGTCCCGGTGATTTTGTGTCTCAACATGTGGGATGCTGCTGAGGCGGCGGGCCTGCGGATTGACTCAGAGGCTTTATCAGCGGGACTGGGAGTGCCGGTGGTATGCACTTCGGCCAGTCGTCGTGAGGGGCTGGAGCGTTTGCAGGAGGTGGCGACCGAGCGTCTGCGAGCGGGGTTGTCGGGGCAGTGTGGTGTGCGGGATGTGCTTTCGGTGGAGATACGCCGGGAGGTCGTTTCGCTGCTGTCGGGGCTGCGTTCGACGGGCACGGTCAGTTTGAGTGCGGCGGAGTTTCTGGCATCGCGGGCCTTGCTGGACCCGGGTGGTTCAGTGGAGCAGTTGCTGATTTCGCGTGAGGGGGCGGATCTGTCGCAGCGTCTGCAGGCGGCTCGGGAGCGTCTGCGGGGGTCTGGTATTGAGATTCCCTCGACGGAGGCTCGACAGCGTTATCATTTTATTGGTCGGCTGTTGCAGACGGTTCAGCGGCGGGTTCCAGGCAAGGCCGGGCAACTGACGGATCGGCTGGATGCCGTGCTGACTCACAGTGTGGCGGGGCTGGCGATCTGTCTGGGAGTCCTGCTGCTGTTGTTTTCGACGATTTACTGGTTCACGGCGCCTTTGAGTGATGGGGTGGAGGGTCTGCTGGGGGTGCTGGCGGACGCAGTCTCCAGTTCGATGTCTCCGGGGCCATTTCGCAGTCTGCTGACGGACGGAGTGATTGCGGGTGTGGGGGCGGTGCTGGTCTTTTTGCCGCAGATCTGTCTGTTGTTTTTGTTTATCGGGCTGCTGGAGGACTGTGGCTACATGGCGCGGGCGGCCTGGATGATGGACCGTCTGATGTCGGTGATGGGCCTGAGCGGGCGCTCGTTTTTGCCGCTGATGTCATCATTTGCCTGTGCGGTGCCGGGAATTATGGCGACGAGGGTGATTGAGAACCGGCGGGATCGGTTTGTCACCATCCTGATTGCTCCTTTGATGAGTTGTTCTGCGCGTCTGCCGGTGTATGTGCTGATGATCGGGACATTCATTCCGGATCAGATGCTGCTGGGCGGGTTGCTGCCGTTGCGGGCGCTGGTGTTGTTTCTGATGTCGATTCTGGGTCTGGTGGTGGCTGTGCCGCTGGCATTTGTGCTGCGTCGGACGGCATTTCGTGGTGAGTCGTCGGGTTTTCTGCTGGAGCTGCCGGATTATCGAGTGCCGGCGCTGCGGGTCGTGCTGCTGCGAGTCTGGGAGAGTGGGTGGTCGTTTGTCAGCCGGGCAGGGACATTGATTTTTGCGGCGAGTGTGCTGGTGTGGGCAGCTGGTTCGTTTCCGGTGCGGAGTCCGGAGCGATACGAGCTGGCGGCGCGTCTGGAGGCGTTAGCGGCGGATAATGCAGTCATGGATGGTGCGGTGCCCGGGGAAACGGAGCGAACGGTGGAGGAACTGGAGGGGCGTTTGCGGCAGTTGAATGCGGAGCAGCTGGAGGGCAGTCTGCTGGGGATGGCTGGTCGTGCGGTTGAGCCAATTTTTCGGCCACTGGGCTGGGACTGGCGAATTGGCGTGGGTGTTTTGGCGTCCTTTCCGGCGCGGGAAGTGGTGATTGCAACACTGGGGACGATCTACAGTCTGGGTGGTGATGTGGACGAGGGCGACGAGGGTTTGCGGGGTGCATTGCGGGCTGCGGTCTGGCCGGACGGGCGTCCGGTGTACACGATCCCGGTTGCGCTCTCGGTGATGGTATTTTTTGCCCTGTGTGCTCAGTGTGTATCCACTCTGATGGTGATTCGGCGTGAGACGAATTCGTGGCGGTGGCCGGTGGCCTGTTTTGTGTGGATGACCGGTTTGGCGTGGCTGGGCGGATTTGCGGTTTACCAGGTGGGGAATCTGTTCTGACCGCCTGGTTGCTCACGACTTGACCAATTCCGGAAAGTTTTTCGCTTTCGGGCTGGAAATGTGAGCGAACTTTGCCTTCTTTATGGGGGTGGGGGATCGCAGCGACGGCTTCCTCGCAAAATGCGGTGGAACAAAGTCCGGATAACCGTTGCAACTGGTCGAATCACAGTTGCGATTGCGATGACGCCTACAGGTTACTTCCCGATAGTCTCTGTTGTTGGATTCCCTGGCAATGCCTGTCAGTTCCATGACCAGCAGTGAACTCAAGATTCGGCAGCGGCTGGGGAAGTACCGTATCGAGCGGAAGCTGGGTGCCGGTGGCTTTGCGGCGGTGTATCAGGCGATGGATACGGTGCAGGGCATCCGCGTGGCGCTGAAGGTGCCGCATTCGCAGTACACGACTGAGACGGTGCTGACCAATTTTCGTCGAGAGATCCGGACGACGGCGCCTCTGGAGCACGACAACATCCTGCCCATCAAGGACGCCAGTATCATCGATGACCGTCTGGTGGTTGTGTTTCCGCTGGGTGAAGAGACGCTTTCTGATCGGATGACGCGGCGGATCAGTCTGGAGACGGCTCTGGACATTTCCGAGCAAATTTTGCGGGCGATGGATTTGGCGCATGCGCATCACGTGATCCACTGCGATATCAAGCCTGAAAATGTGATCCTGTTTCGGAACAACCGGATCCGGCTGGCGGATTTCGGGATCGCGAAGGTATCGCAGCGAACGGTGCAGGGCGGGGGCACGGGGACTCTGGGTTACATGGCTCCTGAGCAGGCGATGGGCAAGCCTTCGTTTCGTTCGGACGTGTTTTCAATTGGTCTGATTATCTGGCGTCTGGTTTCGGGTCAGTGGCCGGAGTGGCCGTTTCAGTGGCCTTTTGCCGGCTATTCAAAGCTGCGCGGCCGGATTCATCCGGATTTCATCGATTTTATGCATCGCGCGATAGATTTGAACCCGCGTCGTCGATTTCGGGATGCCCAGCAGATGCTGTCGGTGTTTCTGCGACTGAAGAATCGCACTCTGCGACATGCTCGTTCGCGCCGTCGTTCTGTGATCAAGACGGCTCAGGCGATCGCGTCCTGACCAGTGACTGGTGTGCGGCGGTCAGAGTTTTTTGGGGCCTTCAAGGCGTGTGGGAGGCCGTTTGGCCAGTTCCTTGATGGCTTTTTCTGCGATCGGATCGCCGGGGACCAGTTGTTCGTAGCGGATCCACTCATCGAGTGATTGTGCGTAGAGGCCGTTTTCATCGAGGAGCAGTGCCAGCATTTTGCGCAGTTCGATGTCAAACGGTCGCAGCTGCAGGGCATCGCGGAGGACCTGCAGGCCTTCGGCCGATCGTCCGGTGGCGCACAGTTGCCGTCCGCGGAGGATGACCACGGCGTTGGTTTGCCTGAAGCCTCCGGTGACCCACAGCTGTTCGGCACGCTGCAGCAGAGCGTCACGCACGGCACCGGGGCGTGAATCGAGTCCGGCGGCGGCGCAGGCTTCGAAGTCATTTGGCAGAAACAACTGGAGTGTCTGGTCGGTACCGAACATGTCGGCTGCCAAACCCATAATTTCTGCTCGGAATTTTTCTGAGACTTTCAGAGCCTGATTCCAGAACGTCATGCCGTCATCAACGCGGTTTGCGAGGATCAGGTGATGTCCGAGCACAGCCAGTCCTTCCGCGGCGTGCGGTGTGCTGAACAGAAAGTGGTACAGGATGCGATCTTCGTCCGGTTGTTTGCCGAAAAACTGATCGACGGAGTAGAGGCTGCCGGCAATGGCTGGCACGAACGGGCTGGTCTGCAGAACTTTGCGGTACTCATCCCGCCAGGGATACTTCTGCAGAGCCCGCATCAGTGGATCGCGCAGCAGTCCGGGTGTTTCGCTGTAGTCATTGGAAAGGAAGCGCACTGTGTAGGGGTTGGTGAGCAGTTGTCTGAGGCGTTCGTTGCGACGCTGTCGCTGCATCCCTTCCGTCTGTTCGCGTATCGGATCCAGAGCGATTGATTCCTGCAGCATCCAGGCGGAGCCCAGCAATTCCATCAGTCGGCCCCGAGTGCGCAGGAGGTCTTCTATTTCGGGGCTGATGCGGATTGCCTCAGTAATGTTCTGCAGGACGCGATCACCATTTTCCACGAGGTCATCAGCATCGCGTTTATCGATCATGCGACGGGCATCAACATAGGCCTGGTAGCCGCGAGCAGCCGAGTACAGTCGGGGAATGGTCAGCATGGTCCCGGTGAGTGCCAGCAGCCAGACGGGGAGTACAAGCCACCAGCGGCGTCCCAGCGGCCAGGGGCGATTCCAGAGCGGTTCAGGGGTGGCATCGGGCTGCTGATCAGCCACGTGTTCGCGGCGACGTTCGGTCATGCAGGCCAGCAGCATTGCGGCTGCCATGATACCCGGCAGTGCAAGGCTGAAGTCGAGGAACACCTGTCCGATGAGTCCGAACATCATTCCCAGCAGTGCCGAGCCAGCCCAGTCGCCGTAGCGACGACGTACGAAGGCTTTTTCTACCGGCCCGGCAAACGTCAGTCGAATGCCGGCTGTCAATGCAGCAACTCCGGCCAGTATTCCCAGCAGCAGTCCGGGAATACCGGCTTCAATCAGCAGTTCAAAATACTGATTGTCCGCGTGTTCGAACCAGTTTCTTGAATAGTGTCGCTGGTACGGAAGGGTGGCGTAGCTGTAGGCGCCCAGGCCGCTGCCCAGCAGGGGAAAGTCCTGAACAGAAGACAGTGTGTCGGCCCAGTGCACCACGCGAATGGTCCACGGTGAGACCGGGTCCTTGAGCGTCTCGAGCTCGGTCAGGATTGGTGTGTCGAGTTCGAGCAGCAGCAGCAGACCGCCGGCAAGTACCAGGAGCAGGCTGATGCCGCAGAGTGCAAGGAACCAGCGTTCGGTCTGGAGCCGGCTGCCGAAGAAGGCGATTGCCGTGATGCAGCCGGCAATGATACCGGCTCGCGACAGGGTACCGGCGATGGCCACCAGCAGCAGTACGCAGATGAGCGACAAGCCGGCCTGAACCTGGGTCATGGCACCCACCTGTCGGGCGACCGCCCCGAGGGTCTGGCCGATGCGTTCACGCCAATTCATGCGGCGGGTTGCAGCGCGGGCGGTTTCCGGAGTTTTTCCGAAGGCGACTCCGGTACAGAACAGGCAGCAGGCGAGGCAGATGATCAGCCACCCGGCCGCATTGTTGGGGTTCACGAAGCAGCCGAATGGCGGTGCCGGACTGATCTTCCACTGGTTTCCAAACACAACCTCCTTTGCTCCCAGTTGCTGTCCGAGTGCCAGCAGCGCCATCAGGGAGCCACTGAATGCCAGCATTCCGCAGGCTGTCACCGCGCGGCGAATTGTTCCGGTGGTTTCGGCGATGACGAGTCCGAGCAGGGCGATTGCGAGGTATTGTCCGAGCAGTTGCCGTGTCTCAGCCGGCATACATGTGCCAGGCATGCGCTGTCCCGCGATGCCCTGGGTGGCCGGCAGATCGCCGGCCAGTTCGGGGAATACTGCATGTCGCATTTCGAACACCGGATGCTGCCAGATCGGGAGCAACTGCACCACGGCAATCAGGCACAGTCCAAGCAGGCAGATTACGGGCCGAGAAATTCGAAACGGCAGCCGTCGTGCAATCAGGCAACCGGCGAGGAACACCACTGATGCGACGGCAGCACCGCATTGCAGCAGCAGTTTGCCGTGGGGAATGACACTGCCCATGAACCATGGTGCGAGGGCGATGGATGCCACTGCCACAACCAGTGCAAACCAGTTGCAGAACTCTTCTGCCGGGCCTTCTTCGCCCGCAGCAGTGAATCGCCGTCGACGTCTGCGACTGCGCTGCAAATTCTGATCGTCTTCTGGACTCTGCACTTCTGTTGCCGCCCGAATCTCTGTGTCATCCTGCTGCAAGTTATTAAGGGTGGGGCAGATTGTAACGATTTTTCCGATGATGTCGCAGGTGACTGCTGGCTGATTGGCGGGAATTTGCAAGCCTGCCAGTCTGGTGTGGAGTGATGCGTCAACTGGGTGGTCTGGGGTGATCTCGCGCTGGTGTCTCTGACGGGTTTTGCCGGAGCGGCTGATTCCGGGCTTTGATACATGGGTTCTTCTGTCGAGTCCGCCACTGGACTTGGAGAGGGGGTGCACGCGACAATTGCAGCAGTTCCGGCTGTTTTCTGATTTCGCAGGAGTCCTTCACCATGATTCGGCACTCTGCGTTTTTGCTGCTGCTGTTGCCGCTGCTGCTGGTTTCTGAGGGCGTTGTTGCCGCGGATCCGCAGTACAACCGTGATGTGCGTCCGATTCTGCTGGATGCGTGTTTTTCCTGCCATGGTCCGGACAGTGCGTCGCGTAAAGCGGATCTGCGTCTGGATCAGTTTGAGGCTGCGGTTGCCGCGAAGGCGATTGTTCCCGGTGATCCTCAGTCCAGTGAAATCATACGGCGAATTCAGTCGACTGACCCGGATCTGGTCATGCCGCCGCCGGCCTTCAGGAAGACTCTGACAGACGCTCAAAAGCAGACGCTGTCCGACTGGATCAGCGGAGGTGCGAAGTACCAGCAGCACTGGTCGTTTCTGCCTCCTGAACCGCGCGAACCGCCGCCGCTGTCGTCTGAGGTGGCCTCGCGTTATCCGGAATGGACGTCCAGCCCGATCGACGCCTTTGTGCTGGATCGCCTGCTGGCGACCGGACTGACACCGGCTCCTGTTGCTGACCGTCGGACACTGGCTCGCCGAGCGGCACTGGACCTGACGGGGCTGCCTCCATCTGCGGAGTTACTGCAGACGTTTCTGCAGGACGAGTCACCGGGGGCATGGGAGCGTTATGTGGACAGTCTGCTGGCGCTGCCGGAGTGGGGCGAGCATCGGGCTCGATACTGGCTGGACTACGCCCGTTACGCTGATACTCACGGGCTGCATTTTGACAATTTTCGCGAGATGTGGTCGTACCGTGACTGGGTGATTTCTGCGTTCAATCGCAATCTGCCGTGGGATCAGTTTACGATTGAAAATCTGGCCGGGGATCTGCTTCCGGGGGCCACGCTGGACCAGCAGATTGCCTCAGGCTTCAACCGCTGCAACATGACCACCAATGAGGGCGGGATTATCGATGAAGAGTATGCTGTGCTGTACACGCGGGATCGCACGGAGACGATGTCGTCAGTCTGGCTGGGTCTGACGACTGGCTGTGCGACGTGTCACAGTCACAAGTTTGATCCGCTGTCGCAGCAGGAATTTTATCAGCTGGCAGCGTTTTTCAACAATACGACGCAGGCGGTTCGTGACGGCAACATCCGGGATACTCCGCCGATCATCAGCGTGCCATTGCCTGAGGATCGTGAGCGTGCCGGTGAGCTGCCGGCTTTGATCACTGCGGCTCGTCAGCGGGTGGACATGCGGCGGAAAGCGGCGCGAGCAGAATTTGACGGCTGGCTGGCAACTGCCACACCGGCCACTTTGGGTGGTGAGCTGTCGGCGGATTCGCGGCAGTTGCGGCTGGACATACAGGGCAGTGCTGAACGTCAGTTGCGGGCGACTTTTCGCGGCGTTGAGCAGACGTTGTCATTGACGGAGTCTGCGACATTGGAGGGCGATGGTTCGGACCGCAGTCTGCGTGTTCAGGGTGTGGCAGCCGAATTGCCGGAGGCGGGGGATTTTGCGGGCGATCAGCAGTTCAGCTGCATGGCGTGGGTGCAGGTACCGGCCAGTGATGGCTATGGTGCGGTATGTGCCCGCATGGAACCATTTCCGCGGCATCGGGGCTGGGATTTCTGGGTGCAGCAGCGGCGTGTGGGCATGCATGTCGTGAGTGCGTGGCCGGATCAGGGCCTGAAAGTGGTCTCGCGAGACCAGTTCAGGGCGAACGAGTGGGTACATCTTGCTGTGACGTATGACGGTTCGCATAAGGCCTCGGGCGTGCAGCTGTACATCAATGGCAAGCCGCAGGAGAAGAACATCGAGAACGACTCGCTGAATGGTGCGGAGATTCGCGCGGCGGTGGCGTTTCGGATCGGTCAGCGTTCGGATGCGTCTCCGTTTACCGGTTCGATTCGCGGTCTTGAGCTGCATGAGCGGGTGCTGCTGCCGGCGGAGATAGCGGGGGCAGCCAGCAGAACGAAGTATTTGGCGTTGCTGTCGAAGGCTGCGAGCGAGCGTACGGAGGCAGAGACGAACGATCTGTTTGATTTCTGGCTGCGGACGGTGGATGGTGATTTCAGGCGTGTGGCAGGTGAACTGGCGGCGCTGGAGAAGGAGCAGGCTGACGTCAGGGCTCGTGGCACGATTGCTTATGTATCGCAGGAGAAATCTGAGCCGGCGATGGCATTTGTGCTGGAGCGCGGGGAATACGACAGGCGTGGTGAGCAGGTCAGCGCGGCGACTCCGGCAATCCTGCCGCCTTTCCCGGCGGATGCACCGCGAAACCGTCTGGGTTTGGCGAAGTGGCTGTTGTTGCCGCAGCACCCGCTGACGGCGCGAGTGACGGTGAACCGATTTTGGCAGGAGGTGTTTGGGACGGGGCTGGTGCAGACGACAGGTGATCTGGGAGTTTCGGGTGAGCTGCCGGTGAATCAGGAGCTGCTGGACTGGCTGGCCGTGGACTTCAGGACTCACGGTTGGGATGTGAAGCGTCTGCTGCGGATGATGGTGTTGTCGGCGGCGTATCGTCAGTCGGCTGAGGTGACTCCGCTGAAGCTGGAAAAGGATCCGGCGAATCGACTGCTGTCGCGTGGTCCGCGGTTCCGCATGGATGCTGAGATGATCCGGGATTATGCGTTGGCGGCCAGCGGCCTGCTGGTGCGTCGTCAGGGCGGGCCCAGTGTGAAGCCGTATCAGCCGGAGGGTGTATGGGAGGCGATAGCGATGAACGTCAGCAATACTCGCAGCTACCAGCGGGATTCCGGCGACAGTCTGTACCGCCGCAGCATGTACACGTTCGTCAAGCGGATGGCTCCGCCGGCATCGCTGGACATTTTCAACGCCCCGAATCGGGAATTCTGTGTGGTTCGTCGCGAACGTACCAATACTCCCCTGCAGGCTCTGGTGACGCTGAATGACGAGCAGTTTGTGGAGGCGGCTCGGCGACTGGCTGAGCGGGCTGTGGAGGCACCGGGGCAGTCTGATGAGCAGCGACTGCAGCGGATGGGTGAAGCTGTGCTGTGTCGGCCTCTGAATGCGGAGGAGCTGTCGGTGCTGCTGGAATCACTGCAGCAGCTTCGCAGTTATTATGTGTCGCACACGGAGGATGCGAAGCTGCTGTCGCGGGTGGGTGAATACCGCTGGAACGAGCAGTTATCGGTTGAGCAACTGGCTGCGTGGACAATGCTGTGCAATCAGTTGTTGAATCTGGATGAAGTCGTGAACAAGTGATTTGCAGTCTGCTGTGTGAGTGCGCAGGTGCTGGTGATGGGTTGACGGCGGGAGTGTTGTTCTGCAGGGAGATCTGTGATGAATCCTCTGAGTGAACTGCGTTTGCATCTGACGCGTCGGCATCTGCTGCAGTCGGGATCCTGTCTGCTGGGGACTGCAGCGCTGCACAGTTTGCTGCAGGAATCGGGGGTGGCCGGCGATGATTTGAGTGGGCTGTCGGCAGCTTTGTTTCCGGGGCAGCGTCCGACGCATTTTCCGGCGAAGGTCAGGCAGGTGATTTATCTGCACATGGTCGGGGGTCCATCGCAAATGGATCTGTTTGACTATAAGCCGCAGATGCAGGACTGGTACGACCGGGACCTGCCGGAATCGGTGCGAAACGGGCAGCGACTGACGACGATGACCAGTGGTCAGGCCCGATTCCCGATTGCTCCGACCATGTTCGGCTTTCGGCGGTCGGGCGACTGTGGGATGTGGATCACGAATCTGCTGCCGTGGCTGCAGAAGTCTGCCGATGACATGTGCTTTGTTCGCAGCATGAACACTGAGGCGATCAATCATGAACCGGCGATCAGTCTGATGCAGACGGGTAATCAGGTGACAGGCCGACCGTGTCTGGGCGCGTGGGCGTCCTATGGCCTGGGTTCGCTGAATCGCAATCTGCCGTCCTTTGTGGTGATGGTGGCGCGTCCGACGAACACCGAGCAGGTGCAGGCCATTTCGGCTCGCCTGTGGTCTTCCGGGTATCTTCCGGGCGAGCATGCGGCGACATCATTTCGGACGTCGGGAGATCCGATTCTGTATATCAACGATCCGGCGGGCGTGCCGCGGGACATTCGCCGCACGACATTGGATGGTGTGCGCAGGCTGAA
>SXXK01000055.1 GCA_005791255.1 Planctomyces sp.
ACGGGTGGTGTAGGCCTTGGCGACGCCGATCATGCGAACGATGGCGCGTTCCGGAATACCGCTGCCGCTGTGGATACCGCAGCCGGAGCTGGTGGAGGAGGTGACGTAGGGGAAGGTGCCGTGATCGACATCCAGCAGGCTGCCCTGAGCGCCTTCGAACAGGATCCATTTGTGCTGGTCGAGTGCATCAAGGAGGTATGAGGTGGTGTCGGCAACGAGTGGCCGGATGCGTTCTGCTGCGGCGGAGTATTCAGCGATGATCTGATCGGCATCCATCTGGGTGCACTCGGGGTCGAGTGCATTGAGGATGCGCTGTTTGAAGGGGACGATTTCGCGGACTTTGGCGGCAAAGGTCTGTTTGCGAATGAGGTCTCCGACACGAATGGCGTGTGAGCGTCCGACTTTTTCGCGGTAGCAGGTGCCGATTCCGCGCATGGTTGTGCCGATGGCCGCGGCGCCGCGGGATTTTTCGAGTGCTGCTTCTTCCAGCAGGTGCCAGGGGCAGATGACGTGTGCGCGATCGCTGACCATCAGGCGGGATTCGCAGTTTTGTCCGCCGGCGGCCAGTCCGTCGAGTTCCTTCAGCAGGGCGAGCGGGTTGACCACAACGCCGGGAGCGATCACGGATGTGACGTGCTGCTGCAGGATGCCGGTGGGCAGCAGACTGAGTTTGTAGGTGCGTCCATCGAAGCGGACGGTGTGTCCGGCGTTATTGCCGCCCTGATAGCGGACGACGATTTGGTGGCTTTCGGTCAGGATATCGACGATTTTGCCTTTGGCTTCGTCGCCCCACTGCAGACCAATCACGGAAGTTGCCGGCACTGATAATACTCGCTGTTGCGCGCCTCTGCTGATTCCCGGGCAGGACAGCCTGGCCCGGGTGACGGCCCGAAATTGTAACTTGGCGGGCAGAATTCCCAACTGCACGGGGCCGAATTCGCGGTGAAGGGGAAAAAGTCGTACGGTTGGGTCTGCCGCGGGACTGGGCGGATTCCGGGGGTTTTGGTAGACTGCAAGGGGGTATTCCGAGGGGGGCGGGTGTGTGACGGTGATTGCGGGGCTCTGAGCCGTGGTACTGAACGGGGTACTGAGCGGGGCGTGCGGTTCGGTGCGGCGTGTGGTTCGGTGCGGCGTGTGGTTCGGTGCGGCGTGTGGTTCGGTGGGCTCAGCGGAGTTTGGGGGGGGCGGAGTATGCCGGCCAGTGAAGCGGATCGACAGCTGGTGGCGCGGGTCCGTGCTGGCGAGGCGGATGCGTGGCAGCAGTGCATTGACTTGTACGAGGGGCGTCTGCTGGCGTTTGCCCGATCGCGGCTGCACGACCGTTCTGCGGCAGAGGACATTGTGCAGGAGACGCTGCTGGGTTTTCTAAAGGCTCTGCCGAACTATGACGAGCGGACTCCGCTGGAATCCTGGCTGTTTTCGATTGCTTCGCACAAGCTGGTGGACGCATTGCGGCGTGCGGGTCGTCGTCCGGTGTTGCCGTTGCTGACGTCGGAGTCGAAGGACGGTGCAGCGCGGGATCTGACGGGTCCGGGGCGGGCGGCGTCCAGTATTTTGCGGAGCAGCGAGCGGGCTCGGGCGGAGGCCGGGGTGATTGAGTCGGAGCTGCGTGGATTGCTGAGTGAGTTTCGGCGGACGGGAGCGTGGGAGCGTCTGAAGTGTGTGGAATTGATTTTTGTGCTGGGCTGGGCCAACAAGGACGTGGCTCGGCGGCTGAATCTGACGGAGCTGGCGGTGGCGAATCACAAGTATTTTGTGGTGCAGAAGCTGCGTGAGGCGGGTCGGGCGGCGCGAGTGAGCAGCGAGCTGCTGAGTGCTGTGGAGCCGGACTGAGTGCCGGCAGCGGCAGGGCCCTAAAAAAAACTCCGAATTCCCCTCCTTTTGCTGTCGGAAACCGAGTCGTCCTGGGTACCACGGGGCGTGTGTTTCTGATAGGATTCCACACGGCAATCTGCAGGTTGGCTGGCGGGGCGTGTCCGGAAGCCGGATCCTGGTGGCAGACTGGGCGCTGATCTGGAATTCAATGGGGAATCAAACATGCAATTGACGTGCAATCGTGCACAATTTGCTGCGGCGTTTGCGATCGCTGCTTCGGCTGTCCCGTCACGGACTCCGCGGGACGTGCTGAAGAACGTGCTGCTGATCGTCAGCGGTGCGGGCACGGAGCTGGTGGGTACGGACCAGGAGACGGGTCTGCGGTACCGGGTCAGTGGTGTTGAGACGAATTCTGAGGGCGAGGTGCTGCTGCCGACTCAGAAGCTGGCGGCAATTCTTCGTGAGCTGCAGTGTGAGACATTTGAGCTGCATGTGGACGATCGGACGATCCTGCTGAAGGCCGGGGGGTCGCGGTTCCGTCTGACCTCCGAGGATCCTCGCGAGTTTCCTCCGGTGCCGCGTTTTTCAGAGGACAGTTTTTTCCGGGTTGCGGCACCGGTACTGCGGCAGATGATTCGTCGGACGTCGTTTGCGACGGACACGGAAAGCACCAGGTATGCTCTGGGGGGCCTGCTGCTGGAGTTTTCCGAGGGATTATTGACTCTGGCGGCAACGGACAGTCGCCGACTGGCGGTGTCGAATGCGATCTGTGAGCGGCAGGGTGATCCCCAGACGCCGGCTCGTACGACTGTCGTTCCGACGAAGGCGATGGGTTTGCTGGAGCGCAGTATTGATGCCGAGGCGGACTTTGTGGACATTGTGGTGCATGACAACGACGTGCTGATGCGTGCCGGGGCCTGTACAGTCAGCAGTCGCCTGGTGGAGGGGCGTTTTCCGCGTTATCGCGACGTGATACCTCCGAATGGCAGCGTGAACATTCCGCTGTCAGCGGGACTGTTTTATTCTGCAGTCAGGCAGGCGCAGATTGTGACCGACGAAGAGACTCGCGGCGTCGACTTCCAGTTCACTCGCCAGCTGCTGACGCTCAGCAGTGCAGCCAGTGCTGTGGGTGATTCCCGGATTGAGCTGCCGATTGAATACGAATATGACGATCTGCAGATTACATTTGATCCGAAGTATGTGGGTGAGTTTTTGCGGGTTCTGAACCCGGAGACTCTGGTGGACCTGCAGCTGACGGACGGAGACACAGCGGCGGTCTTCCGTGTGGAAGACTCGTATACGTATGTCGTGATGCCGCTGACTCAGGATCGCTGATGGATCTCTGGTGGGGTAGCGGTGCATGAATGAGATTCCTGAGATTCCGAGGGGTCTGCCAGGTTCGCTGGGTCAGGCGGTATTTCGTCTGATTCGAGAGCGTGGGCTGGTGGGCAGATCCGAATCGGATGCTCTGGATGCCGAGTGGAAGGCTGTGGTGGGGCCTGAGTTGGGGCGCCGCAGTGCAGCGAGGAAGATCAAGGATGGAATTCTGGAAGTGGCGGTAACGAACAGTGCTGTATTGCAGGAGCTGCGAGGTTTTCTGCATGAGACTGTGCTGCAGCAGTTGCAGCAGCGACTGCCAAATTCCGGAATTCGGGGTATCAGGTATAAACGAGTCCGATAGTGTCGGGCAGGACTGTCAGCGGGTAAGGCCGGGCGGTTTGTCGGGCGCAGTGGCTAATGGAAGAAGGCAGAATCGTGACTTCGACTTCAGAGTCGTCAGAACAGCCGTCAGAGCAGCCGTCAGCGGTGTCTTCAGAGGGTGCAGCGGCAGCGGGTGCAGCATCTGTGGCGGAGGCCGCTGCTGCTGCGGCAGCTCAGGCCACTTACGGTGCGGATGAGATTCAGCATCTGAAGGGGGTCGAGGGCATCCGGACTCGCCCTGCCATGTATATTGGTGACACGGGGTCTCCGGGTCTGCATCATCTGGTTTACGAGGTGGTGGACAACAGCATTGACGAGGCTGTGAACGGGTATGCGTCAGAGATCGAGGTGCAGATCAACATCGACGAGAGTGTGTCGATTGTGGACAACGGGCGTGGTATTCCGGTGGACACGGTGAAGGGTGACGGGCGATCTGCGCTGGAGGTGGTCCTGACGGAAATTCATGCGGGTGGGAAGTTCAACCGCGAGAGTGGTTATCGGGTGGGGACCGGTGGTTTGCACGGAGTGGGGATCACGGCGGTCAATGCGCTCAGCAGTTGGCTGCGTGCAGAGATTCGTCGTCAGGGTTCGACGTGGGTGATGGATTTTGAGAAGGGGCGTGCGACATCGTCTCTGCGACAGCTGGGGCGAGCCGACTCTACGGGGACTCGACTGTCGTTCCTGCCGGACGCGACGATTTTTTCCGAAACGAAATACTCGTTCGACACTCTGACGCGCCGCATGCGTGAGCTGGCGTTTTTGACTCCGGGAATTCGCATCACGATTCGTGACGAGCGTTCCGGTCAGTCCGAGACATTTCATTTTGAAGACGGTCTTGTGGAGTTCGTGCGGTATCTGAATCGGACTCAGACTCCCGTCACAGCGGATGTCTTTCGCACGGTGGGTGAGCAGGACGGCGTCGTTGTGGAAGCTGCGATGCAGTACAACGACGGCTACACTGAGAATGTGCTGACGTTTGCAAACAATATTTTCAATCCTGACGGTGGTACACATCTCAGCGGTTTCCGCACCGCTCTGACTCGGACCATGAACAACTACGCCAGGGCCGGCAACCTGTTCAAGGAAGTGACTCCGGTTGGTGAGGATTTCCGTGAGGGTTTGACGGCGATTGTCTCAGTGCGGGTCCCGGATCCGAAGTTTACGTCGCAGAACAAGGTGAAGCTGACGAATGCCGAGGTTGAGGGGGCCGTGCAGGTTGTGATCGGCAACGCCTTCACTCGGTATCTGGAAGAGAATCCTTCGATTGCGAAGAAGCTGGTGGCGAAGGCGATCATGGCCGCTGAGGCTCGGGAAGCCGCCCGGAAGTCTCGCGATATGGTCCGTCGCAAGGGGGCTCTGACGACCGGCGGGTTGCCTGAGAAGCTGCGGGACTGTCGCAGTCGGGATCTGGAGTCGACTGAGTTGTATCTGGTGGAAGGTGACTCGGCCGGTGGCAGTGCGGACACGGGGCGTGATTCCAGCATTCAGGCGATTCTGCCGTTGCGTGGCAAGATCCTGAACGTTGAGAAGGCGCAGCTGGTGAAGGTGCTGGACAACAACGAGATCAGCAACCTGTTCCGAGCGGTAGGTTTGTCGCCATCGGCGGGCGACGAGGAAATGGACATCAGCAAGCGGCGTTATGGCAAGATTATTCTGATGACTGACGCCGACGTGGACGGCAGTCACATTCGGACTTTGCTGCTGACCTTTTTGTTCCGGCACATGCGTCCGCTGGTGCAGAACGGTCATGTTTATATTGCGCAGCCGCCGCTGTTCCGTGTGACTCAGAAGAAGCAGATCCGTTATGTCCAGACGGCTCCGCAGATGATGGCTGAGCTGATCAGTCTTGGCATGACGGGGACTCGTCTGTCAGTGCGTGCGGACGGTACGGTCTTCGAAGGTGAGAACCTGCAGAAGATGGTGAATTTGGCGGAGCGAATGGAGCAGCCGCTGGAGCTTCTTGAGCGGCGGGGAGTGGATATTCGGTATCTGCTGAGGTTTACGGGCAGTGAAAAGTCGCGTCTGCCGCGGTATCGGGTGCTGTATGCCGACACGGAACGCTGGTTTATGGAGCGAGACGAGGCGGAGTCATTTGTGCGTGGTCTGCAGCCGGTGGATTCTGCGGCCAGTGAGACAGCGGTAGCGGATGCTGTTGCGGCGACGGCTGCAGCAGCCGGTGGATCCTCGGTGGCCCCAATTCGCACCACGACAGCTCAGTTGGTGGATCTGCACGAGGTGCGGACGCTGAACGAGTGTTTTGCGCAGCTGAAGGATTACGGGTTTTTCATTCCGGACTTTACTCCGGCGGAAGTTCGCAATGCGGAGCCGGTGTATCCATTCCTGCTGCAGCGTGAGGACGACCGGGTTCTGATGCAGAGTCTGCGGGAATTGCTGGAGGAGTTGCGGCGACTGGGGAAAAAGGGTCTCAGTGTGACTCGCTTCAAGGGGCTGGGCGAAATGAATTCGGAGGAATTGTGGGACACCAGCATGGATCCTGAGAAGCGGACACTGTTGCAGGTGCGGATGGAAGATGCGGCGGCGGCGGATGAGATCTTTCGAGTCCTGATGGGGGATGCCGTGGAGCCGCGTCGGGAGTTTATTGAGAAGCACGCGCTGGATGTGAAGGAACTGGACATCTGAGGTTGGTTGCCGTTTGCGAAGCGGTCAGCGGACGGGCGAGCCGCGGACGGGCGAGCCGCGGACGGGCGA
>SXXK01000498.1 GCA_005791255.1 Planctomyces sp.
AATCCCTGCCCCGCTGGGCGTACACCTGTCTGTGGCGCCGCGACGGTCAGCCGATCTGGCATAACCCGCTGCTCCTCGCCGGACTGCACGAAGAACACAACCCGCAGGCGCAGCCGGCAGCCGACGAACACGCCGCCGGTCTGTTCATCTGCGAAATGGCCTCGCGACTGAATGTCGAACATCGCTGGATTCGCCCCGCCTACGAAGATGTGTTTCACCTGCTGCAGGTCGAAGATCGCACTCCTGTCGACGTTGACGTCCATGAATTTGATCCGGACTCCGACGAAGACCGACGTCGCCTGACTCGCGCTCTGCAGCGCGGAGTTTCACGCCCCGCCGGTTTCGTTCTGCCACTCTCCAGACCCTGGTGGCAGGCAAATGCCCAATGGACCAGCGGATTCTGGCCATTTCGGTCACACCGCCTGTTCCTGATCCCCGGAGATTCCCCCATCGGGCTGCGTCTGCCGCTCGAATCACTGCCGCTCGCCACTCCCCCCGTCGATCCCATACGTGACTCCTTCGCGGAACGCCCGCCACTGCCCGGCTACAGCGAACTGCGTCGATCCGCTCAGGATCGCCTTGCAGCCCACAACAGCCGCCCCAGACCGCCACAGCGACAGATACTCCAAAGACTCGGGCTCATCGATGACCCGGAAGAATCGGCTGACCAGTGGCTGGATGCACCGCCGGGCAGCCGAGTCGTACGGACGGCACTGTGCATTGAACCACGCAATGGCAAGCTGCATGTGTTCATGCCGCCGGTCGGGACTCTCGAAGACTACCTTGATCTGCTGGCCAGTATTGAAGCAGCGGCCGAGGAACTGCAATTGCCTGTCGTCATTGAAGGCTATCTGCCACCGCATGACCCCCGCATTGAACTGCTGAAGGTCACACCTGATCCGGGGGTCATCGAAGTCAATATCCAGCCCGCTCACAACTGGCCGCAGCTGCGACAGATCACCGAAGGCGTCTACGAAGACGCGCGACATTGCCGGCTGGGTACCGAAAAGTTTCAGCAGGACGGTCGGCATACCGGCACCGGTGGCGGAAACCACCTCGTGCTCGGCGCCGCCACTCCCGCCGACAGCCCCTTCCTGCGACGACCCGATCTGCTCCGCAGCTTCATCGGATTCTGGAATAATCACCCCTCACTCTCGTGGATCTTCTCCAGCCTGTTCATCGGACCAACAAGTCAGGCGCCCCGAGTTGATGAAGGTCGACGAGACGCACTGTGCGAAATGGAAATTGCCTTCGCCCAGGTTCCCGAACCCGGCTCCGGCTGGATCGCACCATGGCTTGTCGATCGCCTTTTCCGCAATCTGCTCATCGACATCACCGGAAATACGCACCGCGCTGAAATCTGTATCGATAAACTCTGTTCACCCGACCACGCCACCGGAAGACTCGGACTCGTCGAACTCCGCGGCTTCGAAATGCCACCGCATCCCCGCATGAGCCTCACACAGCAGCTGCTGGTGCGAGCCCTGGTGGCAGCGTTCTGGCAGCAGCCGTACCGCGAACCGCTCATTCACTGGCGAAATGCACTCCACGATCGCTGCCTGCTCCCGCACTTCCTCTGGAACGATCTTCGACAGGTCACCGCATGGCTGCACCAGACCGGTTTCAAGCTTGATCACAACTGGTTCGCACCACATTTCGAATTCCGCTGTCCTCGCATCGGACAGTTTCAGGCGGCCGGAGTCCACATCGATCTCCGCCAGGCACTTGAACCATGGTATGTGCTCGGCGAAGAACCGGGCAGCGGAGGCACCACACGCTATGTGGATTCGTCCGTCGAACGCCTGCAGGTGCACGTCACAGGACTCCACGCCCCACACCTGGCACTCGCCGTCAATGGTGTGCGCATGCCCCTGGTCGCCACGGAAACTCCCGGAGAATTCATTGCCGGCGTCCGCTATCGGGCGTGGCGACCACCCAGCTGTCTGCACCCGACCATCGGCCTGCACGTGCCGCTCACCATTGATGTCTGCGACACCGTGGCCGGTCGTTCTCTCGGTGGCTGCCGCTACCACGTGGATCACCCCGGCGGACTCAATCCTGAAGGCTACCCGGTCAACGCACTGGCTGCCGAAAGCCGTCGCGCGGCTCGGTTCTTCCGCTTCGGACACACGCCGAAACAGTTTCAGCCCGCTGAACCGAAAATGTCACCCGATTACCCCTGCACGCTCGACCTGCGAAGGCAATCAACGCGTTAACAGTACGCAGGCGCAGCAACACCACGGCAGTCACCGATTGCGTGATCTGCCAGTTCGTCGCTGAGCCTCCAGCAGGCGCAACTGCGTCAGCAATGCTGGTGGGATACCACTGACAAAATGCAGGCCGGCCGCACTGTACCGTCGCACCACCGGCAAACCCGGCAGGATCCGCAGCGATGCCACCGCCACCACACCGGCACCTGTCAGCGAAACTGCCGCCCCCAACAACATCTGGATTCCCGTAAGTCCCGGTTGATTCAGCATGAGCGGTACCACAAACATCAGTAACCCCACAACACTGGCCAGCTTCCAGCGCCTCGCCCTGAGTTCCTCGTAACGCTTCTGCTGCCGCGATATAAACGAGCTCACCAACACAGGCGGTACATGCGGCCGAAACGATCCTCGCAAAATCTGAAATTGCAGTGGCTCAAGATCTTCTGTCGCCCCTGTTTTCCAGCACACTGCCGGCAGCGCCAGACGCGGACCACAGATCAAAATCTCCTCCCGAACACAAAAGTCCGTCGCGTCAGAAATGTCCAGTTCCACGTTGTCCGAAACATCCGGATCCGTGAATTCGAACGGGTTGTCCTGCGTTTCGATGACAGTCATGACATGCAGGCTCACCCCTGAACTGACTCTTTCAACTTCCGACCACGATTAAGCAGCAGACGGAAACACCAGCGTCACCGTAGTACCACGGTCCACCACACTCGACAAATGAATCTGACCACCACACTGCCTCATCAGACCATAAACCAGCGATAACCCCAGACCGGTACCCGCCGCAGGACCACGCGTGGAAAAAAATGGGTCAAAGACCCGCGACAAAGTCTCCTCCGACATCCCGCAGCCCTGATCTGTCACCGTCAGCACCACACTGCGCCCTTCACAAATGACTCCTTCAGCCGCTGACTGGCCGGCACCAGCCTCCCAAATCCGTAATTCAATCGTCCCGCCGGTCGCCATTGCCAAATCCGCATTCAACAGCAGATTCAAAAGAATCTGATCGAGATGCAGACCGTCCATCGGTACCAGCAGCTGCACATCTGGTGCGTTCCAGACAATCTGAGTCGACTTCTTCAGCGCCGGCTTCATCAGTCGCAGCCCTGCACTGACAACTGCCACCAGATCAACCACCGCTTCTTCCTGCGGCTCACGCCTGGCAAACTGCAGCAGCTGCTTCGTCAGCTCAGCTGCCCGCCGACCGGCACGATCAATCTGCTGCAATCCGTCGGCCACAGGTCCTGGTGGCCGAACTTCATTCAATAACAGGTCCGCGTGACCAAGAATCACCTGCAGCAGATTGTTGAACTCATGTGCCACACCGCCGGCAAGCCTGCCCACAGACTCAAGTTGCCGTGACCTGGCCAGTTCGGCGAGCGCCCGATCACGAGCCTCCTCAGATCGCATCCGCTGCTCGAGAGCCTCCGACAAACCCGCATTGGCCCGCGCGAGCTCTGCCGCAATCTCCACCCGGTGCTGCGAATACAGCAGCGTCACCACCGCCGCTGCGACCGCCATTGCCAGCCCCAGCACCATATTCACCAGAATCAGACCCGCGGTCCATCCCGCCCACCCATTACGAGGAACCCCGTACAGTCGCCAAACGTCACCAGGGACCGCCAAATTACAGACGCACGGATATTCCGCCGCCAAAACCGGCTGGCCCAGCAACAGCTGATTGTCGAGACTGTACAGAGACACACGCATGCCACCCGCCGGGACTTTGTCACCCGGCAGACGCAGATCGTTCAAATACACATCCAGATCCAGCAGCAATCCAAAAGCTGCTCCCCCATCCTGCAGTGGTCGTTCCGTTTCGCCATACAGCACCATCACCCAGCGTCCGCTGCTTTCAAAGGGAAACCCGGAGACGACAGGATTTCGCGCGATTCCACTCAGAGTCTGCTGGCTTTTTTCCTGAAGTTCCGTCCGTCGAATTTTCATCTTTCGCTGCAGGTCACCCATCTGCTGCTGCAAACCAGTCAGCATCACGTCCCACTGGCTCGAGCCCATCTTTACTGACGTAAGCCGCAGTTGCGAATCTTCCATCACAAACGTCCCAAGACTGCCGCGATGAAAGCTGCGCCAGTCGCCCAGCAGCTCGGTGACCGAATCCGAAGTGAGAACACGGGGCCCGCCTTCCCCCAGTTCCTGCACAACTCTCTGCAGCACAACCGCATGCTGATGCAGCAACCGAGAATGCACGACCGCGTACGACTGAAGCTGTGAATTGAACTCCTGCAGCTGCGAGTCGTGGGTGACCCACAGGTTGGCAAGAATAAAAGGAGCCCACAGCAGGGCCACCAGCAGTCCTACCGCCCCGGCGTCCCGCATCGGACGCCGGGGCAGCAGACGCAATCGCCTGGCTGAAATCCTGACGCCCCCCCCCGACTGCCATACATCTGCTGCCACTGCAGTTCACCGCGGCCTGACTGTGCCCTCAGGCACAATGCCACCCTCTGACAAAACCGCAG
>SXXK01000499.1 GCA_005791255.1 Planctomyces sp.
CAGCCGGCGCACTGTTTGTCGCACGTCCTCGAGGTAGGGTGCGTTCAGGTGACCGCCGGGGAATTCGCTGCGGCTGAGTGCCATCCAGCCACTGCCATGTGTGTGAGTGAGAGTGACGAGGACGCAGGCGGGGTCGAGTCCGGTGGCGGCGGCCACATCGGCGGCAAGATCCTGCTGGAGGCTGGTTTCAAGGATGCAGTGATCGAGCGAGAGAATGACGCGGGCAGCGGAGTCCGGGCCATCGACGGGTTCCAGCCACAGCAGGCTGGCTGTGAGTGGCCGATGGACTCCGGTGGCCTGATCGTGCAGTGCGGCGCCCCACATTCGGTGGTAGATACCGACCGGGGGAGTGATATCGCAGCGACCGGCTGCGGCTCGGCAGCGAAACTGGGGAAGCTGAATGGAGGTCATGTGGGGGAATCCGGAGGGGGATCAGGAAACAGCGGGGCGCGAGGATTGAGCAGGGCCCAGCAGACAGCATCGATGGCCATGATACCGCAGAAAAACAGGATCATCAGGTTCCAGTTGCTGAATCGATCGGCCAGCCATCCGGCCGACCAGGGAAACAGCATGGCTCCGAAATTGCCGACCATATTCATCATGCTGAACACGGTGGCGGTCTGTCGTCCGCCGAATTCAATGGCGACGGTGTAGCCGCTGACACCGCCGAATGTCGCACAGAAAACTCCGGCTGAGATCAGTCCGATGCTGAGCCAGGTACTGGAGACAGCGACGGAGGCGAGCATCAGCAGGCTGCAGAGCGTCATGCCGACAACGGCGACTCCCTGACGTGACAGCCGGGGGTTTCCGGTGATCTTCAGCAGCAGGTCCGATGCCCAGCCTCCGGACAGGCTGCCGACGACTCCACCGATACCGGCGATGGAGGCGAAGTCGGCTGAGGCTTTGAGGTCGAGTCCGCGGGTCTTTTGCAGGAAGGTTGGAAACCAGCTGAGGAAGAAGACCATGCCTGCGGCGCGGAGGAACTGCTGTGCACAGAGCAGTGCGAGGGGGCCGCTGGTCAGCATTTTGCGGAACATGGTGGTGAGGGGGATGGTGTCGGCTGTTGTGTGTCGTGCTGGCAGGTGCCGTTTCGGGACGCTGAATGCGAAGAGCAGGCTCCACAGGATCCCGGGTATGGCCAGCAGAAACAGCAGCAGTTGCCATGTGAACAGATTGTTGCTGGCGGCGGTGGGTTGCAGTGCAATGAGCAGTCGGCCGACGATGGCGGGTGCCGCGGCCCCGCCGACAGCCATGCCGGCGGCGAGGATTCCTGAGGCACGGGCGCGTTCACTGAGCGGAAAGATTTGTCCGATGGCCTGAGCGGCACAGGGGAAGGCGCCTGCCTGCAGGGCTCCCATCAGAAACCAGGCGCTGGTCAGTGTCCAAAGTCCGCTGGAGAATCCTGTGAGAGTTGTTGCCAGTGACCAGAGGATGCAATACAGAAGTATCGCACTGCGGCTGCCCCAGCGGTCAGCCAGTCGTCCGGCCGGGATCTGCAGCAGGGCGTATCCGAGGTACCATGCGGACTGCACAAACCCCATGGAATTTCCGAAGTTGCTGATGGCGAGGTCCTTTGCCACCTGTTCAGCGGGCACGCTGATGGCGGCACGCTGGACGTATGCAATGCCGGCCATCAGGAAGAACAGTGCAAGGATCTGATATCGCATGGGCGGGATTCCAGCGTTCTGCGGAGGCCGATGTCAGCACGAGACTGTTTATACAGTGTGCGGGGGTGCCTGCGGAAACGAGAAGACGTCCGGGTTGACGACATTCTGCGGCTGACCGTTCAGGAAGGCGGCGATGTTGTCGATGCAGCCCTGGGTCAGCAGATCGATTCCGGCCTGCGTCATATCTGCTGAGTGTGGAGTGAGCACCACCTGATCGCAGGCCAGCAGCGGGTGTGTGGCGGGCAGGGGTTCCTGTTCGTAGACGTCCAGTCCCGCGGCGAACAGCCGGCGATTCTGCAGTGCGTCTGCAAGTGCCAGTGTGTCAACGACGGCTCCCCGGGCAGTGTTGACCAGCACAGCGGTGGGTTTCATCAGTGCCAGTCGGTCGGCATTGAGGAGGTGTCGAGTCTGATCGGAGAGTCGAGTGTG
Organism: Planctomyces sp.; assembly: GCA_005791255.1. Classification (GTDB taxonomy): domain Bacteria; phylum Planctomycetota; class Planctomycetia; order Planctomycetales; family Planctomycetaceae; genus SXXK01. The sequence goes on from SXXK01000499.1 coordinate 2,097, forward strand.
CAGGCTGACGGCATCGGAAGTTCGGAGCAGTTCTTCGAGGCTGAGGTATTTGAAGCTGAGACGTTCTGCTTTGGCGGGATCCGGATGCAGGGACCAGGCCACGGTCTGCATCCCGAGGGCTCGTCCCAGTCGCAGCATTTCACAGCCGATATTTCCGGTCCCGATGACTCCGAGTTGTCGTCCGGTGAGTGACAGGCTGAGGTCACCGGGCCAGCGTCCGTGCCGTAGTTCGGCGGTCATCCATGCCGTGCGACGGGCGGCGGCGAGCAGCAGGGCGAGTGCGTGTTCGGCGACGATGGGGGCGGTGCGACCGGGAATGTTGCAGACAACGATTCCCTGTCTGGTGGCCGTGGGCAGATGAATGGAGTCGTAACCGATACCGCAGACTGCAATCATTTTCAGGCGTGGCAGCGCCTGCAGGATGTGTTCCGGGAAGCTGAGGCTGCCGCGGGAATTGAGCAGGATATCAGCTTCCTGCAGTCGCTGAATCCGGGCGTCTGGTGACTCTGGTCGGTCGAGATACAGGCGGACTTCGGCGAGTTGGTCCAGTGCTGGCAGCAGTGGTGAGCGTGACACGAGCGGAGGAAAGTCGGCGGGGATAACGACCACGGGGCGTGTCATGGGAGTGGAGTTCCGGGGCAGACGGCGTTGTGGTGCGGTGGGGAGGTTGCTGAGCGGTGCATTCTAATGCAGATCCCGGGTGATCGGCCAGAGTTTGGGGTTGGCGTTTGTGGCACGACTTTCCGGGACGAACTGTTTTTTTCCGTGGGCGTCCGCGGTAGACTGGGGGCCGTGGGAATTCATCTGATTGGGGGTCACCGAAATGCCGGCGATAGCTGTTCCGTGTCCTGCGTGCAAATCCCTGCTGAAGCTGCCGGATGCTCGTCTGGTTGGCAAATCGGCGCGTTGCCCGAAGTGCAGTCATAAATTTGTGATTCAGCTGCCAGCGGCGAATCCTGTGCCGGAAGTGTCTGATGCGGAAGCACCGCGACCGGCGGCGTTGCAGTCGTCAGCCGTGGCGGAGCGGGATGAGTTGCCGGTGCTGCCACTGGCACCGCGTCCGGGTCGGGCGGCGCGGTGGGTTCCTGACAGCGAGGTGGTTACCGGGGGCACTGCAGAGTCTGCGGTGCCGTTGTCGGCTCCGATGATTCCTCCCATCGCGGCCGCCGGTTCTGTGGCGGTGGGTGAGTTGCCGGATTTTGGAAGTTTTGGCGTTACGGAACCCGTGTCAGCCGTCGCTGGTGGTGCAGGGGCGGCTCAGGGTTCAGCGGCGCTGGCGGGTGTTCGCGGTCGTCGTCGGCGGAGCGGTGGCGGGATGATGCAGTGGATTTCGCTGGCAGCGGCTGGTTTGCTGGCGGCGGGAATCACGGTGTATGCGGTGCTGGCAAATCGTGGTACGGTGCCGGCAGAGAAGCCGGTGGTGCGTCAGAATCAGGGCTGGGAGCAGGAACAGAAGGCGCGCGAAGTCTCGAACGCGGCAGCCGAGGAGCTGAGTCCTACGAAGGGTGCGGCGATTCCGCTGGACCATATTCCGTTTACTCCGCATGTGATTGTCCATCTGCGTCCTGCTCAGTTGTGGCAGAAAAACGAGCGGATGGGTGAATTTCAGGCGTTGCTCGGAAATCTGGGGATTTGGCTGACCGAGCAGATCCAGCGGGTTTCGCGATTTGAGCCGGCGGAAATTGAAGAGCTGACGATTGCGCTGAATTTTGGAGCGCGGATGGCGTTGCCTGATCTGGCGATGGTGGTGCGATTGAAGGAGCGTCAGACGGCTTCGGATCTGCTGAAGCGATTTGCGGGGCGTCTGCGTCCGGATGCGAATTCAAAGGCTGAGGTTTATGAAGCAGAGGACTTTGCATTTCTGCTGGTGGATCAGCAAACCTTTGTGGCGGCTCCGTTGACAATGTCCGAGGAGCTGGCGGATTTCAAGGAGGGGCAGGCGCTGCCGTTGCCCGACATGGAACCGCTGCTGCTGAAATCGGATCGTCAGCGACATGTGTCTGTGCTGTTTGATCTGACGCTGCTGGATTCGCACCGTGAGGATGCGTTTATTCCGCAGTTGCAGCCGGCGGCGGACAAAGTGCTGTTCTGGTTTGGCGATCAGGTAGAGGGTGTGCTGTGGAGTCTGCATCTGGAGCCGGACTTTTTCATGGAGACACTGCTCAGCAACAGTCGCGACAGTACTCCTGTGCGGCTGCAGCGACAGATGCAGGTGCAACTGGACAAGCTGCCGACTCTGGTGCTGGGTATGGTGCGTCAGATGCAGCCGTCGACGGAGGGCAGTCGCCAGGTGATCGGGCGTTTTCCGGCGATGCTGCAGGCGCTGAATGTTGGTACGACGGTGCATGCGGGTGCGGGGTTTGCGCGGCTGGTGACAGTTCTGCCGGGGCAGGCGGCCGGGAATCTGGCAGCCGGGACTCTGCTGACATGGAACCAGTCACTGGTGACGGAGTTCCGTGACGAGACGAAGCAGACCAAAACAGATGACTCGCAGGTGCCCGAGAAGGTGGCGGATCGGCTGCAGATGAAGGTACTGGTGGATTTTCGCCGCACGCCGTTGCAGGAGGCATTTGGGTATCTTGGTGAGTCGATCAAAACAGATGTGGTGATTGACGGCGATGCACTGAAGGGCGCCGGATTTACTCAGAATATGCCTCAGACCATGGATCTGGGGTCGGTCACGGCGCTGCAGGCGATTGATCGGATACTGCAGAACTATGAGAAGGAGCGTGACCCGCTGGTGCTGGTGGTGGATGAGGATCGCAAGCGGCTGTTGCTGAGTACGAAGACGAAGGCGGAGGCTGACGGGCTGAAGATTTTCGATACGAAGGCGAAGTGAAGCTGGCTGTTGAGGGGGTCTGGGAGGGTGCAGAAGATGTGTTGAGAGGGTGTTGAAAGCTGGTATGGACACAAAATTGAAGGTGCGGCAGAATCTGCTGAACGGCAGGTCCCGCAGGGTTCTGCTGTCCTTCAATCCCGGCGGGAAATCTGAGTGATTTTCCGCTGCCTGTCTGTGTTTCTTACCTGTTCTTTTCGGCCGCATCCTGCAGCAGCCTTTCTCACCGTCCCAGGGTCTTCTCATGACGCGACTGGCAATAGCCGTCTGCTGTTATGCCGCGATATTTGCGGTGTCATTCTGCTGTGCGCTGGCACTGCGGTTTGACATTGATCCGCTGCAGTTTCTGTATTTTGCGGCTGGGAACCCTGTGCCGATACCGGCTGGTGCGGCGGGACGATCGCTGTTTGAGCTTGAGCAGCAGCAGTTTGCGGTGGATACATTTCGTGGCGGGCTGGGTGCGCTGGTGCTGCTGAAGGTGGCAGTGGTGTTGTTTTCCCGTGACTGGCGTCGGCATTTGCGATATTCGACGATGCGGGATCTGGCGTGGTCGGGTGGCGTTTGTCTGATTTGTGGAGTGCTGCTGGCAGCATCGCAGCTTGCGCATGAAACGATGCCGCAGGTGCCGCGCGGAGTGATTGTACTGGACACGATTCTGTCGGCGGCTTTGCTGTCGGCAACTCGCATTCTGGCGCAGATGCTGCGGACGCTGAAGAACATGCGTCGGAATCCCCATTCCCGGCGGGCTCTGATTTATGCTCGCGGGTCAGATGCAGCGGGTCTGCTGTCATCGATCCAGTCGGGGGCATCCGCACTGCGGGTAGTGGGAATTGTAGTGCCGTCGAAGCACATGCCACTGGGGCTGCTGGGTGGTGTTGAGACATTTGACGGGTCGGGTGATCTGCAGGCGATCATTGTTCAGACGCGAGCTGAGATGGTGCTGCTGGGTTCCCGGCTGTCCGGGCGGACGATTCGGGAAGTGAGCGAGGTGTGCCGTCAGGCGGGGGTGGAAGCGCACGTTGTGCCATCGGTGGAAGAGATTCCGGCGGGGCGGTTTCAGCTGCGTCTGCGCGAAATTACGATTGATGATCTGCTGCGGCGGGAGCCGAATCAGCTGGATCTGCAGGAGATTCGAGAATCGCTGGCAGGCCGAGTTGTGCTGGTGACGGGCGCGGCCGGAAGTATCGGATCAGAAGTCTGCAGGCAGCTGCTCAATTTTGCGCCGTCCAAAATCGTCATGCTGGATCAGTCCGAGTTCGGAATATTTCAGCTGGAGCAGGAATTTCAGGAGCTGCGACGATCGGTGTCGACGGCGCTGCCACCCATGGAATTCCTGATCGAGGATATTACGGATGAGGCGGCGCTGCAGCGAGTCTTCATGGTGAATCGTCCGGCCGTGGTATTTCATGCGGCGGCGTATAAGCACGTACCGCTGATGGAATCCAATCCGCAGGCGGCGGTTCGCAACAATATACTCGGAACGAAAGTGCTGGTGGATCTGGCCGATCGATTTCAGGTGCAGCGGTTCGTGATGATTTCGACGGATAAGGCGGTGCGACCCACGAATGTGATGGGGGCGACAAAGCTGATTGCCGAGGAGTATCTGTTTGCGGTCGCCAGCCGCTCAAGGACTCGATTTATCACTGTCCGATTCGGCAACGTCCTGAATTCTGCCGGCAGTGTGGTCCCCACATTTCGGCGGCAGATCGAGCTGGGTGGTCCGGTGACGGTGACGGACCCGGAAATGCAGCGTTATTTCATGACGATTCCGGAGGCTGTGCAGCTGGTGCTGCAGTCCGGAGCGATTGGTAACGGCGGTGACGTGTTGATTCTGGATATGGGTGAACCGGTGCGCATTGTGGATCTGGCGAAGGACATGATTCGGCTTTCCGGGCAGCGTTATCCTGAGGACATCGACATTGTGTTCACGGGGCTGCGTCCGGGTGAGAAGCTGTACGAGGAGTTATTTTACGAGACCGAGCAGAATGCTGTGCGGGTGCATGAGAAGATTTTCCGGGCACCGCGAGAGCGTCGGAATTCCGAGGATGTGGTGCAGCGCGAGCTGCTGCTGCTGGAACGGCATCTGGGCAGCAGTCGTGAGGAGCTGCGGGAAGTGCTGTGGCAGGTGGCCGGGCGGGTTGTGCAGCACAGTTCGGGCCTGCCCGGCGATGAATCCGGTCGCACCGCGGCGTAAGTGCAGCTGTGATTTGAATCCGTCGTCAGGAGTCCGGTATCAGCCACTCTCCGGTGTGCTGGTTTCGCCGGCCGGTTCACGGACAAAGCGGTAGCCGGTTCCGCGGACGGACAGCAGGTGTCTGGGGCTGGAGGGATCATCTTCGATCATGCGGCGCAGCCGCATCACGAAGTTGTCAATGGAGCGACTGGAGATGTCGGCGGAGTCTTTCCAGACTTCGGACTGCAGTCGGGCTCGCGACAGCACCACTCCGTCATTTTCCAGGAAGTACCTGAGCAGTTCCTGTTCGCGGGTGGTGAGTGGGTGCACTTCCTCGCGGTGGCGCAGTTCGAAGCGGCCGAAATCCACCGCCACATCGCTGAATCGTACGACATCTTCGGTGGGGCGAACGGTGCGGCGGTCAATGTGTCGGCGTCGTTTATCCAGCAGATTGCGGACGCGACTGAGCAGTTCGGGCAGTGAAAACGGTTTGGTCATGTACTGATCGACACCGCAGTCAAACGCCTGGATTTTGTCTTCCGACAGTGTGCGTGCGGTGAGTGCGAGCACGGGGATATCGAGATCGAGTCGGCGGAGTGCGCGGCAGATTTCGTAACCGCTCATTTCCGGCAGCATCAGGTCAAGTACGACGAGGTCAACGGGGGGCTGAGCGGACTCGTAGAGTTCCAGGGCAGCAGGTCCGCTGGCGGCCAGATCGACCTGATAACCTTCGCGTTCGAAGTTGAACCGCAGTCCGCGGGCGATGGCCTCTTCATCTTCCACCACAAGGATTCTCATCGCGATTTTTCCTGCGCCGAAAGTGCCAGTTCAGAGACGCGATCACCGGTGCTGCGGCTGGAGGCGGGTGGCGGAGCGATCTGACGACCGGGCAGGATGACTTCGAAGGTGCTGCCGATGCCGTTTGCCCCTTCACTGACTTCGATGCGACCTTTCAGCAGGCTGACGAGCGTGCGGACGATGTACAGTCCCAGACCGGTGCCGGTTTTGGTGCGCTGGAGTTCGTCATTGCCGCGGAAGAACATGTGAAAAATGCGGCGGCGATTTTCGGGGGCGACGCCCCGGCCGTTGTCGTGGATCCGCACGACGACTCGTGACAAACCATGGGCCGCAGCCTGCACCCGGACTCGCGGCGGATTGCCACCGTACTTGACGGCGTTGTCGAGCAGATTTCCGAAGATCATTTCCAGCAGCAGGCGTCGGGAGGCGAGTGCGATGGGAGGGACATCGAATTCGAAAACGTCAGATACTTCCTGTTTCTGATGCAGACAGGCGGCTCGTGCGCACTGCCGCAGCAGGTCCTCGAGTGCGATGTTTTCGGCCTCGGTGCTTTGGCCAATGGCGTCCAGGCGACCGACTTCCAGCAGCTGGTTGATGAGCCGATCAAGTCGGGTCAGCTCGTTGTTCATGGTCTCGTAGAATTCGCGGCGATCGTGCGCTTCCGGTTCGTGCAGCAGCAGGGTGTCGAGGTAGAGGCGGAGTGCGGCGATCGGAGTTTTCAGCTCATGAGTGACGCTGTCGACAAAGTTGGACTGGCGACGATTGAGCTGGATTTCCTTGATGGTCAGGAAGGAATAGAAGGAGATGCCGAAGAGGCTGATGGCGAGTGCTGCGGAGCCGAGGACGAGGCTGCCCCAGGAACTTTGGCGGGCCAGCTGGACGATGAGCACGGCCATCAGGGCGATGTTCACCGTCATCAGCAGTACGCTGCTCCAGATGGGCAGGCCGAGGTGGCGACGTTTTCGGCGAAAATCGGCCATGGGGCGGTGAGTCCGGGCCAGGGGAAACAGGAAATCGCAGGTGCTGAAGTGAGCAAAGTATGTCAGATTTCGGGTAACGGGCAAAACGGCGCTGCTGTTTTGAGTGGGAATTCGAGCAATTGGCTGCGAACGCGGTTTCGGCAGCATTTCCGGAAATCCGTCCCGTTCTGACCGCATTTTGAGAGCAGTTTTTCAGAAAAACAGACTAAAATTCTCCGGCCTCCGGTCTTTATGTCGAATTTCATGGCAGGCCATTGCAGGGGTATATCGCATGTCACAGCCATCTCCGGCATTTCAGTTGTTGCACCATGTCGGGCGTCGTTTATTGCTGGCCCGGGCTGCTCGTGCGCTGCACGTTTGCTCACTGGTGGCAATGACTCTGGCGGCGGTGGCGGTGCTGGTGGTGCGTCTGGCGGGTTTATTGCCGCCAGAGCAGCAGTCGGGGTGGTGGTTGCTGGCAATTCCTGCGGCGGCGGCTCTGGGTGCGGGGCTGTTTTTTCGGCGACTTGACCGTACTGCTGCGGCTCGTGCTGTCGACCAGTTTGCTCGAACGGACGACCTGTTTCTGACGCTGGTGACGTTGCAGAGTTCTGCGGGTCAGTATCAGCCGCTGGTCGAGCAGTCGGCGGTCGGGGTGGCTCCGCGGATTGTGCCGCGTCAGGTGGTCCCGTTTCGGGCGAAGCGGCCGCTGGGGATTCAGGCGGTCGCAGTCTCGCTGCTGGCGTTACTGCTGGTGCTGGTGCCGACGCTGGATCCGTTTGGCCGCGTGGAGGCGGCGACGAAGGTACAGCAGCAGAAGAAGCAGGTTGAGCAGTTGCTGAAGTCCGTCAGGACTCGGGACGATCAGGTCAGTCGTGAGGTGAAGGCTGCTGAAGAGCGTCAGCAGAAGATTGACGCACAGACGAAGGAACTGATGGCTGCGCTGCGGAAGATGAAGCCCGCCGAGAAGCAGCCCAATTCTCAGGTGCTGGACAGCCAGCGGCAGAATCTGAATCAGCTGTGGAAGCAGGCCAGTTCCGAACAGGTCCGTGAAATGCTCAGCCAGAATTCCGAAAGCATGACGGGCAGTCAGCGTGGTCAGAAGATGAATGACTGGCTTAAGGAACTGCAGGATGGTCGGACGGATTCGCTGCAGAAAGAACTCCAGAATGCTCAGGAAACCCTGAAATCCATGCTGAATGCAGATTCCGCAGAGGAGCGGAAGAAGCTGGCTTCCGAGCTGAAGAAGCAGTTGCAGGATCTGAAGAAGTTTTCTTCTCAGAAGGCCGGTTCGAAGGAGCTTGAGAAGTCGCTGGACCAGGCGTTGAAGGCGCTGGAAGCGATGCAGCAAAGCAAATCCGGTGAACAGCAGAATGGCGAGAAATCCGGGGAGCAGGGTGAGCAGAGTGAGAGTGGCGAGCGGAGCGAAGGGGAAAATGGTGAGCCGCGTTCGGGGGAAGGTGAACTCTCTGAGCAGGCTCGTCAGGCACTGGAAGAATCGTTGAAGCTGTCGAAAAAGGAACTGCAGGAGCTGGCGCGGGCTGCCGGAGACATGAAGCAGCTTGAGGAGGCTTTGAAGACGCTGCAGCAGGCGGAAAAGCTGAACCAGCAGGGTCAGATGGATGGGGAAGAGTGCGAAGGCTGTCAGTCGCTGGCCGATTACGCTGAAAAGTTCGGCAAAAAGATGGGTGGCATGGGGCAGAACGGCGAGGCCGAACGCAATGAGCCTGGTGCCATGATGTCTGAGGATGACAGTGATCCGGAGGGCTACAAGGACGAAAAGTCGCGGATTCAGATTCAGGCCGGCAAAGTGCTGATGTCCATCAAAACGAGAGAATCAGCAACTGAGAAGGACTTTGATCCGGAGGATTTGCGGAAGTACGAGAACACTGTGCAGCAGTTGAAGGCTGGTGTGGATGCAGCGATTGAGGCGGAGGAAATCCCGCCGGGGTATGTGGACAGCATTCGCCAGTATTTTGACAAATTTGGCGGCACAGAATTGCCGGCTGCACCTTCCGGAGCAGCTCCGGCGAAGCCCTGAACTCGTTCAGCGGCTTTCGCGGAACTGCTGAATGCTGATGGCTTTTCCGGCTGCGACAACGATGTGATCAATCAGCGTGATGCCGATGATTTCGCCGGAATCTTCCAGGCGTGACGTGACGTGCAGGTCCATATCGCTGGGAGTTGGGTCACCGGAGGGGTGGTTGTGCACCACGATGAAAGCGTTGGCGGCATCGCGAATTGCGTGTCTGAAGACTTCGCGGGGGTGCACCAGGTTATTTCGAAGTGTTCCGATGGTGACCAGGTGTGACGCAATGGGGTGGCTTTTGGAGTCCAGAGTCACCATATGGACTTCTTCCTGGCGGGCTTCCCAGGACAGCCGATTGAAGTGTGTGAGGCAGTATCTGATGGCATCTTCGGGGCCGGTGAGTCGCGGCCGATCCTGCAGGTTGAATGTGGCGGCCGCCTGAACTCGCCGGCCCAGTTCGATACCGGCCATGATCTGGCACCATGCGGGTTCGCTGACTGCGGAGCTGATCCTTTTGAGCTCGGGCAGGCCCAGTTCCGGAAGTTGTTCGAGGCGATTGTGAACCTGTCCGGCGATTTTTTCACCGGCCTGCAGTGCGGATTCGCCGGGGCGTCCGGAGCGGATGAGGATGGCGAGGAGTTCGCTGAGCTTCAGTCGCGTGGGGCCGAGGGAGGTGAGTCGTTCGCGTGGTCGATCCTGGGGCGGAGCGTCGGGGATCTGGCAATGTGAGACGAGCCCGGAGACCCAGTGATTGACATCAAGTTGTCGGGGGTCTTTCTGCCACTGAAAGCGCGGTGTGGCGGAGTGATCGGCCAGTTGTCGGATCAGCCCCTGTTGCAGCAGCTGATCGACGATGCGTCGCGTGATCCGCGGGTGTCCCGGGGTTTCGTCGAGTTCGGCGATGGAGAAATCGTTTCTTTCGAGCAGTCCGGCGAGGATGTTTTCGTAGAGAGACAGTCGATCGGCGGCGAGTTGAGGTTTCATGGCATTGAGTGGAATTGAGGACAGCGGTGACGACTGGACCGACAGCGGTATTTGTGCGGTTTAATTTGTATTACCCAGGGAGGCAACGATGATCTCCGGTGTCTCTGAAAAACCTCCGGAACGCTCGCCGGCTTCTTCGGGTTTTGCCGTTTTTTCCGGTATGATTGGGTGAGTTTCGATTTCATTTTGGGCGTCCGGGGGTGTTTGTATGGCGACGGTGGCTGAGATTTGCGGGGTTTTGCGAGCAATTGCTCCGCCAGACCTGGCGGAGTCATGGGATAATGTGGGTTTGCTGCTGGGCGACGAGGGTGCGGATGTTGGGCGTCTGATGACCTGTCTGACTCTGACGGAGGACGTAGCCGAGGAGGCGGTGTCGGCAGGTGTGGGGCTGGTGGTGACTCATCACCCGCTGTTCTTTCGTCCGGTGAAGCGGCTGACTTCGGCGGATGCTGAGGGTCGTGTAGTGCTGTCTTTGCTGAGGGCGGGGATTGCCGTCTGCAGTGCTCACACTTCCTGGGACAGCGCGGTGCTGGGAATAAACCAGCAGTTGGCTGAGTTACTGGGACTGCAGGGGATTGGGGTGTTGCGGAAGCCTGCGGCTGGAGGCGAGGGAGGTGGCGGGCGTTATGGGGAGCTGTCGGAATCTGTGAGCGTGGGGGATTTTGGGGTGCGGGCGGGGCAGTTGCTGGGGGCGACTGGTGTGCAGCTGGTGTCCGGGGGGCGGGCTGTGAGGCGGGTGGCGGTGGCGTGCGGTGCGGCGGCGGAGTATTTGCGGGACGCAGCGGAGCGGGGCTGTGATACTTTGGTGACGGGCGAGGCGCGTTTTCATGCTGCCCTGGAGGCAAGGGCTCTTGGGCTGAATCTGGTGCTGGTTGGTCATTTTGCGAGCGAGCGTCGTGGTGTGGAGGTGTTGGCGGGGTGTTTGGCGGATCGTTTGTTGGGGGTGGAGTGTTTTGCGAGTCGGCGGGAGTGTGATCCGTTGATTTCGGGGTTTGTTGTGGCGGGGGGTGGTTGATGGAAGTTTCAGAGGGTGGTGGTGTTGCTGGTGGTGATGGGGTCGAGCGTTTGGAGCGGAGGGGACCGGAGACGGTGGCGGAGGCGATTCGTCGCGGCTTGACTTTGCGTTGTCCGATGTGTTCCGGGGAGGCGATGTTTGAGGGGTTGATCTGGATGCGTCGGAGCTGTGGCCGGTGTGGCTTTCAATACGAGCGTGGGCCGGGGTATTTTTTGGGGTCAACCTACATCAACTATGGATTGACGGTACGTCTCACAACCTGGACGTGGGTCCTGTGTCGGTTTGTGTGGGGCGTTGGTCGTTGGGCACTGATTCCGGGACTGGCGATATTTTCTGTCATATTTCCTGTTGTTTTCTTTCGGTATGCCCGATCACTGTGGCTGTCGATCGATTGCTGTCTGGACCGACAGGGATCGATGGAAGAGCGAGGAGGCTGAGGCCGGGGCGGGGTTCAAAAAACTTTTTTGGAAAATTGAACCACAGCCCTTGACTCTTTCTGAAATGCCTGTAGACTTCCCCGCTCGCTGACACCAACCAGCAACGAATGAAACCACAAAAGAAAGTGGTTAGCCCGCAAGGGTGATACAAGATCTGGTGGTTTTCTGGTTTGGTGTCGTGATCTTTGACAACATGATTGAGTTTGTGAGCCTGAGAGATTTTGGCCGACGAATTTGTAGGTTTTTTAGCTGACCTTTGACCGGGTCAGCAAACTAGGTCGCTCTTCTTGCTAAGTGCCATGGGAAACCGTGGTGAAGCATATTTTTGAAGGGTTTGATCCTGGCTCAGAATGAACGTTGGCGGCGTGGATTAGGCATGCAAGTCGAGCGCTCATCAGCAATGGTGGGAGCGGCGAACGGCGTAGTAATGTGTAGGAACGTACCCTCTGGACGGGGATAGCTACGGGAAAC
>SXXK01000500.1 GCA_005791255.1 Planctomyces sp.
ATCGCGGCGCCGGCAAGCCGGAAGCGAACTACAGTGTCGAACGCGCTATCGAGGCGGCGGCACGCCAGCTCGGCCGCGACCCGGCCGATCTTCGGCGGCAGAATCTGATAGCGGCCTTTCCGCACCGGACGGCGATGGGCATGGCGCTCGATTGCGGCCGCTTCGTCGACAATCTCGATGCCGCGACGCGCCGCGCCGACAGGGCGGGCTTCGAGGCACGGCGGGCGGCGGCGAAAGCCCGCGGCAGGCTGCGCGGCATCGGCGTCGGCTGCTTCCTCGAAACCTCACGCGGCGCGCCGAACGAAGGCGCCGAAGTGCGCTTCGATGCGGATGGCAAGGTGACGATCGCGGTTGGCACCGAGTCCAACGGGCAGGGGCATGAGACATCGTTCGCCCAGATCGCGGCCGACCGGCTCGGGCTGCCGATCGAGACGTTCCGCTACATCCAGGCCGACACGCGCGAGGTCAGGAGCGGCGCGGGCCATGGTGGCGCGCGGTCGATGCACATGGGCGGTGCGGCGCTGGTGAAGACAATCGACACCGCGCTCGCCAAGGCCCGCACACTGGCGGCCCATCTTCTGCAGGCGCAGGCACAGGAACTGGAGTTCAAGCATGGCCGCTTCTCCGTTCGAGGCAGCGACCGCGGCATCGATCTCCCGGCACTGGCGCGCAGCGCGGCCGATCCTGCGAATCTGCCGGAGGGATGTGGTGCACCCAAGGACTGCTGCAGAAAGCGAATACGTTTCGCGGACGCCCAGGGGGTTTCACAGGCTCCATGACCGGCGCCTGGTACGACGAGCAGTTCAAAATCCTTCTCTGCCTGCACGAGTTGTCGGGCAACCTGAATGGTTGATGCCGGATCGACATTTCTGTCCAGTTCTCCGACCACCAGCATCAGTCGACCCTGCAGCTGTGCGGCGTTTTCGCGGTTGGAGTTTCGTTCATAGACATCTGCGGTGGGGACTCCCAGCCACTGCTCGTTCCACCAGATTTTGTCCATGCGATTGTCGTGGCAGCCGCAGTCTGCGACGGCCGCTGAATAAAAGTTTCCATGCCAGATCAGGGCCGCCATGGCATTCTGTCCGCCTGCTGATCCGCCGTAGATGCCGATTCTCGTCAGGTCCATTTGGGGTACGGCCTGTGCTGCGGCCCGCATCCACGCGATGCGATCCGGGAATCCGGCATCCTTCAGGTTCTGCCAGCAGACATCATGGAATGCTTTGGAGCGCCAGGCTGTGCCCATGCCATCGATTTGGACAACCAGAAAGCCTGCGTCGGCAATCTGCTGCTGATGTCCCCAGCGACTGCGAAATTCTCCGGGGACATGGTGATCGTGGGGGCCCGCGTAGATGTTTTCCACGACGGCATATTTCAGGCCAGGGCGGAAGTCTCGCGGGAAGTGCAGCAATCCCCAGATCATGGTGGTGCCGTCGCGTCCGGGGGCTGCGAATCGCAGCGGCAGTCGCCCACGCTCCTGTATGACTTCGGTGGCATCCGCTGATTCGAGGTGAGTTACCAGTCTGCCATCCGCTGTTCTCAGTTCAGTGACGGGAGGCAGGTCTGTTCTTGAGTATCGATCGAGAAACCAGCGTCTGTCCGGCGACCATTCAATGGAGTGCATGCCGTCGCCCTCTGTGAGGACTTTGAGTCCGGAGCCGTCAAGTGCGACGCCACAGAAATGCTCGTGGTAGGGATTCTGGCCATCGACGATGCCCACGGCGAAGAACCACAAGCGGCCGGTGTTTTCATCCAGCCGTTCGATGCGTCGCATATTCCACTGACCGGAGGTGACAGTTTGCGGTGGTTTGTCGGAATTCAGGTCATACAGATACAGGTGGTTCCAGCCGGAGCGTTCGCTGGCCCAGAGAACTTTTTCGCCTGTCAGCCAGCGCAGTTCCATTTTGCCATCGGAGGAATAGTGAATGAATGTTTCGGAGGATTCGTCGATAACGGCCCGCACAGCGCCATCGGCGACACGAACTTCCAGCAGCCGCAGACGCTGATGACCTCGCTCGTTGTACAACATCCAGAAGCGAGTCCCGTCGTCGCTCCAGCGCTGGAAATCCAGCGACCAGGGGTTTGGAAACAGCGAGTTATCGAGCTTGATTTCCGATCGATCTGCCATGCGGAACAGTCGCGGAATTGTCTGCGGAATGGGGTCACCGGGTTTCAGGTAGGGGTAGGACTGCAGTCGCGGCTGAAGTTGATCGGCGGGGGTACTTTCGATGTAGTGGACTCGTCTTTCATCCACCTGCGTGGTTTGCAGTGCCAGCAGATATCCGGAGTTTGGTGACCAGACAGTATCACTGAGTTGGTCCGGGTAGTCGGCTTTTTCGTAATCCATGCCGATCGCTCGAGCGCGCTGGGCGTCGCGGCGAAATGTTCGTGCCGGCTGTCCATCGGCAGTCAGGCTGAGTTCCTGCTGATCAGAGAGGTTTCTGAGCCACAAATTGTGTTCACGCACGAATGGCTGCCAGATGCCATCGGGAGAAATCGGGTTGTCGGGCTGTTGTGCTGCGGGCGGTCGGCTGCGTCGCGCGCGTCGAGGTTCGCGCTGGCTGACTGTTGCCAGAGATTGTTCCGTCAGGTTCCACGTGTTGTCACTGGCAGTTGCGGTGCAGCAGCCGATGAGGCTGTCATCTTCGCGTTTCAGCAGCCAGACGTGGCTGGAAAATGTGTGCTGCCGACAGGTCTCTCCGGGTTTTACGGTCTGGTAGCGACGTTCCTGACGATCTGCCGAAATCCAGTACATGACAACGGGAAACGTGAGTTTGTTTGTGAGGGTGATTTCTGTTTCTGCGGAGGAATCACCGGAGGGCGCCGGTGGCAGGAAGAGATTCATGGAAGCACTGTCACCTGGTGCTTCCTGCTGCAGTTGCTGAGATTCCGGTGTCCAGAGAAAGACTCCGGCACTGCCGTGAAGTCGCCATGGCCCGGCAGCCTCACGAGGAAACTCAAGTGAGTCAACCGGCAGTTGATCCGGCTGAATGTTTCTCTGCAGGATTCCGGAGAGAGCAGCTGCGACCTTTGTGTGATCGAATGCAGGAGATCGAGTGCCGGTCTCGGCGTTTACCAGGACGAACTGCCGACCCTCGTGTGGCAGGTTGTTGCGGTACCAGAAGCTGGTGCCCTGGGAATTCCAGTGCGGTTCCACCCGATCGCGGTAGACGCGTCCTTCGGCGGAGGCCTGAGAGTGCTGGCAAAGCATCAGAATTGCAGTGGCGATGAGGAGTCGGGTGATCAAGGCTCGGTTCCGAGATTTGACGGTGTGGAGAGGTCTGAAACGCCTGTTTCGCAGGCAGGAGTGGATTTGTAAAGTGCCGGCAGCGGAGTTCGGAGCGGCAGGGGTGTGTTTCCGGACAGCGGAATACTCTGCTCTGGCCCCTCGTAAAACCTCTGATTCGGTCCGGTTTTTCTGGACATCTGCGGGTGTTTGCGGATAGGCTGCGGTTCCTGCCCCAAAGCAAAAGCGCCGCCTCACCCGCCATTCTGCTCACCGACTGCCATGAACCATCATTTTCCATTTTCGGCGTCAGCATGGCGGCCTTCGCGGCGAGCCATACTGCAGGCCGGACTGCTGGGCAGTGCCACTGGCGGGCAGGTGGTCCGGGCTGTGTCCGGGGTCGCCGGCGGTGCGGCCGGTTTTGGATCAGCCAAACGCTGTCTGCTGCTGTTCATGTGGGGTGGGCCCAGTCAGCTGGACACATTTGATCTGAAACCGCATGCTCCCAGGGAAGTTCGCGGTGAATTTGCAGGTATCGATACTGCTGTTCCGGGAATGCAGATCTGCGAGCATTTTCGTCGACTGGCGCCGCTGACCGAGCTGGTCACACTGATTCGGTCCATGACCCATGACGACCCGGCTCACCTCAGCAGTGCCCATACCACACTCACGGGGCAGCTGCCGCCGGTGAATAAAAGCGATGATGAGCCGCCCAGTCGTCGCGATTCGCCTCATCTTGGATCGTTAGCCGCTCAGTTCCTCAAGTCCTCCGGCGGGCTGCCTCCGGCGGTTTCGATGCCCTGGCATACCCTGCATCCTGCGGCTCCCGGTGGAACTGCTCCGGGGCAGACTGCCGGTTGGCTTGGTCCGGTCGCGGACCCCCTGCTGGTGACGGGAAACCCGGCCGTGCCCGGCTGGTCTGTTCCGGTGTTTCAACTGGCTGATGGTGTTTCTGTAACGCGTCTTGATCAGCGTCGTGGGCTGCTGCGATCTCTGGACGCAGTTCGTCGTGAGCTGGAAAGCCCGGTGGATCGCATGCTGAGTGATCAGCAGTCTGCGGCCTTCAATCTGCTCGGTTCGACGGCGCTGCACGCGGCATTTGATCTGCAGTCAGAGTCTGCGGACACACGAGAGCGTTATGGCATGAACATTCATGGGCAATGTGTGCTGCTGGCTCGGCGTCTGCTTGAGCGTGGAGTGCCATTTGTCTCCGTCAACTGGCACAATGACGGCCAGAATTTCTGGGATACTCACGGCAACAATTTTCAGCGACTTCGCGATTCCCTGATTCCTCCTGCTGATCAGGCGCTGGCTGCGGTTCTGCAGGATCTGCGAGACAGTGGGTTGCTGGAGGATACTCTGGTGGTGTGGACGGGGGAATTTGGCCGACGTCCGCAGATTACGGCGGCCAATGCGGGGCGTGAACACCACCCGTGGTGTTACAGCAGTCTGGTGGCTGGCGGCGGAGTGCGGCGGGGCAGCATTTACGGGGCCAGCGATCAGATTGCAGCTTTCCCCCGTGAGAATCCTGTGTCGCCACGGGATCGGGGAGCGAGCATCATGCACGCGCTGGGGATTCCTTCTGAAAGCACACTAAAAGACAACACCTGTCGTCCACACGTGTTGTATGGCGGACGACCGGTGTCAGGTCTTTTCGGTGGCACCTGAGATGTGCCCTGGTGGATCACTGAATGGAGATGATCCGCATCTTCAGTTTTCCGCGGGGGATGGGCACTTCAATCTGATCACCCACTTTTCTGCCCATCATGGCTGTACCGATCGGGCTGGTGGTCAGAATCTTCATGACATCGCCCTCGTAGTCCTCCTCACCCGGTCCGACGAGTTCATAGATCTCCTGATCGCCGCTGACGTCGACGGTGACTTTTGAACCGAAGACCACGGAATCGGCCGGCCCTTCAGCGCGTTCGGCGATGTAGCAGGACGCGAGCTTCGATTTGAGCTGATTGATTTTTGCCTGCAGCAGTCCCTGCGTTTCGCGAGCTGAATGGTACTCAGCGTTTTCCTTCAGGTCTCCTTCCTCACGAGCTGATTTGATCCGCTCAGCGACTGCCGGCATGTCGATCTCTTCAAGTCGTCGGACTTCATCGCGCAGTTTGTCGTAACCTTCACGAGAAATGGGCTGACGTTCCATGGCAGGATCCACACACAGTTTTCAGGGAAGCAAGCAAAAAACGGCACACCGGAACACACTTTCAGCGAGTGGGATCGCTGCAGAGTGCGCCGAGGAGTGCAGTCAGGAATGTTGGAAAAATGCCCGGGTGGGCAAAGAAAAAACGGGCGGTTGAAGCACGCTTCAACCGGCCCGTCATTCTTAAGGCGGAAAAGTATACCCTGAAAATCGGGGATGGGCTACGCAATTTCCTTCCACAATCCACATTTCGCGCTGTCCAGCACCGCCTGGCAGACCTTCTGAGTCTCCAGTGCGTCCCGGAAGGTGGGATTGCAGGGACGGCCAGCCTCGACGGCAGCAATGAAATCGGCCACTTGGTGTACAAATGTGTGCTCATAGCCGATCTGCAGGCCAGGCACCCACCACTTGCCCATGTAGGGCATGTCACCGTCAGTGCAGTGGACCTGATGCCAGCCGCGAACGAGCGAGTTATCGGCATGATCGAAGTATTCGAGGCGGTGCAGGTCGTGCAGGTCCCAGCGGATCGAGGCCTTTTCGCCGTTGATCTCGAATGTGTAAAGAGCCTTGTGTCCGCGGGCATAACGGGTGGATTCGAAGAGTCCGAGTGATCCGTTGCCGAAGCGGCACAGGAAGGCACAGGCGTCGTCGATGCCAACCTTTTCGACTTTGCCGGTCAGGTTGTGTTTGCGTTCCTTGACGAAGGTTTCGGTCATGGCTGTGACGCTGGAGATTGATCCGTTCAGCCAGATGGCGGTATCGATACAGTGAGCCAGCAGGTCACCGGTCACTCCGGATCCGGCGGCGGCCGCATCCAGTCGCCACAGTGCGGTTCCCCCCTGAGGCAGGTCTGCGTTGATGGTCCAGTCCTGCAGGAAGTTTGCTCGGTAGTGGAAGATGCGTCCGAGACGGCCTTCGTCGATCAGCTGTTTTGCCAGTGACACTGCCGGAACGCGACGGTAGTTGTACCAGACTGTGTTTGCGACTCCGGCCGCTTCCACAGCATCGACCATCTTCTGTCCTTCTGCGGGGTCCATGGCGAGCGGCTTTTCACACAGAACCATTTTTCCGGCTTGTGCTGCTGCGATGGCAATTTCCGCGTGCGAGTTATTTGGTGTGCAGATATCGATCGCGTCGATATCCGAGCGTTCCAGGAGGCGTCGCCAGTCGGTTTCTGTGGATTCGTACTGCCACTGGTCGGCGAACTTCCGCAGCTGCTCTTCACTGCGTCCGCAGATGGCTTTCAGTACAGGACGATGGCCCAGTTCGGGGAAGAAGTCATTGACTCGCTTGTAGCCATTGGAATGAGTACGGCCCATGAAGCCATACCCAATCACGCCGATATTCAGAGGTTTCAGCTGCGACATAGTGGGGACTTTCGGGAAAATCGTTGAAGAGACCTTGGGGAAATTCAACCGGCGGCAGCAGCCATCACTTCCAGCCGTGTGCCTCACGGACACGAATCATCACATCGAGAATGGTGTTCCAGGTGGAGACTTTTTCGAGAGTCTCGTTGGGGAACATACAGCCATCCCAGCAGATATGCTGAATGCCGCGTTCTGCAGCGCCGCGGAGCCAGTAACCGGCACAGCGAACAATATCCAGACGGCCGTTTGGATCGTCTGCCGGGCAGTGCTTGCCGGTCTTGTCGTGTGCTCCGGCTCCATGCACCTGTCCGTCGTTCTGAGCGACGTGGAAATCTATGGTCCAGGGCCGCAGTTTATCTGTCATCTCGGCATAGGCGGCCCAGAACTCTTCGTCTGAATAGCCTTCCCTGACGAGTGCACATTCAGGAGCGTTGTATCCGAGCAGGTACAGGTAAGTGTGAGCAAGGTCGGCCTGGAATCCAAGTGTTTGTGGCATGTCCACTTCTTCCAGCAGGTTCAGCATGTCTTTCCAGCTGTGCATGCCGGCCCAGCAGATTTCACCTTCGGCGGCCAGCCGCTGTCCGTGGTCGGCAGCGATCTTTGCTGCCTCGCGGAAGGTTCCGGCAATTTTGGAGGTGTTTGTTTTGGGGTTTTCACGCCAGCGGGCTACGCCGAATTCGGCGGAATCGATACGAATCACGCCGTATTTTCGGACGCCGTGCTGTTCAAAAATGCGGGCGATCCGACAGGCCATGCGGACTGCGTTCATGAACTTTTCGCGGGCGACATCGTCGCCCATGGCCGAATCTCCGACAGTGCCTGGCCAGACCGGGGCCACCAGTGATCCGACACTGAAGCCATAACCGGCAATCTGATCGGCAATGCGGTGCAGTTCGGAGTCGCTGGCTTCGGGGTTGGTGTGCGGCAGAAACAGGAAGTAGTCAATCCCGTCGAACTTCTGTCCGTTGACGCTGGCTGCGGCGGTCAGTTCCAGCATGCGTTCGAGGCTGATTGGCGGTTCCTGGCCGGGGCCATCACCCTTGCCGACAAGTCCGGGCCACATGGCGTTGTGCAGTTTTGGTGCGGAATTCGACATGCAACTTGCTCCTGCTTCAGAATGGGTTCCGGATGATGCCGGCAAAAGGTTCAGTGTCAGTCACAGGATCAGCGGCAGCAAAGTCTGTGGGCGCCGGGGGCATCGGATTTTCACCGATCACCGGAGCCCGTGTTGTAAGTCGCCGTTCCGTGTAGGAACGCGTCGCTGCCGCAGCGGAATCGCCCGTTTGATCGGCCCCGGAACAAACCGGAGTGAATCAGGGGGGCAGGAATCCCAAAACGCCGGAAGTTTGACGAAATTTGAGCAGTTTGAAAAGTCCAGGCCGGTTTTTCGGTCTGCGCAGCTCAATTCGGCGGGGAAAAGGATGCCGAAAATGTCCGGATCAACCGGCGTTTCGCTGTTCACCCAGCTGGGTCAATTTGTTGTACAGTGTTTTCAGGGCAATCCCCAGATCTCTGGCGGCAGCCGGCTTGTCACCCTTGTGCCGCTCCAGAGCCTGCCAGATCATGTCCTCCTCCATCTGCCGCAGAGTCTTCTGCGGGCTGGCGACCGCGGGAGCAGGAGCGACAGTTCCTGCGATCGCCGAAGCAGTGGCCCGGTCACCGTCCTCAGGCGAAGCTTTGCGAAGAGAGCGGGGCAGGTCCGACGGCTTTAAAACTTCACCGTCCGACAGAATCAGGGCGTGCTCCAGTACGTTGGCCAGTTCACGGATATTGCCGGGCCAGGTATGTGCCTGCAGGGCGCGAATGGTCTCCGGAGGCACCATGGATGCCGGAACAGTGTCCCTTTTCAGGTGACGGGCAATCAGGTGCAGTGCGAGGGCAGGGATATCGTCCAGCCGTTCACGCAGCGGCGGCAGGTAAATCTCGAAGGTGTTGATGCGGAAATACAAGTCCTCGCGAAACTGCCCCTGCTGCACCATCTGCTGCAGCTCGCGGTTGGTCGCACAGACAATCCTGACATCGGTATGCACAGGTTCGTTTTCACCCACCCGCCGGATCTCACCCGATTCCAGAAATCGCAGCAGTTTGACCTGCATGCCGCGATCCAGTTCTCCCAGCTCATCGAGGAACAGCGTTCCTCCGCTGGCAACTTCAAACAGTCCGGTGCGATTTGAGTCCGCTCCGGTGAAGGCACCCCGTCGATGACCGAACAGTTCGCTTTCCACCAGGTTCTCGGGGATGGCCCCACAGTTCACAGCAACAAATGGCTCACGACTGCGTTCGCTCTGCTCGTGAATCCGGCGGGCCACCATCTCTTTGCCCGTACCGGTTTCACCCAGAATCAGGACCGCAGAATCGGTTGGTGCAATCCGGTCAATCAGCTTTTGCACTCGCATCATCGGGGCAGAATTGCCAATCAGATCAGCACGACCCTCTGCCCGCTGCAGACGCGTTTCCAGTGCCAGTGCCCGGTTCTGCAAAGCCTTTTTTTCGGCTATCCGATCCAGCACGTTGCCAATTTCAAACAGCGAGACCGGCTTGGGCAGAAAGTCGTAGGCTCCCATGCGGATGGCACGGATCGCGGCGTCGCGATCCCCATGCCCGGTGCTGATGACACAGGCTGTCTCAGGCGAATTCTGGCGGAGAAACTCAATGACATCCCAGCCACTGCCTCCGGGCATCCGCAGGTCAATGATAGCGGCGTCAAAGACGTTTTTTCGAGCAGCTTCGATGGCGGTACCAGGCGACTGGCAGATCGTAGCCAGATGGCCCATGCGCGGCAGCTCGTCCCGCATCAGCTCGGCTATCGAATTCTCGTCGTCCACGAATAACACTCGCAGACTGGGGCGCTTTCTTGTACTCACTGCCGACTCCATGGCTGTTCAACGGCATCCCTGCCGGTCACTGCTGAAGGAACTTCAGATAATCCTATCAGTCCGACCGTTTCGGGGCAACGGTCGTTTCGGCAGAGTCTGCCGGTGGCGATTCCGGATCAAGAGGCTTCCATTCACTGAATGTTGCCGCCTGACCCAGCCGGCGCCCCGCCGCATCCTGCAGATTCCAGATCACCGCTCGCTCGATCAGAAATCGTTTGCCTGTACGGCTGATCCGTATTCCGCGGTAGTCATCCACAAATCCGTCGCGCAGGGCCCGAGCCATCATTTCCGCTCGCTCATCCCGATGCATCGGTTCCGCAGTGAGTCGCGAAGGGATTGATGTCAGCGTCTGAGCATCCATTTCCCACAGCTGCTGGGCCAGCAGATTTCCGTAATTCAGGATCGGGTCGGCCTGGGTTCCGTGCGAAACAACGACAAACGGGGCATGGTACAGTCGCCGAGCCTCGTCGATCGGATCGTCACTGCGTTCCAGCAGCTGCCGGCCGGTGTGACGACTGTAGGAGTCCAGCATCAGCTGTGCCTGCTGCAGCCACTCGCTGGTCTGCCAGATTTCCTGAGGCTCAGCAGTGGCTGTGATCGGGGTTTCAACAGTGTCAACTGTTTCTGGTGTTTCTGCGGGAATTTCTGCTGAGCCATCCGCGCGGCGCGGGGGTGGCCCCGGGTACTGATAGAACTGGCACTCGAGCCGCCCATTGAACAGCTTTCTCCGTCGCGGAGCGCGGCGGCCAAACTGCTGCTCGAAACCCCGGTTGGAGGTGATGGCGTAAACACCCCATGTGGGCAGCGATGCTGTGACTCGCCCCAGTTCCCGGTAAACGGCCGCAACTTCCTCGGGGTCTCCCAGACGCTCACCATAGGGTGGATTGGTGATTACAACACCATATTCCGCGTTCGTGCGAAAATCGCTGACTTCCTGGCAGCGAAACTGGATGTCGCCCGCAACTCCCGCCTCGTTCGCGCCCTTTTCCGACAGCCGAATGGCTGATGGGTCGTGGTCAAATCCGAGGATTGGCAGGACCATGCGTGGCTGTCGCAGGTCACGAGCTTCCGTGCGGGCTTCACGCCAGATTCGACGATCCAGCCAGCGCCAGTCCTCCGCCACAAACGAGCGACCGATACCCGGGGCAATATTGCGACCAATCAGGGCGGCTTCAATTGGCAGCGTCCCGCTGCCGCAGAATGGATCCACAAACTGACGATCCCGATTCCAGTAGCTGAGCTGGATCAGGCCAGCGGCCATGGTTTCACGCAGCGGAGCCAAACCCACAAACTCACGATAGCCGCGCTTATGCAGACCATCGCCACTGGTGTCGATTGTCAAAGTTGCCACGTCTCGCAGCAGCGAAACTTCAATCTGAAACGTCGAGCCGGATTCGTCAAACCGAAACCGCTGGTACGTGCGTTTCAGGCTTTCCACTATCGCCTTTTTCACAGCTCCCTGGATCGCCGGTACAGCATGCAGCCGGGACAGCACGCTGCGCCCGGCAACCGGGAACTTCGCATCCACCGGCAGCAGGTCGGACCACGGCAGCGCCTTCGTCTGGTCAAACAAGGCGTCGAAATCCGGCGCCGGAAATTCGCCCACCCGAATCAACAGTCGGTCAGCACTGCGCAACCAGAGATTGCACCGAGCAATGTCTCGCTCGTCTCCCTGAAAATGAACCTTCCCGTCAACCACGCGAAGACCGGTATATCCCAGCCGCTCAAGTTCACGAGCCACCACGGACTCAAGACCAAACGTCGCAGTGGCAATCAAATCAAACCGTGGCATGCCTTTTCCTGAGCAAATGATCAGCCTGCGGCAGCCCTGCCGGGACTGTCGAGACCAACCGAAACCGCCATTGAACGTGGTCCGGATGGGGAAGTCAAATCAACGTTCGACGAATCTCTCACGTGCTATCTCCAGTTGTCAGTCGCAGGGGGCTGGGCGAATCGCACAGTCAAGTCGAAAACGTGGTCATTCGCATCAGTACAGTGGCCTGACAGCACAGGGTTTTACGTGGCAGTCAGACCGACGGCGATATCCATCACGTTGGTGTGAGTCGCCCCTGTTCGAATCAGTGCTCCCACAGAATCCAGGAGAGTCCACGAGTCGTGTCGAGTGAGGCAGTCCTGGATTTCGTACCCGCCAGCGAGGATGGCTTTCAGAATCTGTTTATCCAGAATTCCGCCGGCGGCATCCGTCGGCCCGTCTTCGCCGTCCGTTCCGCCACTCAGCAGTGCCCAGTCGGCCGAACCCTCGGTGCTGTGCTGCGCGTCGCTGTCAGCGGCAACCTGTGCCGCTGACAGCACAAATTCCTGATTCCGGCCCCCGCGGCCGGGGTTTTCGCCGGCTGATGCCAGATTCACTGTGGTCTCACCGCCGGCCAGCAGGCAGAGCCGTTGTCGGCGTGACTGCTGTTTCAGAGCCTGCAGCCGCCGCTGAAAGTCTGCTCCTGCCGTTGCGGCGTCACCCTGCACATCGCGGAGCACCTGAGCGACGCGATATCCCAGTTCTTCCGCCTGGCCTGCGGCTGCCTGCAGTGATGCGGAATTACTGGCCACCACCTGCCACGCCATGGGGACAGTGATCGGTTCGGCTGGTTTTTCCGTGGCTGACTGCAGGGTCCGGATGACGGCTGGCGGCAGTTTTTCCAGCAGCCCTCGACGTTCGAGAATCTCCAGTGCAGCGCCTGGCTGTGAATCCACCGGTACGGTGGGGCCGGATCCGATGACCTGCGGTGGATCACCGGCGACATCGGAAATTGCCAGAGTTACGAGAAGCCGGGCCTGACAGGCGGCAGCCAGACGGCCACCTTTGACCAGTGACAACTGAGTCCGTACGAGGTTTAATTCGTGGATCGGCGCGCCACTGCGGGACAACAGCCTGGTGACAGCGAGCTTGTCTGTCAGCGAGATTCCGGGGACAGGTCGGCAGAGCAGGGCACTGCCTCCGCCGGACAACAGCATGATACAAAGATCAGCAGGTGTGCAGCTGCGGACCAGCCTGAGAATCCGGTCTGTGCCGTCGATTACCTGCTGCGTCGGTTCATTGACTCCCGCCGGACGTCCGCCGTGCAGGTGAATCCGCTGCAGTTTGCGGACACAGTTTTCCGGCACGTTGACCCAGCCTGTGAGTTTGTCGAAAAGAGGCGTTCCGGACAACGCCGTTTCGAGGCCGGCAGCCATGCCGGCACCGGCTTTTCCGGCACCAACAACGATCACTTGATTGATTCGTGCCGGATCGATGATCCGTCCGGCAATCCGCAGTCCGGTTGCGTCCAGTTGAATATTGCGGGTGATGGCGGATGAGGAATCGGCTGCAGCCACCGCTGCCTGCCAGATCCGGAGGGCATCATTTCGCAGGCGTTCTGATGCCGGGGCTGCGTTACGGTCCATCTGATTGTGCCCCGGTCGCAGGCTGAGAATGCAGGTGCTGATCGAACCAGCGGGCGAATTCGAGAATGTCCAGAACCATGGTGGGCCAGCCATGTCCTTTGCCGGGTCTGACCTGCAGCTGCACAGTGGCTCCCTGTTTGCGAGCTTCCTCGACAAATCTCTGTGACTGATCCAGGGGCACGAGGGTGTCTGAATCGCCATGCACGATCAGGGTTGGAGGCATCTGCGTTGTCACGTGATAAATCGGCGAAAGCTCGCGCCCCAGCACCTTCCACTGCTCCATCGTCTCCGCCCGCGGTCCGAATCCTTTGCGGAAACTTTTCGGCGGGCCACCATCTCCGGGGTTTTCCGTGGATGTTCCAAGATTCAGCAGATCCGTGGGAGGATAGAAGCAGGCTATGCACTGGACTGCGCTGGATTCGCGATCAACAGTATCCTCTGCTGCGGCATCGCCCGGCCCTCCGGTGGTTCCCAGCATCAGCGAAAGATGTCCGCCTGAGCTGCCGCCGATGACTCCGAACCGCAGCGGATTCACGCCGTAATCGGCAGCCTTGCTGCGAACAAATCTGACGGCCCGACTGACGTCTTCCACAATTCCGCTGATGGTGCATTCCGGCTGCGAAATGTGACGCACTGCGAAGACCGTATAGCCGCGTCGCAGGAACGGTGCAAACAGCAGCGGCCTGACGGAGCCTGCTCCCGATTTCCAGCTCCCGCTGACCATCATCAGCACTGCCGCACCGTTCTGTTTCGGGGGAGTGAACACATCCAGCAGCAATGGCTCTTTGTCGCGGGTGCCGTAGCGGATATCGGCCGTCAGGCGGTATGGGACCATGGCCCAGTACCAGTAAACGGCAGCAGCAGCCAGCAGCAGGGCCAGCAGTGGCAGTCCCAGCCAGACAGCCGCTTTTTTCAGCCAGTACTTCATTCAGCACTCACTTTCTGTCAGCGGGTCCTGCCGCGAAGCGGTTATCAGTCCTGAGGGAACTTCAGCTCACTGAGTCTGACGGTGCGACGGACGCGGGAACGCCCCGTCATATCATGAATCCGCAACTGCACGGACGGTGTCGCTCCCCAGGTAATCTCCAGCATTCCGAAATGAAAATCCATGCAGGCTTCCCCCAGCCGATTGCCGTTGGGCTCGAGGCGATCCCAGTCCTGATTAAGTCCGCTGGCGGTCAGATCGTAGATCGGATAGCAGTTCGGGGCCTGCAGCCGTGAGAGTTCACCCCAGTGCACATCACCGGAGATGAAGAGGACTCCGGAGGCTCGAGTCTGGCGAATCAGATCGACCATGCGCAGCAGTTCACGGGGCAGATTGGTCCACGATTCCCAGCCATTGTGTTCGTGTGCAAACTGAATGCTGCTGCCAATGATCCGCAGATCCGCGGGCTCCAGCAGTCGTTCCTTCAGCCATGCCCACTGCTGATCACCGAGCAGGGTTTTTTGCGGATCGAGGTCCGGCAGGTAGTCATTCTTCCACGATCCCTGCGGCGATTTGAACAGCGGATCACGGAATGTACGAGTATCGAGCAGGATGATCTGCAGTGATCGCCCGCTGCCCGGTTCACCGAAGCGATGGCAGGTGTAGATCCCCTCATGTTCACGACGCGGGCTGACGGCCGGTTCATTCCAGAATTTCAGGAAGATGTCCTTCGATTCCCGTTTGAATGGGTATTCCCGGCCAGCGTCATTTTCACCGTAATCATGATCGTCCCAGGTGGCGATCAGCGGTACTTTTGCTCGCAGTTGCTGAAACTCCGGGCGACGGCTCAGTGTGTCATACCGCTGCTGCAGTACCTGCATGTCGCGAGTGTCGCCGTAAATATTATCGCCCATGCAGATGAACAGTTCAGGATCCCACTCCAGCACGGTTCGCAGAATTCCCAGAGGCTCATCCTGCGTGGAACAGGAACCGAAGGCAATACGGGAGATGGGTGGGTTGATGGTCGGTGCGGGGGCCGGCGGTGTGCGAACGTCCTGTGCAGCCACAGCAGCCGGGATGACAAGGTACAGCAGCACAGTGAGCTGCCAGGTGTTGATTCGATGATTCACGGGCAATTCCTTCTTCGAGGCACCAGACTGGTGTTCCGAGCCTATTTTTCTGCGGATGTCCGACCGGCCGCCGATTGCAGCAGTCGGATACTTTCCTGTACCAGCATTTCACCGCCACCCGGAGCTATGGTGCTGTTGGTTGTTTCATAGCCACCACCTGCGCTGGCAGCCCGAGTTGGTACGTAATAGGTTTCGACGGCGTTGCAGAGCTCGAGGACCATGGTTGTGCGAAACGGACTGGCTCGACGTATGGCCAGTCCCAGTTCCACAAACACCTCACCCGGCAGGCACACAATTGCAAAGTCTCGTCCAAAGGAAATGGTGTGGATTTCCACGGGCAGGGCATCACCGGAACCGGCGAGCTGTACGACTGTGCGTCGCGCAAGTCCGGCCTGCGCAGTCGGAACCAGCCGCGGCGAATTACGCAGCTGATCGATCATCATGGTGCGCCACGCTGCCACATGATCGTAGAAGTCCACAGATTCTCCTGCCTGAACTTTGGCGAGTGTGGCCAGCGACTGTGTGACTTCTGCTGCACCGGCTGAACGCAGTGGCAGACGCACAACGGCGGAGCGGACTTCAAGAACGGGATTTTCTATCGGCTGCAGTTCCCTGAGCCCGTTGCTGATGGTCTGACCGAGGGAGGTTCCGATGACAGTGGTGGAGTTGCGTTCCTTGCCGCGGGGTGCCACGTGATTGATGTCGCCGCAGCAGCCGGCGCCGAAGATGGAAATGGTGTCATTGCCGAGTGCATTACGGACCGCTTCGTGAATGCACCGCGGATAGTCGGCACTCCAGCGCGTTCCTCCGACAGTATCGAGGTGCAGCGCGA